>NZ_JBIBJI010000007.1:0-498232 GCF_042958345.1 Streptomyces sp. NPDC007983
GAGGATCCGTCGGGGACGGCGTATGTCGAGCAGATGTCCTTCGTGCTCGAGGGCGCGGATGATGTCCAGCGGCTGGCGGCCGCATGGCAGGAGGCCGTCAACGCCTCCGACGCACTACGCGTCTCCGTGGTGTGGGAACAGGCGGACCAACCGGCCCTTCTGGTTCACGAGCGCGTGGAGATACCCGTCCACACCGAGGACTGGACCGCACTCGACGCCACCGCGCGTGCCGAACGCCTGGCGGCCCGCAAGAGCGCAGACTTCCACGACCTCAGGCTCGACCAGGCCCCGCTGATGAGGTTGTCCCTCGCCGACCTCGGCGGTGCCCGCGTCCAGCTCGTGTGGACTTTCCACCATCTGCTGCTGGACGGCTGGAGCACTCCGCTGCTGCTGGACGATGTCTTCACCCGGTACGCGGGCGGAGTGCCCCAGGTCCGCGTCTCCTACCGGGACTACCTGGAATGGCTCGACGCCCGCGACACCGAGGCCGACCGCGCGCACTGGCGCTCCGTACTGGCGGGCTACGAGACCGCCCTCACCCTTCCCGCCGCCCCTGACCCCCAGGACCTTCAGGACACCGGACCCGCCGCCATCAGGCATCTCGACGTCGTGCTCCCCGGGACTCTGCCCGCCGAGATCGGGGAGTTCGCGCGTCGCCACCGGTTGACGGTCAACGCGGTGATCCAAGGGGCCTGGGCGCTGCTGCTCTCCGCCTGCTCGGGACGGCGGGACGTCGTATTCGGCGCCACCACCTCAGGACGCCCGGCCGACCTGGCCGGTGCCGACTCCGCCATCGGCCTGTTCATCAACACGGTTCCGGTACGCACGGTCCTCGACCCGGCCAAGCCGGTCGTGCAGTGGCTCCAGGAACTCCAGGCCGAACAGTGGCAGTCCCGCGCCCACGAGTACCTCTCGCTGCCCGAGCTCACCGCGCTCGCCGACCTGCCGGCCGGCACCCGCCTCTTCGAGAGCGTCCTGGTCTTCGAGAACTACCCGGTGGCCGACGACCTCGCCGCCCGCCACGGCCTCGCCGTCACCGAGGCGGACGCCGCCGTCCAGGGCGGCGACTACCCGCTCTCACTGACCGCCTTCACCGGCCGTCAGCTCGTCGGCGGCCACGAACCGGGCGTCTCCCTGCGTATGTCCTACGACCCCGAGGTGTTCGGGGACACGGCCGCGACCCGCCTCGCGGAGCGGCTTGCCACCCTGGTCCGCGGCCTGGTCGACGAGGAGCTCCTGGCCCGCGTCCCGCTGCTCACCCCAGCCGAACAGCACCGGTTCGCCGAAGAGAACGGACCCGCCGAGGGGTCGCGCCCGACCACGACCCTGCCCGGTCTCTTCGAGACCCAGGCCGCTCGCCGCCCTCACGCGCCCGCCATCGTCTGCGGGGACACCACGCTCTCGTACGGCGAACTCGACGCCCGCGCCAACGGCCTGGCCCACCGGCTCGCCGACATCGGCGTCGGGCCCGAGACCGTGGTCGGCGTCAGCCTCCCGCGAAGCGTGGACTGGCTGGTCTCCCTGCTCGCGGTGGTCAAGACGGGCGCGGTCTACCTGCCGCTCGACCCGGCCCACCCCGCCGACCGGCTCGCCTTCATGGCCGCCGACGCGGGCGCCCGGCTGGTCCTCGGCAACGCCGACACCGCACCGGAGCTGAACGCGAGGGACTTCCTCGCCCTCGGCAGGGACATCAGCCCCGTACCCCCCCGGCGGCCCGACCACCCGGACGCGGCGGCGTACGTCATCTACACCTCCGGCTCCACCGGTACCCCCAAGGGGGTCGCGGTGTCCCACCGAGGTCTGCGCGACCTGGGCGCCGCACACGTCCGCGCCCTGGAGCTCGACGGCCACTCACGCATCCTGCAGAGCGTCTCCCTGGGCTTCGACGTCGCCATGGGGGACCTCGTCAACGCCTGGACGGCCGGCGCGGCCCTCGTCCTCGCCGCGCCCGGCCAGAGCGTCGGCGAGCCCCTCGTCCGGCTTCTGGACGAGCAGCGGATCACCCACGCGATGCTGCCGCTCGCCTCCATCTCCACCCTGCCCGACGTGCCTCTGCCGCACCTGCGGGCCCTGGTCTCCGGCGGCGAGGCGATGCCCGCCGAGATCCCCGCCCGCTGGGGGCCCGGCCGGATCCTGCTCAACGCGTACGGGCCGACCGAGACCACGGTCGCGGCCACCCTCAGCGACCGGCTGGCCCCGGCCGTCGCCGCGCCCCCGATCGGCCGTGCGATCGACGGCACCCGCACCTTCGTCCTGGACGGCTGGCTGCGGCCGGTGCCGGACGGCACCGCCGGCGAGCTCTACCTCGCCGGCCCCGGGGTCGCCCGCGGCTATGTGGGCCGCCCCGGCCTCACCTCGGGCGCCTTCGTGGCCGCCCCGTTCACCGGCGGCCGTATGTACCGCACGGGTGACCTCGTACGGCGGCGCGCCGACGGCCAGCTCGAGTTCCTCGGCCGTACCGATCATCAGATCAAGGTGCGCGGCCACCGCATCGAACCCGGCGAGGTCGAGGCCGCGCTGACCCGGCACCCCGCCGTGTCCCAGGCGGTCGCCGTGGTGCGCGAGGACCGGCCCGGCACCCGCAGACTCGTCGGCTACGTCGTCGGCGACGGCGTCCTCCCCGCCGAACTGCGCGAGTTCGTGGGCCGCTCACTGCCCGACTACATGGTCCCGGCCATCTGCATGGTCCTCGACGCGTTCCCGCTCAACGCGAACGGCAAGGTCGACCGCGAGGCCCTGCCCACCCCCGACCTGTCCACCCTCGTGCGGGAGTACATCGCTCCCGCGACTGCCGCCGAACGGGCCGTGGCCGATGTCTTCGCCGAGGTCCTCGGCGCCGAACGACTGGGCGTGGCCGACGACTTCTTCGACCTCGGTGGTGACTCGCTGCTCAGCATCCAGGCCGTGTCCCGGCTGCGCCGGGCCGGCTACCCGGCGACCGTACGCACCCTCTTCGACCACCCCACCGTCGCCGCCCTGGCCGCCCTGATCGGCACGTCCGCCGACCGGTCCGCTCTCACGGACACCGACGCCCCGCCGGTTCCGGTCGCCAGGGACGGTGGCCCGCTGCCCCTTTCGTACGCCCAGCGCAGGCTGTGGTTCGCGGCCGAACTCGACCCGGAGAGCACCGAATACAACTCCGGCGGCGCGGTGCGGCTCACCGGCCCGCTGGACGTGGCCTCGCTCCGCCGGGCGCTGGACGCCCTCGTCGCCCGGCACGAGTCCCTCCGAACCACGTTCGCGGAGGCCGATGGCGAGGCCGTGCAGCTCGTCCGGCCGGCGGCTCCCGTCGACCTGCCGGTCGTCGAGTGCGCGCCCGCCGACGTACCCGGGCGGATCCGTGCGGCGCTCGGCGGTGTCTTCGACCTGCTCACCGGTCCGCTGCTGCGCCCCACGCTGCTCCGTGTCGCGGAGGAGGAGCACATCCTGGTGCTCGCGATGCACCACATGATCACCGACGGATGGTCCATGGGCGTCGCGCTCCGCGAGCTCGACCAGCTGTACCGAGGCGCCGAACTCCCCCCGCTCGCCCTCCAATACGCCGACTTCGCCGCCTGGCAGCGGGAGCGGCTGACCCCGGACGCACTCGCCGCGGGCCTGGAACACTGGCGTACGCGGCTGGCCGGCGCACCCGTCCTGGAACTGCCCACCGACCGGCCCCGCCCGGCTGAGCGCACCTGGGCCGGCGCACTGGCGCAGTTCGAGGTCCCGGCCGAGGTCGCCGCCCGCTTCACCGAGGTGTGCAGGGAGCGTGGAGTGACCCTGTTCATGGGGCTGGTCGCCGCGGTGCAGCTGGTCCTCTCCCGCTACAGCGGCCAGCAGGACGTGGTCGTCGGCACGGTCACCTCCGGCCGCGACCGGGCCGAGCTGGAGAGTCTCATCGGCTTCTTCGTCAACACCGTCGCCCTGCGGACGCGGATCGACGAGCGGGGCAGCGTCGCGGGTCTGCTGGCCGACGTACGCGAGACCGTCCTGGACGCCTTCGCCCACGACGAGATCCCCTTCGACCGGGTCGTGGACGCCGTAGTCAGCGAACGCGACCCCAGCCGCAGCCCCCTGGTGCAGGCACTGGTCAGCATGGAGACGCCCCCCGCCCCCACCACCGGTGCCGGACTGACGTGGCGGGACCAGCCCTTCGACGTGGACACCGCGCAGTTCGAGCTGGCCGTGGACTTCGCCGTCCACGACGGCGCGCTGACCGGGATGATCAACTACAACACCGGTCTGTTCGACGAGGCCACCATCCGGCAGCTCGGCGCGCACCTGGCGGCGGTCCTCACCGAGATGGCCGACCCGGACAAGCCGCTCTCGGCGGTCCGCATGCTCACCTCCGAGGAGGAGCACACCCTCACCCGCGGCTGGAACGACACCGCCGCGGAGGTCCCGGCGCCGTTGCTTCCCGAGCTGTTCGCGGCCCAGGCCGCCCGCACTCCCGACGCCGTCGCACTGGTCCACGGTGATGAGCGGCTGACCTTTGCCGAACTCGACCGGGCCGCCGGCAGACTGGCCCACCGCCTGCGCGAGCGGGGCGCCGGGCCCGACACCATCGTCGGTGTCTGCGCCGAACGCGGTACGGACGTGATCGTCGCCCTGCTCGGCATCCTCCGGGCCGGCGCCGCCTGCCTGCCCATCGACCCCGCCTATCCGGCGGACAGAGTCCGGCACATGCTGTCCGACTCGGGTGCCGCGACCGTCCTCGTACAGGAGCACCTGGCCGGCCGCTTCGCCGACCACGCCGGGACCCTGCTCACTCTGGACCGCGGCGCGGACGGCGCCCCGGAGGCCCCTGCCGTACCCGCGCTCACCGCGGACCACCTCGCGTACGTCATCTACACCTCCGGCTCCACCGGTCTGCCCAAGGGCACCCTCATCCGGCACGGTGCCCTCCGCAACCTCTTCGCCCACCACCGCCGGCGCATGTTCGAGCCCACCTCGCAGGGCCGCCGGATGCGCATGGCCCAGACCGCGTCGATCTCCTTCGACGCGTCCTGCGTCGCTCTGCTGTGGCTGGTCGGCGGGCACCAGCTGCACGCCGTGGACCACGAGACCCACATCGACCCGAGGGCCTTCCGCGCCTACCTGCGGGACGCCCGGATCGACGTCATCGACGAGGCACCCACCTATCTGCGCGAGCTGATCGCCGACGGACTGCTCACCGACGAGACCCATGTGCCGAGTGTCGTCGTGTTCGGCGGGGAGGCCGTCGACGGCCAGATCTGGGACACGCTGCGCGCCCACCCCGAGGTCACCGCGTACAACTTCTACGGGCCCACCGAGTGCACCTGTGACTCACTGACGTGGACCGCCCAGGGCAGCGCACGCCCCCTGATCGGCCGCCCGGTCGGCAACGCCCGCGCCTTCGTGCTCGACGCCCGGCTCCGCCCGGTCCCGGCCGGGGTGGTCGGCGAGCTCTACATCGAGGGCGCGGGGCTGGCCCGCGGCTATGTCGGCAAGCCCGGCCTGACCGCAGGCCGATTCGTGGCCTGCCCGTTCACCGGGGGACGCATGTACCGCAGCGGTGACCTGGTGCGCTGGACCCGCGAGGGCACCGTCGAGTTCCTCGGCCGACGCGACGACCAGGTAAAGGTGCGCGGATTCCGCATCGAGCTCGGCGAGATCGAGACCGTGCTGGCCCGCCACCCTCACGTCACCCAGGCCGTGGTGGTGGCCCGCGAGGACCGGCCGGGCATCAAGCGACTGGTGGCCTACGTCGTGGGCGCGGATGCCGACGCGGCGGAGCTGCGCGCCTACGCGGCCGGGGCCCTGCCCGACTACATGGTGCCGGCGGCCTGGATGCGGCTGGACGCACTGCCGCTCAACCAGAGCGGCAAGGTGGACCGGCGTGCCCTCCCCGCCCCCGACCCGGCCGCCCTGGCGACCGCGTACACGCCGCCCGGCACGGCGGCCGAGAAGGCCGTCGCCGCGGTCTGGGCCGATGTGCTCGGACTCGACCGCGTCGGCGCGCACGACAACTTCTTCGACCTCGGCGGCGACTCGATCCTCACCACCCGCGCCATCTCCCGGCTGCGCGTGGCCGGGTACGACGCCACCGTGCGCGACTTGTTCAACGCGCCCACCGTCGCCGGCCTCGCCGCCCTGGCGTCCGCCGCCGGCGAAGCCGCCGAGCCGGTCCGACCGGTCGACCGCGACGGGGTGCTGCCGCTGTCGTACGCCCAGGCACGGCTGCGTTTCGCGGCCGAGAACGACCCCGGGAGCATCGAGTACAACTCAGGCATCGCGCTGCGGCTGACGGGGCCCCTCGACCTCCGCGCGCTGCGCGGGGCGCTGGACGCCCTGGTGGCCCGCCACGAGTCGCTGCGCACCACCTTCGGCACCGTCGACGGCCAGGGCGTCCAGGTGATCCACCGCGCCGCCCCCGTGCCTCTGCCCGTACTCACCCCTGCGGCCGGGAGCGCGGACGCCGTCATCCGGTCCCTGTTCGCCGAGGTCTTCGACCTGCGCACCGGCCCACTGCTGCGCCCCACGCTCGTCCGGACGGGCGACCAGGATCACATCCTGGTCCTCTCGATGCACCACATCGTCACCGACGGATGGTCGATGAACGTGATCACCCGGGAGCTGACCGAGCTGTACGAGGGCCGGGACGCGGCCGAACCTGCCATCCAGTACGCCGACTTCGCCGTCTGGCAGCGCGACCGGCTGACCCCGCAGGCACTGGAGCACGGGCTCGACTACTGGCGGGGACAGCTGCTCGGCGCGCCCGTCCTGGACCTGCCCACCGACCGGCCGCGCCCGGCCGAGCGCGGCACCCGCGGCGCGAGCCATCGGACGGTCCTCCCGGCCGGACTGCTCGCCCGCCTCAACGAGGTCTGCCAGTCCCATGGCGCCACCCTGTTCATGGGCCTGACTGCGGCGGTGCAGCTGCTGCTGTCCCGCTACAGCGGCCAGCGGGACGTGGTGCTCGGCACCGTCACCTCCGGCCGAGACCGGGCCGAACTGGAGGATGTGGTCGGGTTCTTCGTCAACACACTGGCCCTGCGTACGGTCATCGACGAGAGCGCCACCGGAGACGCGCTGCTGGCCTCGGTACGCCGTACCGTCCTCGACGCCTTCGCTCACGCCGAGGTGCCCTTCGACCGCGTCGTCAGCGCCGTCGGCACCCCGCGCGACCCGAGCCGTACCCCCCTCGTCCAAGCGGTCATCAGCTACGAGAGCCCGGCCGAGGGTCATGACCGGACAGCCGCCGCGCCGGGGGCGCTGAGATGGTCGGACCACCCGCTGGAGAGCCGGACCGCCCAGTTCGACCTCACGTTCGACTTCGGTGAGGCCGACGGGGAATTCCAGCTGGACCTCGTCCACAACACCGACCTGTTCGACGAGAGCACCGTCCGCCGTATGGCGCACCACCTGGTCACCGTCCTGACCGCGCTCGCCGACGACCCCGGACGCGCCCTCTTCCAACTGGAACTGCTCTCCGAGGACGAACGCCTCGCCCTGCTGGAGGAGCGGAGCGCCACCGCCGCGGACGTCGAACCGCTGCCACTGTCCGCCCTGTTCGAGCGGCAGCGGGAGCTGCGGCCCGACGCCCCGGCGGTCGTCACCGACACCGGGACCTGGACCTACGCGCAGATCGACGACCGCGCCACGGCCCTGGCCCGGCGACTGCGCGCCGAGGGTGTCACACCCGAGACCGTCATCGGAGTGTGCCTGCCGCGCGGTGCGGACTGGATCATCTCCCTGCTCGCCGTGGTGAAGGCCGGTGGGGTCTACCTCCCGCTCGACCCCGACTACCCGGCAGACCGGCGGGCGTTCATGCTCGCCGACTCCGCCGCGCCGGTGGTGCTCACGGACGGGGACCACGCGGGTCTGCTGCGGGCCACCGCCGCGCGCACGCTGCTGGTCGGCGACATACCGGACACGGTCCCGCACGGCGGTGACGCGACGGCGGACGGTTCCGGCCCGGTCTCTCCGGACTCGGCGGCGTATCTGATCTACACCTCCGGATCGACGGGCGTCCCCAAGGGCGTCCTGGTCACTCATCGCGGGGTGGCCGCCTTCGCCGCGACCCAGGCGGACCGGTTCTCGATCACCCCGGATTCCCGGGTGCTCCAGGTGGCCTCGGCCAACTTCGACGCCTCCGTGATGGAGATCCTGATGGCCTGGTCCGCGGGTGCCGCCCTGGTGCTGCCCGCCCCGGGCCGGGTCCTCGGGGAGGAACTGGCCGAGGTGCTCGCGCGCCGACGGGTCACCCACGCCATGATTCCGCCGGCGGCGCTGGCCGGCGTGGACGCCGGTGAACTGCCCGAACTGCGCACCCTCGTGGTGGGCGGCGAGGCGTGCCCACCGGAGCTGGTGAACCGCTGGGCGCCCGGCCGTGCCATGTACAACGCGTACGGGCCCACGGAGATCACCATCTCCGCCACCATCAGCGAGCGTCTTGTCGCGGGCACCGTCCCGCCCATCGGCCGGCCGAACCTGGACACGCAGGTGTACGTCCTCGACGACCGGCTGCGCCCCGTACCTGCCGGTGTCCCGGGCGAGCTGTACGTCACCGGCGCGGGCGTGGCCCGCGGCTATCTGGGCCGGCCCGGCCTGACCGCCGGCCGCTTCGTGGCCTCGCCCTTCTCGGGGAAGCGGATGTACCGCACCGGGGACGTGGTGCGCCGGCTGCCCGACGGGCAGCTGGACTATCTCGGCCGTGCCGACGACCAGGTCAAGATCCGGGGCTTCCGCATCGAGCCCGGTGAGATCGAGAGCGTACTGGCCGCACACCCTGGGGTGTGCCAGGCCGTGGTCCAGGTCCGTGAGGACCAGCCCGGGGTGAAACGGCTCGTGGCCTATGTCGTCGGCGAGAGATCCGGCTCCGCCCCCGACGCCGAGGAACTGCGGGAACACACCGCCCGGTCGCTCCCCGACTACATGGTTCCGTCGGCCTGGGTGGTCCTCGACGCGATACCGCTCACCGCCAACGGAAAGCTGGACCGGCGGGCCCTGCCCGCCCCCGGCCCGTCGGTTCGCGAGGGGGTGTACACCGCTCCTCGCACCGACGCGGAGCGGGCCCTCGCCGAGGTATGGCAGGAGGTCCTCGGCGTCGAGGAGATCGGTGTGCACGACAACTTCTTCGAGCTCGGCGGTGACTCCATCCTGAGCATCCAGGTGGTCGCCCGGGCCCGGGCCCTGGGTCTCGTGATCTCCACCAGACACCTGTTCACCGCGCCCACCGTGGCCGCTCTGGCCGCCTTGGCCGACCGGGCCGACGGTGCGGGAAGCACCACCGGGCCCGTCGAGGGAGCGGTGGTCCTGACTCCCGTCCAGCGCTGGTTCCTGGACGGGGAACGGGACTCGTACGACCGGTTCACCATGTCCGCGTACGCCGAACTGTCCGAGCGCCCCGACCGCGCCACCCTGGCGGCGGCCGTCGCCGCGCTGTACGACCACCACGACGGACTGCGTTCGCGCTTCACCCGCACCGACGGCGGCTGGCAGCAGAGCGTCGTCGCGCGGGAGGACGGCACCTGGCTCACCTGGTACGACCTGTTCCAGAACGACCCCGCCTCGCGTGCGGAGGACATGAAACGGCATCTCGCCGCCGCGCACGCCGGCCTGGACATCGCCCGCGGCCCTCTGTTCAAGGCGCTCGTCTTCGATCAGGGCTCGGACCTGCCGGTCCGGCTCGCCCTGGTCGCCCATCACCTGGTCACCGACGTCGTCTCCTGGGGTGTGCTGCTCACCGACCTGGCCACGGCGTACGAGCGGATCGCGTCGGGGGAGCAGCCCGGCCTCGGAGCCCGGACCACCTCTTTCCAGGAGTGGTCCGGCAAGCTCACCGAACTGGGCCGGAGCGGCCGCCTCGACGAGGAAATCCCATACTGGCAGGAGGCCGAGCGGGTCCCGACGCTCCCCGGCTCCGGCTCCGCGGCCAACGTCGCGGGCTCCGAGGACACCGTCTCCGTACGGCTGGACGCGCAGACCACCCGGGCGGTGCTCCAGTCGGTCCCGGGCGCCTACCGGGCCCGCGTCAACGAGGTGCTGATCGCCGCCCTCGGCCGGGCCCTGGCCGGGTGGACCGGCCACCACCGGGTGGCCGTGGCCCTGGAGGGCCACGGCCGCGAGGAGGAGCTGATCGAGGGCGCCGACCTGTCGCGCACGGTCGGATGGTTCACCACCGTCTTCCCGTTCGCCTGGGACGTGCCGGAGGGCGACGGCTGGCGGCCCGCGGTGGCGGAGGTCAAGCGCCGCCTGCGGGCGGTCCCGCACAAGGGGCTGGGCTACGGCGTGCTGCGCCATCTGCGGGAGGACTCCCCGCTGAGCCGGCCGCTGCCCGACGTCAGCTTCAACTACGTGGGCCGGTCGGACGGGTTCGACCGCGGCTTCTACGGCAGGCTCCTGGACGATCCGTCCGTTACCCAGGGCGGATCAGGGGTACGCGCGCATCTGCTGGACGTCGTGTGCGGGGTCCAGGAAGAGCGGCTGACGATCAGCATCTCGTATTCGACGGCGGTGCACGACCGCGCGGACATCGAACGGCTCACGGTCCGGCTGGGCGATCTGCTCCGTGACCTCGCCGGCAGCAGTACCACCTCGCAGGGATGAAAAACCCCGGCCCGCGGTGCGCTCGCGGGGGATCGAGCGGTCCGCGGGCCGGGGAGCCCTTGACTTGTGAAGAGAATAGTGTGCGGGGAATTGACGGGGCATTACTGCTGGCTCCCCATTCTTTGGTGGAGCCAGCTCCACTGTCGAAAGGGTATCTCGCGTGCTTACCCGGACCGTCTCCGATCGGTAGTTTTTCTATATCGCTCAATGCACTGGAGGTCCCCCGAAATGAACACCACGGAAGCCCCGGAGGGCTGGCACACCCGGGACATCCCCCCCTACGCCCTGGAAATGGACGCCGTCTCCGTGTCGTACGGATCGGTCCCCGCGCTGAGCGGGGTGACGATCGGGCTCGTGCGCGGTGCGGTGACCGCCGTGATCGGGCTGCCCGGTTCGGGGAAGAGCTCCCTGGTGGCCTGTGTCACCGGCCGGCAGACGCCGACGTCCGGGTGGGTGGGCCTGCACGACCAACTCGTCGCGTCCGACCCGGTGGAGTGGGAGGGGCTGCCGGCGGCTGACGTGGACCGCCCCGAACTGCTCATCGCCGACGACATGGAGGACGCGCAGTACCTCAACGCGGCCATGAGCCCGGAGAACGAGGCCCGTACCGTGCTCGTGACGACATCGGCGGCGGCCGTTGCGGCCGCCGCGGACGTGGTGCTGTTCCTGGTGGAAGGACGGCTCGCCGACGCCATGTGCGACGTCCCCGCCGAGGGGATCGCCGCCCGTCTGGAGCAGCTCGCCGGCCGGTGCTGACTACGTTCGCGCGTCCGCGAGGTCGCGGTGGTGCAAGCCGTCCAGCAGGGCGGCCCCGAGCGGCGTCAGCGAATGCAGGGCGGTGTTGAGCCGCCGGTGCGTGGTGATGAGCCCGGCGCTGCGCAGCACGGAGGTGTGCTGGCTGGCGGAGGCGGCCGATATGCCTATTCGGCGGCCCAGTTCGGTGGTGGTGCAGCTCTCGGTGAGGCTCTTCATGATGGCAGCCCGCGTCCGCCCGACCAGCGGGCCGAGAGCGTCGACGGAGTCCTGTTCCGACACGGGTGCGCTCAGCACGTCTTTGGCCGATCCGGGGGCGATCGGGTACGCCAACAGGGGCGGCTGGCCGTGGGAGGCCGCAGGGATCAGCACCGGCCGGTCGTACAGGAAGAGTGACGGGACCAGCAGCAGGCCGGCGCCGCCCAGGTGCACGTCCTGCCTGCGGTGGCTGGGTATCTCCAGGACACCGCCGCTCCACCGCACCATGGGGTGCACGGTGGACAGCAGTCGCTCGATGCCGCCGGCCAGCACGGTGCGGCCGCGGGCGGCGCAATCGGCCTCCAGAGTCACCGATACGCGGTCCCAGTAGGGCGCGAGCGCGACCTGGTGGAAGTTCTCGAGCGTCGCGGTCAGGTTCTGCCGTGCGGCTCCGGTGTCCCGGTTCGCAGCGTCCTCGGCCATGTGCAGCAGGTCGGGCACGGGGCGCAGGGTACGGGCCAGCGTCAGCAGGGACCACGAGCGCCGGCTCAGCCGGCTGGTGGTCCTCCGGCGCCAGGACGCGTAGGCGTCACCGCCGCCTTGGTGGGCCAGCAGATCAAGAGCGAACAGTGTCTCGACGACGGGTCTTTCCGTGACCTTGACGACGGTGCGCGCCAAGTCCTGGGCGGAAAAATGCACGCGTTGCATGGCGGGATGCACTCCATGATGGAAGAAGGGAAACCGGATGCCGGACGGGCTCAGGAACCGGAGGGTGCGCCGTCCTGCGGATGAAAGGGGCAGCACCAGTGCTCGTCGGTCGCCGAGCCGGAGTACTGGCGGGCGTCCGATGCCTCGCCGAACTCGGCGAGGTTGGGGTTGATGGAGTGCTGTAGGCGTTCCTCGCGCTGCCGGATGCGCCTCTGCAGGCCCTTGTAGACGCCTGACTGCTTCAACCGCCTGAACTGGTGGTTGGAGTTGAAGGCGAGTGCGGGGCAGGCGAAGCGCCGGGAGATCCGGGAGGCGTTCTCGTGCATGCCGACCACGAAGAAGGGGTGCCCGGCCACGCTGTACGCGAAGTCGGGCGAAGCGGGGTCCTGGGCGGTGTCCGAAGCCCAGGAGAAGCCCCGTTCGACGTCGAGACGGTGCAGCTCGGTGAGCTGCTGCCACATCAGTTCGTCGAATTCGGACTCGGAGAGTCCGACCGGTTCCTCGAATACGGCGATCAGTGTCGCGAAATTTTCGTTCGGCGATAATTGCCCGGAGACGAAGGCGCGCAGCGCCTCGTGCAGATCGGACGTGGTGTCCGCGCTTCCCATCTTGCCGACATGGACCGGCGTCAGAGTTCCTCGGCGGACGGCGGCTTTGGCCGCCAGGCACGAGAAGTCTTCGCTCATGATCCAGTCAGTCATAAGGCGAGCCGAATCTTCCACTTTTCCCCCTTGCCGAATGTGCATCGTGTAAAAATGCCATGCACCTCCCCCCCTTGAGCGGCCTCGCCTACTTTAGGCATCGGCTTGTTTATTTGCAACGTGAATAACTCGCATGCCCGGTGTGAGTAATTCTCCTACTGGAATGTGAATTCTTCACTGTCGCCGGCCGGTGGCTTGGTGCTCCGGGACGGCATCAGCCCAGGTGAGGAGCATCAAGGAGGTCGGCGCAGGCCTGGCTCCGGGTACTTCGGCGGTAATTGAAAGACATGGTGCTGGCCAGACGCGCTGGATACGGTCCGGCGCAGTCACATCCCCCCGAAGCAACGCCGAAGCTGGCCGAATTCACCTGGAGGACACCTGTGCCGGCCCTCACCGAAGCTGTCGCCGAGGCGACAGTTGCGGCCCAGCCCGCGACCGTGCCCGACCGGGGCACCGCCGCCGTACTGGGCCGGACCCATGAAGTCGTCCCGCTCCGCCAGGAGTTCCTGGTCGACACCCTCACCCCGGTCGCCGCGTTCGCCCTGCTGTGCGGCACGGACGAGCCCGGCTTCCTGCTGGAGAGCGTGCCCGTCTCCGGCGGCGTCGCCCGCTACTCGTACGTCGGTCACCGCCCCGTACCGCTGGACCTGCCCGAGGGTGACTCACTGGCCGTACTCGAAGCCCGGCTCGCTGCGCCGGAGGCGCCCGTGCCCGGCCTGCCGCCGTTCCACGGCGGTGTCGTGGGATATCTCGGATACGAATCCGTACGCCACTTCGAGCAGCTGCCCGTCTCCGCGGGCCCGCCGCCCGGGCTCCCGGAGTCCGCCTTCCTGGCCGCCGACGACCTGGTCGTCTTCGACCACGCCACCCAGCGCGTGCTCCTGGTGACCCTGCACCGGCCTGCCTCCGAGGACTACCAGGAGGCCGTGGAGCGAATCGAGTGCATGGGGCGGCGGCTCCGCGAGCCGCTTCCCGGCGCCCGCTTCACCGGCCGCCCGCTCCTGCCCACCACCCCGGTTCCCGATCCCACGGCCGGCTGGACCTCGAACCTCACCGAGGAAGCGTTCCGAGCCCGCGTCGAGCGGGCCAAGGCGCACATCGCGTCGGGCGACGCCTTTCAGATCGTGCTCTCACGGCGGCTGAGCAAACCGCTGCGTGCCGAACCACTCGACCTCTACCGGCACCTGCGGGCCACGAACCCGTCGCCGTACATGTACCACCTGAGCCTGGGCGCCGGCCGGCACGTGATCGGGACCTCGCCCGAGCTGCTCGTCAAGACCGAGGGCCGCCGGGTACAGACACGGCCGCTGGCCGGCACCCGCCCTCGGCACCCGGACCCGGAGGCCGACCTCGCACTGGAGCGAGAGCTCCTCGCCGACGAGAAGGAGCGCGCCGAACACGTCATGCTCGTCGACCTCGGCCGCAACGACCTCGGCCGGGTCACCGAGGCCGGCAGCGTCACCGTGGACGAATTCATGCGCGTCGAGCGCTTCTCCCACGTGATGCACCTGTCCTCCAGCGTCTCCGGCCGCCTTGCCGAGGACCGGACCGCATTCGACGCACTGCGCTCCACGTTTCCCGCCGGCACTCTCTCCGGCGCGCCCAAGATCCGGGCGATGGAGATCATCGCCGAGCTGGAGCCCGAGCAGCGCGGTGTCTACGGCGGAGCGCTCGGCTTCGCCGGCCACGACGGCCTGGCCGACTTCGCCATCGCGCTGCGCACCATGGTCGTCGCCGACGGATACGTCCACGTCCAGGCCGGCGCCGGCATCGTCGCCGACTCCGATCCCGCTGCCGAGTACCGGGAGACCCTCCACAAGGCGGGCGCCATGATCAGCGCCGTCCGACGGGCGGAGGCCCACGCGTGATCAACCCGCCCGCCGCGCCCCGCGTCGCGGTCGTCGACAACTACGACTCGTTCACCTACAACCTGGTGCACTACCTCGCCGAGACGGGCGGCGACCCGCAGGTCTTCCGCAACGACGCCACCACGCTCGACGAACTGGCCACCTACGACCTGCTGCTCATATCGCCGGGTCCCGGGACCCCGGCCGATGCCGGACTCTCCGTGGAGGCGGTCCGAGCACTCAGCGGCGTACTGCCGATCCTCGGCGTGTGCCTGGGCCACCAGGCCGTCGCCGAGGCGTTCGGCGCGGCCGTGGTGCGCGGCACCCCGGTGCACGGCAAGACCTCACCGGTCCACCACGACGGCAGCGGCGTCCTCGCCGGCCTGCCCGACCTCTTCACCGCCACCCGCTACCACTCGCTGGTGGTCGACCCGGGCAGCCTCCCGGCCGAGCTCACCGCCACCGCCCGCACCGCCGACGGAACCCTCATGGGCCTGCGCCACCGCGACCATCCCACCTTCGGCGTGCAGTTCCACCCCGAGTCGGTGCTCACCTCCGAAGGCAAGCGACTGATTGCCAACTTCCTGGAGTGCAGCGTTGATTGAATTCTTGAGAACCATCGCCGGACGCCCACTCACCGAGCCGGAGGCCGCCGGCGTCATGCGTACGATCATGCGCGGCGAGGCCACCGACGCCCAGATCGCGGGCTTCGCCCTCGCCGTCACCGTGCGAGGGGCGTCGGCGGACGACCTGGCCGGAATGGCGGGAGCCGCCCAGGAGTTCGCGGTCCCCGTGCCGTTCGACGGCGATGTGCTCGACACCTGCGGCACCGGCGGGGACGGCCTGGGCACCTTCAACATCTCCACCGCGTCTGCGATCGTCGCCGCCGCCTGCGGTGTCCCGGTCGCCAAGCACGGCAACCGCAGCGCCTCCTCGGCGTGCGGCAGCGCCGATGTACTGGAGGAACTCGGGGTCGCGATCGACCTCGCCCCCCGAGAGGCGGCTGCCTGCCTGACCGCCACGGGCATCACGTTCCTGTTCGCGCCCGCCTACCACCCCGCTTTCCGGTACGCCGCGGGCGCACGGCGCGAACTGGGCACCCGGACCGTCTTCAACCTGCTGGGCCCGCTCTGCCACCCCTCCGGAGCCCGGCTGCGGACCCTCGGTGTGCCGGACCCCGACATGGTCGAGCCGATGGCCGAGGTGCTGGCCCGGCTCGGCACCCGGCGCGCCATGGTGTTCCGCAGCGAGGACGGCATGGACGAGCTGAGCACCGGCGCTCCGGCGAGGGTGGTCGAACTGCTCCCCGACGGCAGCCGCCGGGCGTACCGCTTCGACCCCTCCCGGCTGGGTCTGCGCCCCTGCACCCCTGCGGACCTGGCGGGCGGCGACCGCGCCGTCAACGCGGCCATCATCCGCCGGGTGCTGGCAGGTGAGCCGGGCCCGGCCCGCGATGTCGTGCTGCTCAACGCCGCCGCCGCGCTGCGCGTCGCCGGTGTGGCGGACAGCTGGTCCACCGCCCTGCGCGCCGTCGCGCGCGCCGTCGACCGCGGCGACGCCGCCGCCGTGCTGGCCCGTTGGGCAACGGTGTCGCGGGAGCTCGCCGGCGCCGGGCTGGAGGTGTCCGCATGACCGCCCCACGACCCGGTGGAGTGCTGGCCGCTCTGACGGACCAGGCCAGGATGCAGACCGAACGCAGCCGGGCCGCCCGCCCGGCCGCTGAAATCGCCGCACGGGCGGCTGCCGCACCCGCACCACGGGACTTCGTCGCGGCCCTGCGCGCCCCGGGCCTCGGCGTCATCGCCGAGCTGAAGCCCCGCAGCCCGTCCAAGGGCGCACTCACCCAGGACTACCAGCCGGCCGAACGGGCCCGCGCGTACGCCGCCGGTGGCGCCGCGGCCGTCTCCGTACTCACCCACGAGGTCGGCTTCGGCGGCACCCCCGGGCACCTGGCCACCGTCCGCGCCGAGGTGGACATCCCCGTCCTGCGCAAGGACTTCATCGTCGACGAGTACCAGATCACGGAGGCCCGCGCCTTCGGCGCCGACGCCCTGCTGCTCATCGTGGCCGCCCTCGATCCCGCGCGGCTCGCCGGCCTCGTCGCCGCCACCCGGGAGCTGGGCATGGAACCGCTCGTCGAGGTGCACGACGAGGCCGAGGTCGACACCGCGCTCGCCGCCGGGGCGACCGTCATCGGGGTCAACCACCGTGATCTGCGGGATTTCCGGATCGACCGGACACTCTCGGCCCGGCTGCGCAACCGCGTCGGCACCGACCGCACCGGTTCCGGTGCCGTGATGGTCGGCGAGAGCGGTATACGCGGCGCCGAGGACGCCCGCGAACTCGAAAGGGCCGGGGTGGACGCCGTCCTCGTCGGCGAGCTCCTCATGCGAGCCGAGCGCCCCGATGCCGTGATCAAGGAGCTGATCGGATGACTCTCAGCAGTCTGACCCCGCGCGCCGAGCCCCTGGTTCCGGCTCCCCCCGCCTGGAGTCCAGGCTCCTGGCGCACCCGGCCGGCCGCCCAGCAGCCCGACTATCCCGACGCCGAGGCTCTCCAGCGGGTCGAGGACACCCTCGCCCTCCAGCCTCCGCTGGTCCTGCCCGACGAGATCGTGGGACTGCGTGACGCACTCGCGGGGGTCGCGGCCGGGCGGGGATTCCTGCTCCAGGCCGGCGACTGCGCCGAACGGTTCACCTCCTGCACCGAGGACGGCATCCGGAGCAAGCTCCGCGTCATCCTCCAGGTGGCCATTCTGCTCACCTACGGATCAGGGCTGCCTGTGGTGAAGGTCGGCCGCATCGCCGGCCAGTTCGGCAAACCGCGCAGCAGCCCGACCGAAGTGACCGACGGGGTTGAACTCCCGGTGTTCCGGGGTGACATCGTCAACGCCCCGGAGTTCACCGCCGAGGCCCGCCGCCCCGACGCGGACCGGATGCTTCGCGCCTACCACCACTCCTCGGCGGCCCTCAACGTCCTGCGCGCCCTCACTCTCGGGGGTTATGCCGACCTCGGTCAGGCGCATGACTGGAACCAGGAGTTCGTCCGGCGCAGCACCGCCGGCCGCCGCTACGAGAAGGCCGCGGACGACGTCGGCTGGGCGCTGCGCTTCATGTCCGCATGCGGCCTGGACATCCCTGCTCAGGCCGCGCTCCAGCAGGTCCAGCTCTACACCTCGCACGAGGCGCTGCTGCCACGCTACGAGCAGGCGCTGACCCGCTACGACGAGCGCCGCCGTACCTATTTCGACACCAGCGCCCATATGCTCTGGATCGGCGACCGCACCCGCCGCCCCGACGGTGCCCACGTCGAGCTGCTGTCCGGCATCGGCAATCCGGTCGGTGTCAAGGTCGGCCCCACCACCACCCCGGACGACCTGCGGGAACTGTGCGAACGGCTGGACCCCGCCCGCGAGCCGGGCCGGCTCGTACTCATCACCCGGCTCGGCGCCGGGAAGGCCGGCGAACTGCTGCCGCCTCTGCTGCGCGCGGTGCGCTCCGCGGGCCACACGCCGGTGTGGGCCTGCGACCCCATGCACGGGAACACTTTCGTCTCCGGCAGCGGCTACAAGACCCGCCGGCTCTCCGACATCACCGCCGAGGTCGCCGAGTTCTTCGGCGCGCACAGGGAAGTGGGGACCCACCCCGGGGGTATCCACCTCGAACTCACGGGGGATGACGTCACGGAGTGCCTCGGCGGAGACCTCGACGAGATCGTCGAGGGGCAGCTCGAAACCCGCTACGAAACCGCCTGCGACCCGCGGCTCAACGCCGTCCAGTCCATCGAACTCGCCTTCCGGACGGCCGAGTTCCTTCGGATCCAGCACTCCGGCTGAGCGCTTCATTAGGTCTGGGCTTAACGACCTTGTCGTGCCGAATCGGCCGGTGGAACATCGAGCCCGCCGGACTACCGAAAGGGAAACCTCCATGCCGCTCGCGATCGAGGCCGAGGGACTGGTCAAACGGTACGGGGAGACGACGGCCCTGCGGGACGTCGACCTCGCCGTACCGGCCGGCACCGTGCACGGCGTCCTCGGCCCCAACGGAGCCGGGAAGACGACAGCGGTACGCATCCTGGCGACCCTGCTGGCCCCTGACGCCGGCCGTGCCACGGTCGGCGGGCTCGACGTCGTCCGCGATCCCGTCGGGGTGCGTGGCATCATCGGCCTGACCGGCCAGTACGCGGCACTCGACGAGGAACTCAGCGCCCTGGAGAACCTCATACTGATCGGCCGGCTGCTGCGTCTGCCGGCCTCCGAAGCCCGCGCCCGAGCACGTGAGCTGCTCGCCGCCTTCGGCCTCACCGACGCCCAGTCCCGCTCCGTGAAGACCTATTCGGGCGGCATGCGGCGCCGCGTCGATCTCGCGGCGAGCCTGGTCGGCCGGCCCTCCGTGCTCTACCTGGACGAGCCGACCACCGGCCTCGACCCGCACAGCCGCAACGAGGTGTGGGACACCGTGCGCACGCTCGTCGCCGATGGGGCCACGGTCCTGCTCACCACCCAGTATCTGGAAGAGGCGGACCAGCTCGCGGACCGCATCACCGTGTTCAACCACGGCACCGTCGTCGCCGAGGGCCGGCCGGACGAGCTCAAGCGACTGGCAGGCGGACAGACCCTGGAGGTCAGGGCCGCGCGCCGCGACCAAGTCGACACCGTCGCCGAGATCACGTTCGGCCTCACCGGCCAGCTGCCGGCCCGGGACGAGGACACCGGCCGCCTCACCGTGCCCGTCCAGGACCCGATGGTCCTGTCCGCCCTGGTCCACAAGCTCGACGCGGCCGACGTGGGTTTCGACGAGCTCGGTCTGCGGCTCCCCACCATGGACGAGGCATTCCTCGCGATCACCAGCCCGGGTGGCGTACGTGCCCCTCTCACGGAAGAGAAACTGCGATGACGACCCCCGCCCGTGAGACCCGGAGCATCGGTCCGCTGGACGCCGTCGGGAGTGCTCTCTCCCTCGCCTCCCGGAACATCACCAAGCTCAGGAAGAACCCCGGAGCGATCCTCGATGTGACGTTCCAGCCGCTGCTCATGCTCTTCCTGTTCACCCTCCTGTTCAGCGGCGCCATCGGCGGCGGTGACCGGGGCGCCTACCTCCAGCAACTGGTTCCCGGCCTCCTCGTGTTCAGCCCGCTCTACGTCACCATCGGCACCGGTGTGGCGCTGTGCACGGACATCTCCAAGGGCTTCTTCGACCGGCTGCGCAGCCTGCCCATCGCCCGGTCCGCTCCGCTGGCGGGAATCGTGATCGGCGACATCGCCCGCTACCTCCTGTCGGTGTCCGTGGTGCTGGGCGTCAGCACGCTGATGGGCTTCCGGGTGCACACCAACCCGCTCGCCGTGCTGGTGTCGGTCGGCCTGATGGTCGCCTTCGGGCTGTGCGTCTGCTGGATGGCGATCCTGGCGGGCATCATGCTCAGCACCCCGGCTGCCGTCCCCGGTGTACTGATGGGTGCGGTCATGCCGCTGAGCTTCGGCAGCAACGTCTTCGCTTCCGCCGAGTCCATGCCGGGCTGGGTGCAGGCCTGGGTGAACATCAACCCGGTCACCCTCATGACGGACGTCAACCGGGCGCTGCTGCTGGGCGAGACCGAGGTGACGGGTCCGCTGCTGGGTGGTCTGGCCTGGATGGCCGGTTTCGTGATCGTCTTTTTCCCGCTGTCGATGCGCGCGTACAGGCGGCGGCTGGGCAGGTAGCATCGGCGGTCGGAGAACGCCGGAGCCCTGGGGCGGCCGAGCAGCGCGCCGGCGCATCTGCTCTCGGGGCTCCAGGGCATCGGCCCGCTGAGCAGGTCGAGGACGCGGCGTGCCCGGCAGGAGCGCGGCCGCGGCCGCCCCGCCACGGCGAGTGAACCACCCGGCGTCACTCGCCGATCGGCGACTCCGCGACGCAGCCACCGGCGTTGATCAGGCTTTCGCCCTTCTCCTCGGCGATGACCTTGCCCTTGTGCAGGATCTTGCAGCTCACCGTGGAGTCGGTGGAGACCGGCATCACCGACGACGGCATGATGCCCCGCAGCGTCACCGTCTTCTTCCAGGGCAGCGCGGGCTTCTTCACCGTCGCCGTTTTGGGGTTCATGGCCTTGCCGCCGCCCCCGTTGAACTCGATCGAGTCCACGTCCTTCCCCGTCACCTCGTAGGTGACCTCGTACGTCTGGTCCACCACCTTGTCGACGGTGTCGACGGCCTTCTCCTCCGTACAGGCGGAGAGGCCGAGCACGAGGCCGGTGAGGGCCACGGACAGGGCAGTGGTACGTATGGTGCGATTCATGCGGGATCCCCCCGGATCACATAAAGCAGACGCTGCAGCTCACCGTAAATAGACGGTCAAGTCAAGTACAAGGTTGTGCTGTTGGGGCCTACGGCCGGCGGCCCTCGTCTACGGCTCCTGCAGGGACTTCTTCGCGGTGTCGACGAAGTCCGCGAGGGCGGCCCAGAACGGGCTGTAGGCGTCGTTGAAGCGCCGTATCGCCTCGGGGTCGTCCGCGGCCATGGCCTCCAGTGAGCGGTGGAACCGGCCGGTCGACTTCTGGAGCTTGTGGGCCGCCTCGCCCGCGGCGGCGGGGCCCTCCAGTTCGACCACCCGCGCACACTGCCGCAGCTTCCCGTAGTGGTCGCGCTCGCGCTCCAGCGTTTCGTCGAGCAGGGCGGGGCGGTTCCGGAATTCGCCGCTCCGCTGGGCCGCGGAGATCTCCCAGTAGAAGTCGCCCATGCGGTGAATCTGCTCGATCAGTTCGAGGTACGCGGTGCGCCTGCTGTCGCGCAGCCGCTCCATCTGCTGGGCGCGGGCCGCGGTGTCGGCCTGGATCTGGGCGGCGCGGGTGTTGCCGCGGCTGGTGACCCAGCTGGCCAGGACGGCGGTGCCGCCGGTGAGGGCCGCGATCCAGAAGGTGCTGTCAGCCAACACGGCCGCCCCCCACCGCTGCCCCGTTCATGTCGCCCCCGCTTCCCCATCGGTCATCTTCGGCCACGGTCACCATCCCCCGATGGTAGGAAGATACGGAAGGAGTAACGGTTCGGCGGTATGCGCCACAGATATGTTCCGGGCATGAGCGCATCCGGGCTGCGGCCCGCCGTGACCGAGTTGAGGCTGTCCGCCTTCAAGTCCCATCGACGTGCGGTCTTTTCCCTGGGGCCGCTGACTCTCTTCGCCGGGCCGAGCGGAAGCGGTAAGTCGGGCGTGCTGGAGGCGTACGGGGCGCTCGCGCGCCTGGCGGGCGGCGCCCGGCTCGCGGAGGTGTTCCGCGAGCCGGCGTCGTACATCCCGCGCCGGGCACGGCCGGACCGGCAGGGGCGGCGCGGCTTTCGGATCGGGTGCACCGTGGACGGCCCGGTGGGGCCGGTGAAGCTCGATGTCGCCGTACAGGCCGAGCCCGAACTGCGCATCGTGGGGGAGCGGTTGACGGGGGCGGGGGAGACGCTGCTGGAGACCGCGCTGCGCGACCCGGGGCGGCGCTGCGTGCAGGCAGCCTGGCATACGGCGGGGGCGGTCGCGGTCACCCGGGCTCCGCTGCCCGACGACCGGCTGGCGACCTCGGTGCTGCCGCTGCGGGTGGCGGGCATCACCGAGGGGCAGCGGCTGGCGCTGGCCGCCGCCGAGCAGGTGGTGATCGCGCTGCGCTCGGTGTTCCCGTGCGATCCGCGGCCGGATCGGATGCGGGCGCCGGCCGCGCCGCGCGACGGGCGGCTGCGCGGGGGCTGCGAGAACCTGGCGGCGGTGCTGCGGCGCACCAGCCGGGAATGCGGCTCCCGGCACGCGGCGCTGGTGGCGGCGGTGCGGGCGGGGTGCGCGGGGCCGGTGGAGGGGCTGGTGACCGAGGGCGCCGGGGGCGGCGGGGTGCGGGCCCTGGTGGAGCAGGGGGAGCTGGGCGCGATGCCCGTGGAGCGGCTGGGCGACGGGGAGCTGCGCTATCTGGCGCTCGCGCTGGTGCTGCTGACCGGGCCGGGGGTGCTGGCGATGGACCCGGCCGCGGACGTCCTGCCCGCGCGGCAGGTGCTGACGGTGCTGGCGGACGGTTTCGACCGGTGCCTGGACCGGCGGCAGGCGCGGGAACTGCTGGGGGTGGCGGTCCGGATGTGCGCACGGGGGCACATCCGGCTGGTGGGGACGGTGGGGGACGTGACGGGGGCGGTCGGGGACGCCCCCGTCACGGTGGTAAACCTGGAGCGTGAGCGAGTCTCTTGAACCCGAGTCCGGTGCGCCTTCCGCCGCGTGTCCCGCCGCTGGTGAGCGACGGTCCGACGACCTCGATGTGGCGGGCCTGCAGCGCAGGCTGGCGGCCTTCGCGGCGGTGCGCGACTGGCAGCAATACCACACCCCGAAGAACCTGGCGGCGGCGCTGAGCGTCGAGGCGTCGGAGCTGGTGGAGATCTTCCAGTGGCTGACGCCGGAGGAGTCGGCGCGGGTGATGGAGGAGCCGGGGAAGGCGGCCCGGGTCGAGGACGAGGTCGCCGACGTGCTGGCGTATCTGCTCCAGTTCTGCGAAGTGCTGGGGATCGACGCGCTCGCCGCGCTGGCCGCGAAGATCGACCGCAACGAGGGCCGGTTCCCGATCGCGGCACCTGGAAGCCCCGTTCGTCACTCTCAGTAGTGATGAAGTTATCCATAACGCAACTGTTGTCAACAGATTCCTGAATTCCCCTAGCTTTTCGGCCTGTTAGTCATCACTCTGGGTAGTGGAGGAGTGACGGGTGCGGAAAGTCCGTTGAGAGGGGTTCGGGGCATGGACGCGATGCGGCTGATCGGTGTCACCCGGCACGCCCTGGCGAAGGCCGGGGGCGTGCACGACATCGTGGCCGAGGCCTGGCAGGTCCAGGCGCTGGCGGAAGCGGTCGGCGGATACTTCATGGTGAGCGGCCCGGCGGCGGCGCGAGCGGAGGCGCGCGGCCTGTGCGAGGCGGGTGGCAGGGCGCGCGGGGCGCTGTTCCACCCGGCGCTGCACCATCCCGCGCTGCGCGGCGCGGGGTTACGGGCGGCTCAGATGTCGGAGGTGCGGGATCCCAGAGGCGTGCTGCTGGCGCTGGGGGATCTGCTCGCGGAGGCGGGATTCGCGCTGGTGGGCGTCGCCTCCAGCACGGAGGAGGAGGCGCTGTACTGGCAGTGCGTGGAGGCGATCGACGCGGCGGACGAGGCCAGGGACCGGGTCCACGGGATGCTGAGGCACCTCACGGAGCTGGAGTGGGGTGGGGAGTGGGGTGGTGCGGCATGAGAAGGCAGGATGGGGGCCATGGATCTCCGCATTTTCACCGAGCCCCAGCAGGGGGCGACCTACGACACTCTGCTGTCCGTCGCGAAGGCCACCGAAGACCTCGGCTTCGACGCCTTCTTCCGTTCGGACCACTATCTGCACATGGGGGATGTCGACGGGCTGCCGGGTCCGACCGACGCGTGGCTCACCCTGGCCGGGCTGGCCCGCGAGACCAAGCGGATCCGGCTGGGCACCCTGATGACCGCCGCCACCTTCCGGCTGCCGGGTGTCCTCGCGATCCAGGTCGCGCAGGTCGACCAGATGTCGGGTGGACGAGTCGAGCTGGGCCTGGGCGCCGGCTGGTACGAGGAGGAGCACACCGCGTACGGCATCCCCTTCCCGAAGCAGAAGTTCGCGCGGCTGGAGGAGCAGCTGGCCATCGTCACCGGCCTGTGGAAGACGCCGGCCGGCGAGACCTTCAGCCATGACGGTGCGCACTACCAGCTCACCGACTCGCCCGCGCTGCCCAAGCCCGCCCAGGACCGGGTGCCGGTGCTGGTCGGCGGCCAGGGGCCGACCCGCACCCCGCGGCTGGCCGCGCGGTTCGCGGACGAGTTCAACATGCCGTTCGCTTCGGTCGAGGACAGCCAGGCCCAGTTCGGCCGGGTGCGGGCGGCCGCCGAGGCGGCCGGGCGCAAGGGCGACGACCTGGTGTACTCCAACGCGCTGGTGGCCTGTGTGGGCAAGGACGACGCCGAGGTCGCCCGGCGGGCCGCGAAGATCGGCCGCGAGGTCCCGGAGCTGAAGGAGAACGGGCTGGCGGGCTCCCCGGCCGAGGTCGTCGAGAAGATCGGCCGCTATGCGGAGGCCGGGGCGTCCCGGGTCTACCTCCAGATTCTGGACCTCGACGACCTCGATCACCTCGAGCTGATTTCATCCCAGGTCCAGGCCCAGCTGGGCTGACCGCCGGCCGGCCGGTCCCACCGGCCACCGGCCCGACCGACCCGCCGACCCGCCGGCCCGCCCCGGCCGCCGGGCCGACCGAGCCATGTGGCTCACCGAACCACCAGGAGTACCCGTGATGTCCGTCCCGCCCACGCCACTGGCCACCGCTCTGGAAGGCGCGCCGCTCGTCCTCGACGGCGGGCTGTCCAACCAGCTGGAGGCACAGGGCTGCGACCTGTCCGACGAGCTGTGGTCGGCCCGGCTGCTCGCCGACGACCCGGGGCAGATCGAGGCGGCGCACGCCGCGTATGCGCGGGCGGGCGCACGGGTGCTCATCACCAGCAGCTACCAGGCCACCTACGAGGGCTTCGCCCGCCGGGGCGTGGCGCGCGATGACGCCACGGCGCTGCTGGGCCGCAGCGTCGAGCTGGCGCGCGGCGCGGCCGGGCAGGCGGCCGACCCGGCCGCCCCGGTGTGGGTGGCGGCCTCCGTCGGGCCCTACGGGGCGATGCTGGCCGACGGCAGCGAGTACCGGGGGCGGTACGGGCTGAGCGTGGCCGAGCTGGAGCGGTTCCACCGGCCGCGGATCGAGGCCCTGGTGGCGGCCGGGCCCGATGTGCTCGCCCTGGAGACGGTGCCGGACGCCGACGAGGCGGCGGCCATGCTGCGGGCCGTCGAGGGCTGCGGGGTGCCCGTCTGGCTGTCGTACAGCATCGCGGGCGAGACCACCCGGGCCGGACAGCCGCTCCGGGAGGCGTTCGCCCTCGCCGCCGGGAACGAGCAGGTGATCGCCGTCGGCGTCAACTGCTGCGAGCCGGGCGACGCGGACCGGGCCGTGGAGATCGCGGCCGAGGCCACCGGAAAGCCGGTGGTGGTGTATCCGAACAGCGGAGAGGAGTGGGACGCGGCGGCCCGGAGCTGGCGCGGGCGGTCGACCTTCGACCCGGCGCGGGTGAAGGCGTGGCGGGATGCCGGTGCGCGGCTCATCGGCGGCTGCTGCCGGGTGGGGCCGGATCGGATCGCCGAGCTGGCGGGCGTTGTGGGAAACCATTAGGTGAGGGGGCGTTCACCCGGCGATACTCGGACGGGTGTTCTTGACGATTACCACCACCGGCACCAGCGAGCGCCCCGCGACCGACCTGGGATTTCTGCTGCACAAGCACCCCGACAAGGCGCAGCGGTTCTCGACCTCCCACGGCACCGCGCATCTCCTCTACCCCGAGGCGGACGCCGAGCGCTGCACGGCGGCGCTGCTGCTGGAGGTCGACCCCGTCGCGCTGGTGCGGCGGGGCCGGGGCAAGGGGCGGGGCGGCGCGCCCGACTCCGCGCTCGCCCAGTACGTCAACGACCGTCCGTACGCGGCCTCCTCGCTGCTGGCCGTCGCGCTGAGCACCGTCTTCTCCAGCGCCCTGAGGGGACAGTGCAAGGCGCGGCCCGAGCTGCCGGAGCGGCCGCTGCCCCTGCGGATCGAGGTGCCCGCCCTGCCCGCGCGCGGCGGCGCCGCCCTGGTCGAGCGGCTCTTCGCGCCGCTGGGCTGGGCGGTGACGGCCGAGCCGGTGCCGCTGGACGAGCGGTTCCCGCAGTGGGGCGACTCGCGGTACGTACGGCTGGTGCTGGAGGGCGAGCTGCGGCTCGCCGACGCGCTGCGCCATCTGTATGTGCTGCTGCCGGTGCTGGACGACGCCAAGCACTACTGGGTCGCCCCGGACGAGGTGGACAAGCTGCTGCGGTCCGGCGAGGGCTGGCTGGAGCACCACCCCGAGCAGCGGCTGATCACCAACCGCTATCTGGCCCGCCGCTGGTCGCTGACCCGCAGCGCGATGGAGCGGCTGGAGCTGGCGCGGCTCGCGGAGACGGACGACGCCGAGGTGGAGGAGATCGACAACGCGGTGGAGGAGCCCGCCGCCGAGTACGAGGCCGAGCGCGCCGAGCAGGAAGGACAGCCGGAGCAGGCGGAGCAGGCGGAGCAGGCAGAGCGAGGGGAGCGAGGGGGAGTGGAGCCGGAGGGGGAGAGCGCACCGCGGCCCGTGCCGCTGGCCGTGCGGCGGCGCGAGGCGATCCTCGACGCCCTGCGGGGCGCCGGGGCGTCCCGGGTGCTGGATCTCGGCTGCGGCCAGGGCCAGTTGCTGGGCGAGCTGCTCAAGGACGCGCGGTTCACCGAGATCGTCGGTGTCGATGTGTCGATACGCGCGCTGAACGAGGCGGCGCGGCGGCTGCGCCTGGACCGGATGCCCGAGCGGCAGTCGGCGCGGCTCAAGCTGACGCAGGGCTCGCTCGCGTACACCGACTCCCGGCTGACCGGCTATGACGCGGCGGTGCTCAGCGAGGTGATCGAGCACGTGGATCCGTCCCGGCTGCCCGCCCTGGAGTACGCGGTGTTCGGCGCTGCCCGGCCCACGGCCGTCGTGGTGACCACGCCCAACGTCGAGTACAACGTGCGCTGGGAGTCCCTGCCCGCCGGGCAGGTCCGCCACCCCGACCACCGCTTCGAGTGGACGCGCGAGGAGTTCCGCGACTGGGCGCGGGGAGTCGCCGAACGGCACGGCTATGCCGTGGAGTTCCGCCCCGTCGGCCCCGAGGACCCCGAGGTCGGCCCGCCGACCCAGCTCGCGCTCTTCCGGCAGGACGGCGGCGAAACCGGCACCACCACGACCACGACACCGAAGGAGGCCGCCGCATGACCGACACCATGACACTCGACAGGCGCAGCCTCGGCGTGCCCGACCTGTCCCTCGTGGTCCTCGTCGGCACCACCGGCTCGGGCAAGTCCACCTTCGCCCGGCGCCACTTCCTGCCCACCCAGATCGTCTCCTCCGACGTCTGCCGGGGCCTGGTCTCCGACGACGAGAACGACCAGAGCGCCACGTCGGACGCCTTCGACCTGCTCCACTACATCGCGGGCAAGCGGCTGGCGGCCGGGCGGCTGACCGTGGTCGACGCGACCAACGTCCAGCCCGAGGCCCGCCGCGCCCTGATCCAGCTGGCCCGCGAGCACGACGTCCTCCCGGTCGCGATCGTCCTCGACATCCCCGAGGCCGAATGCGCGCGGCGCAACGCGGCCCGCCCCGACCGGGCCGATATGCCCTCCCACGTCATCCCGCGCCAGCGCCGCGAGCTGCGCCGCTCCCTGAGGTCCCTGGAGCGCGAGGGATTCCGCAAGGTGCACATCCTGCGCGGTGCCGAGCAGGTCGAGGCCGCCGAGGTCGTCACCGAGCGCCGCTACAACGATCTGCGCCACCTCACCGGCCCGTTCGACATCATCGGCGACATCCACGGCTGCCGCTCCGAGCTGGAGACCCTGTTGGGCAAGCTCGGATACGCGCTGCGCCCCGACGACCGGGGCCGCCCGGTCGACGCCGTCCACCCCGAGGGGCGCACCGCCGTCTTCGTCGGCGACCTCGTCGACCGCGGGCCGGACAGCCCCGGGGTGCTGCGCCTGGTGATGGGCATGGTCGCCTCCGGGGCGGCCCTGTGCGTGCCCGGCAACCACGAGAACAAGCTCGCCCGCTACCTCAAGGGCCGCAAGGTCCGGGTCGCCCACGGTCTCGCCGAGACGGTCGAGCAGCTGGACCGCGAGCACGCCGCGGACCCGGAGTTCGCCGACCGGGCGCGAGACTTCATCGAGTCGCTGGTCAGCCACTATGTGCTGGACGGCGGGGCGCTGGTGGTCTGCCACGCCGGGCTGCCCGAGAAGTACCACGGCCGTACGTCGGGCCGGGTGCGGTCGCACGCGCTGTACGGGGAGACGACCGGTGAGACCGATGAGTTCGGGCTGCCGGTGCGCTACCCATGGGCCGAGGACTACCGGGGCCGCGCCGCCGTCGTCTACGGCCACACGCCCACCCCCAGGGCGTCCTGGCTGAACAACACCCTCTGCCTGGACACCGGTTGTGTCTTCGGCGGCCGGATGACCGCGCTGCGCTGGCCGGAGCGCGAGATCGTGGACGTCCCGGCCGAGCGCGTCTGGTACGAGCCGGTCAAGCCCCTGGGCAACGAGGCCCCGGGCGGCACCGACGGCCGTCCGCTCGACCTCGCCGATGTGCGCGGCCGCCGCATCGTCGAGACCCGGCACATGGGCCGGATCGCGGTCAAGGAGGAGAACGCGGCGGCGGCCCTGGAGGTCATGAGCCGCTTCGCCGTCGACCCGCGGCTGCTCGCCTACCTCCCGCCCACCATGGCGCCCGCCGCCACCTCCGCGGAGGACGGGTACCTGGAGCACCCGGCCGAGGCGTTCGCCGCCTACCGCGCGGACGGGGTGCGCCAGGTGATCTGCGAGGAGAAGCACATGGGCTCCCGGGCGGTGGCGCTGGTCTGCCGCGACGAGGAGGTGGCGAAGGAGCGCTTCGGGGCGCCCGAGGGCGTATCCGGCATGGTGTACACCCGCACCGGGCGGCCGTTCTTCGACGATCCGCGGCTGGCCGAGTCCGTCCTCGGCGGGGTGCGCGGCGGCATCGAGGGCGCCGGTCTGTGGCAGGAGCTGGAGACCGACTGGCTGCTGCTGGACGCCGAGCTGATGCCGTGGTCCCTCAAGGCCGCGGGGCTGCTGCGCAACCAGTACGCGGCGGTGGGCGCGGCCTCGGGGGCCGTCTTCCCGGGGGTGCTCTCGGCGCTGGAGGGCGCGGCGGCGCGTGGCGTCGAGGTGTCCGCGCTCCTCGACAAGCAGCGCGGGCGGGCCGTGGACGCGGCCGCGTTCACCGAGGCGTACCGGCGCTACTGCTGGCCGGTCGACGGGCTGAACGGCATACGGATGGCGCCGTTCCAGATCCTGGCCGCCCAGGGCCGCAGCCTCGCCGCGCTCCCGCACGACCGGCAGCTCGCCCTGATCGACCGCATGATCGAGGCGGAGAAGCCGGACCCGGACGGCGGCCCCCTGCTGGCCCCCACCCGCCGCCTGGTCGTCGACACCGAGGACGACGCGTCGGTGGCCGAGGGGATCGCCTGGTGGCTGGAGCTGACAGAGGCGGGCGGCGAGGGCATGGTCGTCAAACCGCTCCAGGGCTTCGTCCGCAAGGGCGACGGCCGGCTGGTCCAGCCGGGCGTCAAATGCCGGGGCCGGGAGTATCTGCGGATCGTCTACGGCCCGGAGTACACCCGACCGGAGAACCTGGACCGGCTGCGTCAGCGCCACCTCGGCCACAAGCGCTCGCTCGCCCTGCGGGAGTACGCCCTGGGGCTGGAGGCGCTGGACCGGCTGGCGGACGGCGAGCCGCTGTGGCGGGTGCACGAGGCGGTGTTCGCGGTGCTGGCCCTGGAGTCGGAGCCGGTGGACCCACGGCTGTAGCGGAGGGCCGGGGGCTGTCCCTCGGCTCGGGCGTGCTGATGATGTCCCGGCAGGGTGGCTCGGCCCTGGGAGTGGCGGCCCTGGTCATGATCACCGGCGGTGCCGCCCGGCCGGACACGGGGACGCTGCGCGGGGGCTGGGCCTTCGCCGCGGTGACCGCAGCGCTCGCCGCCCTCGCGGCGACGGCCCTTCGCGGAGGCGCCGGCTCCGACGGACGGGCGGGGGATTGCAGAGGTGTTCGAACGGATTCCGCCGCAGGTCCGTCCGTGGACACCGGTTCCGGCCGCCCCATTGACGTGCCCGTGCCACCTGCCTAGCGTGCTCGTCATCCCATCGGTTCTCCGCAACCTGACGAGCCACCAGCGAAGCGGGAGGGCGGATGAGTCTCTTCGAGGACGGCCGGCCCTTTCTGCACGCGCTTCCCGCCGATGACCGGCGCGCGCTGCTCGCGCTCGGCAGCCCGCGGACGTACGACCCCTCCGAGGTCATCCTGCGCGAGCACGACCGCACCACCTTCGTCGTCGCGATCGTCTCCGGCTGGGCCACCGTCTCCGTGGAGACCGAGCGCGGGGTGCGGCTGATCCTGGCGCTGCGCGGCGCGGGCGAGGTGGTGGGGGACCAGGCCGCGGTGGACCACGGCTCGCGCAGCGCCACCGTCACCGCGCTCGGCCGGATGGAGGCGGTCGTGGTCTCCGGTGACCGGTTCCGCGCCTATCTGGCCGCGCGGCCGGTCGCCACCGTATTGATCATGCGCCAGTTCAGCTCCCGGCTGCGCAGCTCCGACGGTGAACGGCGCTCCCTCGCCTCCGAGAAGGTGCTCCAGCGGCTGGCCGCCCGGCTGGTCGAGATCGCCGAACGCACCGGGCACACCGGTCCCGGCGGGGCCATCGCGGTCGATCTGCCGCTGCCGCAGCACGACATCGCGGCCGCCGTGGGCTCGACCCGGGAGGCCGTCGCCAAGGCGCTGCGGCTGCTGCGCGACCAGGGCGTCGTACGGACCGCCTCGCGCCGCTTCGAGGTGCGGGACATCGGGCTGCTGCGGTTGCTGGCCGAGGGGCGTGCGACGGGGGAGCACATCCCGGCGCGCCCCTGCGAATGAGCGCGGGCGCACACGCCCCGCGAATGCGCGCGACTGTGTAAACGGCTACAGCCCCCGCCCCGCGCCCGGCCCACTCTGGTGGAGGCACAGGCGAACGGGACCGTGTGCGACGGGGGTGCACACGGCCCAGTGCCTGGCACCGGAGAAGGGCGGCGGGGCGGATCGGGGGAGAGGCTTCGCCGCCCGCTTCCGGGCCTCCCTCCAAGGACGCCACCCCCGCGGACGTACGAGGACCCACGGGGACCACGGCATGAAGGACGGCGGGCGATGAGCGGACCGGACGACATCGGCATCCCGGCGGAACCGGGCCCGCGGCGGCTGGACATCCCGAGGGGCGGCCCGCTGGACGGCGCGGGCGAGGCGGGCGGCGCCCGCACGGCGCGCGAGGCGCGCGCGCATCTGCGCCTCACCGACTGCCCACCGCGTCCGCCGGGCGGGGAGGAGCACCGTCCGCTGCCCGAAGGGCCGGTCGCCCGCGAGGAGCTGGCGCGGCTGCGCCGGGTCTACCGGCCCGTCCCCGGCTACGCCGCGATGCGGGAGCGGCTGCGCCACACCCACCTCCTCGCCCTGTGCGGCGAACCCGGCACCGGCCGCGCCTGGACCGGTCTCGCGCTCCTGGCCGGCCTGACCGAAGGAGACGGCCTGACCGAAGGAGACGGCCTGACCGAGGGCGACGGCTCGGCTGAAGGAGACCGCCCGGCCGAGGGAGACGGCCCGGCCGCGGCGGCGGGCGGTGACGTGATCCGGCTCGGGCCCGGCGCCGCCCCCACCGCGCAGCGGACCGAGCGCGGCCACGGCTACCTCCTCGAACTCCCCGCCGACGACACCGACCCCGGCCCCCTCCTGGACCGGCTGCGCGCCCACTTCGCCGAGCGCGAGGCGTTCGGCGTCGTCCTGGTCGCGGACGGCCCGGCCGCCGACCGGCTGCTGAGCGCCCGCCGCCACGCCGTACCGTACGAACCCCCGGCCGCCGCCGAGGTGCTGGACCATCAGCTGTCCGACCTGCTCGCGGACAAGCCCGCCGAGCTGCTGGACCTCGCCCGCGCCACCGCCGCCCGCCCCGATGTGGCCGACGCGCTCGGCCTGGACGAGCCGCGCCCCGGCGAGGCCGCCCGGCTCGCCCGGCACCTCGCCGCCCACGCCGAGGGCCGGCTGTCCGACGAAGGGCTGCGGGAGCGCTGCCGGGCCTTCGCCCCGGACCAGGCCCGCGCGTGGTTCGACGGCGCGGGCCGCCCCGGCACTCTGCCCGCCGCGCTGCCCGCCCTGCGTACGGCGGCGCTGCGGATCGCGCTCGCCGTCTTCAACGGCTCCGCGCACAGCCTCACCGCCGAGGCCGCCGAGCTGCTGACCTGGGAGCTGGCCGTCACGCTCGACCCGCAGTACGCGCCCGGGCGCCAGCTGTTCGCCGCCCGTCCCGGCGCGGGGCTCGCCGCGGCGCGCGCGGTGTGCGGCGACGGCGTGGAGGACCTGGGCGACGCGTCGGTCCCGGTCCGCGCCGTCCGGTTCCAGGGGCGGCGGCTGGCGTCCGCGGTGCTGTACGAGGCGTGGGACGGCCACCACAACGTCCGCGGCCCGATGGCCCGCTGGCTGCGCGCCCTGTGCGACGATCCGCGCCCCCAGGTGTGGGTGCGCGCGGCGGTCGCCGCGGGCGTGCTCTGCGCCCGCGACTATCTGTACGGCTTCGTCGAACTGCTGCTGCCGCTGGCCCGCGCCGACAGCCCGGTGCAGCGGATGGCGGCGGCCACCGCGCTCGCCGAGGCGGCCCGCGACGAGGGCGTACGGCCCGCCGTGGACGGACTGCTGCGCGGCTGGGCGCTCGGCGACGACGAGCGCGAGCGCGAGACGGCGGTCCTCGCCCATGGCTACGGCCTCGCGGCGGGCTCCGTCCGGGCGTCCCTGGAGGAGCTGGCCCGGCTGGCGTACGAGGACGACGGCCGGATCACCTCGTACAGCGTGCTGCGGCTGCTGGCCGGGACGGAACCGGAGGCCGTGCTCGCCGGGCTCACCCACTGGCTGCACGACACCCGGCGGCCGCGCCGGGACCTGGCGCTGCTGACGGTGCTGCGCGCCGTCACCACCCGGACCTCCCATCTGTGGGGGCTGGGCGAGGTGCCGGAGCTGGAGCCGTACGCCGCCTGGCCGCTGGCCACCGCCCTGCTGGCGGCCCGCCCGGGCAGCGCACCGCAGCTCGCCGAACTGCTGCGGGCCGCCCTGACCTGGGCCCGGTCGGCGGCCGCGGCCGAAGACGCGCTGGTCGGCTGGATCCGGCGGGCCGCCCGCGACGACCGCCAGCTGGCGGTGTTGTACGGCTTCCTGCCCCGGCTGGCGCACGACGGTGACGAACCGCTCGACGTACGGGCGGCCACCCGGATCCGGGAGGTGCTGGAAGCGCTGTGAGGAGAGGGACGTCGATGGTGAAGGACACGGAGTACACCCAGGACACGGAGTATGCCCAGGACACGGAGCACGCACAGGACACATCGCATATACAGGACACGGACGGCGGCTCGTCCCGGACGCCGGTGGGCGCCGTACACACCCAGCGCGCCCTGCGCGAGGCGCTGCGCCACGGCGGCGACGCCCTCCCCGCGGCGCTGCGCGAGGCCGACGACGGGCTGCTGCTGAGCGCCCTCGACGCGGGGCTGCCCGCCGACCGGGCCACCCGCGTCGTCGTCGAGCTGGTGCGCCGCGCCCCCGAGCGCGGGCCACGGCTCGCCGACGCGGTCTGCGAGAAGGTGCTGATCGCCCACCTCTACCTCGATCAGCCGGGCGGCGGCGGCCGGCTTCGGGTGCGCAACGCGCTGATGCTGTACGAGGGCCTGGTGCGCCCGTACGCCGACCGGGGCGCCGTCCCCGAGCTGATGGCGTGCGTCCTGCCCGGGCTGTGGGCGGCGGGCGACGGCGCGGGGCGCGAGGTGGTGCGCCGTATCGTCGCCACCCGGCAGGTCACCGGCTTCGGGGAGAAGGGCTGGAAGGCGCTGTTCGGCGGGCTGGCGGAGGAGTGCCGGGAGCATGAGGGGTGCCGGGAGCGCGCGGAGGCCGACCCCCGTGGGGCCCGTCGGCCCGCCCGCCGACCCGCCACCTGGCCCGCGCGCCGCCGCGGACCCGAGGACGGCGGCGGCCGTATCGATCTGCAGCCCGGTCAGCTGTGGGTCTCGGCCCTGCTGGGCTTCCTGGCCGTGGCCCTGGTCCTGATCGTCATCCTGGCCGCGGTCTGACCGGGGCGGTCAGACCTTGGCGGTCAGGCCGGGGCCTCGGTCACGACTTGTGTCGCGAGACATCCGCGGCGGGCCCGGAACGGCGAAGATGGAATCATGGGATTCCATGTGGACTCGGAGGCCGGGCGGCTGCGCCGCGTCATTCTGCACCGTCCCGACCTGGAGCTGAAGCGGCTCACCCCCTCCAACCGGGACGCGCTCCTCTTCGACGACGTCCTGTGGGTGCGCAGGGCCCGTCAGGAGCACGACGGATTCGCGGACGTGCTGCGCGACCGGGGCGTCGAGGTCCATCTGTTCGGTGACCTGCTGGCCGAGAGCCTGGCCCTCGCCGAGCCGCGGTCCCTGGTGCTGGACCGGGTCTTCGACGAGAAGGAGTACGGCCCGCTGGCCACCGACCGGCTGCGCGCGGCCTTCGACGAGCTGACCGCCCCGGAGCTGACCGAGGCGCTGATCGGCGGCATGACGAAGCGGGAGTATCTGGCGCGGTTCCCGGAGCCGGTCTCCATCCGCTTCCACGCCATGGAGCCCGACGACTTCCTGGTGAACCCGCTGCCCAACCACCTCTTCACCCGGGACGCCTCCGCCTGGGTGTACGACGGGGTGGCCATCAACGCGATGCGCTGGCCCGCCCGCTGGCACGAGACGGTGCACTACGAGGCCGTCTACCGCCACCACCCCCTGTTCGCGGACGAGGACTTCCATGTCTGGTCGGAGGGCCAGGCCGCGTACCCCTCGACGATCGAGGGCGGCGACGTGCTGGTGCTCGGCAAGGGCGCGGTGCTGATCGGTATGAGCGAGCGGACCACCCCGCAGGCGGTGGAGATGCTGGCCCACCGGCTCTTCGAGGCCGGTTCCGCCCGTACGATCGTGGCGCTCGACATGCCCAAGGGGCGCGCCTTCATGCACCTCGACACGGTGATGACGATGGTCGACGGGGACACCTTCACCCAGTACGCGGGGCTCGGGATGCTCCGCTCGTACACCATCGAGCCGGGCGCGGGCAGCCGGGAGCTGAAGGTCACCGACCATCCGCCGGAGCATATGCACCGGGCCATAGCCGCGGCCCTCGGCCTGGACGCCATCCGGGTGCTCACCGCCACCCAGGACGTGCACGCGGCGGAGCGGGAGCAGTGGGACGACGGCTGCAATGTGCTCGCCGTCGAGCCGGGTGTGGTGGTCGCCTACGAGCGGAACGCGACGACCAACACCTTCCTCCGCAAGCGCGGTATCGAGGTCATCGACATCCCGGGCAGCGAGCTGGGCCGCGGCCGGGGCGGGCCGCGCTGTATGAGCTGCCCGGTCGAGCGGGACGCCGTGGAGTCGTAACGGCGGGGTTTACCCCCGCGCCTCCGTATATATACAGTTGCTCGTATATGCTTCCATAGATCCGGTCGCGGTGCTGTGCGCCGCGACTGCCTTGACCCGCTCGACCCGCCCGACCGCTCGACCCGCTCGACCGCCGCGATATAGGAGCCCACCCCATGGCGATTGACCTGACCGGCCGCCACTTCCTCAAGGAGCTGGACTTCACCGCGGAGGAGTTCCGGCACCTGGTCGACCTGTCGGCCGAGCTGAAGGCGGCCAAGCGCGCGGGCGCGGAGACGCGTCGGCTCCAGGGCAGGAACATCGCCCTGATCTTCGAGAAGACCTCCACCCGCACCCGCTGCGCCTTCGAGGTCGCCGCCGCCGACCAGGGCGCCTCCACCACGTACCTCGACCCGACCGGTTCGCAGATCGGGCACAAGGAATCGGTCAAGGACACGGCGCGGGTGCTCGGCCGGATGTACGACGCGATCGAGTACCGCGGACACGGCCAGGGCGTCGTCGAGGAGTTGGCCGCCCACGCCGGAGTGCCGGTCTACAACGGCCTCACCGACGAGTGGCACCCCACCCAGATGCTCGCCGACATCCTCACCATGGCCGAGCACAGCACCAAGCCGCTGGACCGGATCGCCTACGCCTACCTCGGCGACGCCCGGTACAACATGGGCAACTCCTACCTCGTCACCGGCGCCCTGCTGGGCATGGACGTCCGGATCGTCGCGCCCAAGCTGCTGTGGCCGGACAACACCATCGTGGAGCTGGCACGTCAGATGGCCAAGGCCTCCGGCGCCCGGATCACCCTCACCGAGGACGTCTCCGAGGGCGTGCGCGGCGCGGACTTCATCGCCACCGACGTCTGGGTTTCCATGGGCGAGCCCAAGGAGGTGTGGGACGAGCGGATAGCCCTGCTGGGGCCGTACGCGGTGACGATGGACGTGCTGCGCGCCACCGGCAACGACGCCGTGAAGTTCCTGCACTGCCTCCCGGCCTTCCACGACCTGGGCACCGACGTGGGCCGGGAGATCCACGAGCGGCACGGGCTGACCGAGCTGGAGGTCACCGAGGAGGTCTTCGAGTCGGAGCACTCGGTCGTCTTCGACGAGGCGGAGAACCGGATGCACACCATCAAGGCGGTGCTGGTCGCGACGCTCGGCGCTCCGTAGGGGTCGGCGGCGAGCCAGGCGGGGAGCTGATGGGGGTAGTCGGTCCGCGCCGTCTCCTCGGGGCCGTCGGGGCCGAGGGACCGGAGGACGCGGCCGTGCGCCAGGGCCTGGTTGAGGGTGTCGGCGGCCGGGCCCGTGTGGCCCCGCTCGACGAGGGTCGGCAGCGCCGCCGGTACGTCGAGCAGCGCGTCCAGCGCGGCCTGGTCGGGCTCGGCCCGGTCGGCGAGCCCCGCCGAGTCCGGCCAGACGGCCAGCCCGTCGAGGGTGTCCAGCAGGTCATGGGGCATGGTGCCGCGGTCGACCCAGCGGGTGTTGAGGAGATCCAGGCAAAGCGGCTCGCCCGTGAGCGGGCGGGGGTACCCATATCCCTTTGAAGGGTTGACCCGTCGTCCTAGGAGGAAGCCGGGGGAGTGGGGGGAAGGGTGAACCAGACGGCCTTGCCGTAGGGCGTGGGGCGGTAGCCGGTGTCCGCGCTGAGGGCGCGGATGAGCAGCAGTCCGCGTCCCTGTTCGGCGAGGGCGTCGGGTCTCTTCGGGCCCTCGGGGCGGCCCGGGCCGTCGGACTCGTGCACGTCATCGCGCACGCCGTCCCGTACGCCCTCCCGCACGTCATCGCGCACGCCGTCCCGTGCGGCCTCGCGTGTGCCGCCCGGACCGTGGACGTCCGGTCCGCCGAACCCGCCGGGCGGGGTGGGGTCCATGTCGTGCACCTCGACCTGCCAGCCGCCGGTCGGCACCAGCTCCACCACCAGCTCTATCGGCTCGTCCCCGGCCGTGTGCTGCACGGCGTTGGCGACCAGCTCGGCCGTCAGCAGCTCCGCCGTGTCGCCGTCCACGGGCGCGCCGATGTCCGCCAGCGTGTTGCGGATCAGCGCACGGGCCAGCGGCACCGCGGCCGTGGTGTGCGGCAGTGCGAAGCGCCAGGTGGCGGCGCGGGTGGGATCGGGCAACGTACTGGTCCAGTCGGTCGGCGGGGAGGAGGGACACCGCAGCCCTTGACGGTATGAAGCGGACGATAGTGCCGGAAGGGGCCATGGACCACTCTTGGGAGGACTTATGTCCTCCCCGGTCACGCATCCGCCCTATCGCGCGCTCGTGACGACAGTCACGTACCGGTGATAACTTCGAAGGGCAGGCACCCAGGCAGGCACCAGGCAGACCCAGCCGTCCGGCTGAAGGAGGCCATGGCCCCCATGAGTCCATTCACCGGTTCCGCGCCCCGCACCGAGGACTGGCGGCATCTGCGCCTCACCCTCGACCAGGGCGTCGCCACCGTCACCCTCGCCCGCCCCGAGAAGCTCAACGCGCTCACCTTCGGCGCCTACGCCGATCTGCGCGACCTCCTCGCCGAGCTGGCCCGCGACGGCTCCGTACGCGCCCTGGTGCTCGGCGGCGAGGGCCGTGGCTTCTGCTCCGGCGGCGACGTCGACGAGATCATCGGCGCCACCCTCGCCATGGACACCCGCCGGCTGCTCGACTTCAACCGGATGACCGGGCAGGTGGTCCGCGGCTTGCGGGAGTGCCCCTTCCCGGTGGTGGCCGCCGTGCACGGCGCCGCCGCGGGCGCGGGCGCCGTCCTCGCGCTCGCCGCCGACTTCCGGGTCGCCGACCCGTCGGCCCGCTTCTGCTTCCTCTTCACAAAGGTCGGGCTCTCCGGCGGCGACATGGGCGCCGCCTATCTGCTGCCCCGCGTGGTCGGTCTCGGCCACGCCACCCGGCTGCTGATGCTCGGCGAACCGGTCCGCGCCCCCGAGGCCGAGCGCATCGGACTGATCAGCGTGCTGGCCGACGAGGGACAGGCCGGGGCCGAGGCGGCGGCGCTCGCCCGGCGGCTGGCCGACGGCCCCTCCCTCGCCCTCGCCCAGACCAAGGCGCTGCTCACCGCCGAACTCGACATGCCGCTGTCCGCCGCGATCGAGATGGACGCGTCGACCCAGGCGCTGCTGATGACCGGCGCGGACTACGCCGAGTTCCACGCCGCGTTCACCGCCGGCCGCGCCCCCCGGTGGCAGGGCCGATGACCACCGCACCCGCCCCCTCCCCGGGCCGGCCCCTCCGCATCGCCGTCGTCGGCGGCGGCCCCGGCGGCCTCTACGCCGCGGCCCTGCTCGCCCGCCTCGACCCGCGGCGCGAGATCACCGTCTGGGAGCGGGGCGGACCCGACGAGACCTTCGGCTTCGGCGTCGTGCTCTCCGACGAGACCCTCGGCGGCATCGAACACGCCGACCCGGCCGTCTACGCCGCCCTGCGCGACGCGTTCGTCCGCTGGGACGACATCGACGTGGCCCACCGCGGCCATGTGCTCACCTCCGGCGGCCACGGCTTCGCCGCCCTCGGCCGCCGCCGGCTGCTGCGCATCCTCCACGAGCGCTGCCAGGCCCTCGGCGTACGGCTCCGCTTCCGTACCCAGGCGCCGCCCGCCGAGCAGCTGTCACGCACGTACGACCTGGTCATCGCGGCCGACGGGGCGGGCAGCGCCACCCGCCAGGCCCACGCCGACGCCTTCCGCCCCCACATCACCACCCACCGCTGCCGCTACATCTGGCTCGCCGCCGACATCGCCCTGGACGCCTTCCGCTTCGAGATCGCCGAGACCGGGCACGGCGTCATGCAGCTCCACGGCTACCCGTATGAGCCGGCCGCCAGCACCGTCATCATCGAGACCAGGGAAGAGGTGTGGCGGCGCGCCGGACTCGACCAGTGCACCGAACGCGAGTCCACCGAGCGCTGCGCCAAGCTCTTCACCGACGCCCTCGGCGGCCACCCCCTGCGCGGCAACCGCTCCCAGTGGGCCGCCTTCCGCACGGTCGTCAACGAGCGCTGGTCACACGGCAATACGGTCCTCATCGGCGACGCCGCGCACACCGCCCACTTCTCCATCGGCTCCGGCACCAAACTCGCCGTCGAGGACGCCCTCGCCCTGGCCGCCGCCCTCGACGAACACCCCGCCCTGCCCGACGCGCTCGCCGCGTACGAGGCCGAACGCCGCCCGGTCGTCGAATCCACCCAGCGCGCGGCCCGCGCCAGCCTGGAGTGGTTCGAGAACCTGGAGCTGTATCTGGACCAGCCGCCCCGGCAGTTCGCCTTCAACCTCCTCACCCGCAGCCGCCGCGTCACCCACGACAACCTGCGGCTGCGCGATACGGAATTCATCGAGACGGTGGAGCGGGAAGCCGCCGTTCCCGCCGCCACCCCGCCCATGTTCACCCCCTTCCGCCTCCGCGATCTCACCCTCCGCAACCGCGTCGTCGTGTCCCCCATGGACATGTACTCCGCCGCCCACGACGGAACCCCCGGCGACTTCCACCTCGTCCACCTCGGCGGCCGGGCGCTCGGCGGGGCCGGGCTGGTGATGACGGAAATGGTCTGCGTCAGCCCGGAAGGCCGTATCACCCCCGGCTGCACCGGCCTCTACGCCGACGCCCACGAGAGCGCCTGGCGCCGCGTCACCGACTTCGCCCACACCCACTCGCCGGGCGTGGCCGTCGGCGTCCAGCTCGGCCACAGCGGACGCAAGGGCTCCACCCGGCTGATGTGGGAGGGCATCGACCTCCCCCTCCCGCACGGCAACTGGCCCCTCGTCGCCCCCTCGCCCCTCCCGTACCGCCCCGGCGTCAGCCAGACCCCGCACGCCCTCGACGCCACCGGACTCGCCGCCGTCCGCGACCAGTTCGTCCGCGCCGCCGAACGCGCCGCCCGCGCGGGCTTCGACCTCCTCGAACTCCACTGCGCCCACGGCTATCTGCTCTCCAGCTTCCTCTCCCCGCTCACCAACCACCGCACCGACGCCTACGGCGGCTCCCTCGGCGCCCGCCTCCGCTACCCGCTGGAGGTCTTCGACGCCGTCCGCGCCGTCTGGCCCGACGACCGCCCCATGACGGTCCGCGTCTCCGCCACCGACTGGGCCGACGGCGGCACCACGGCGGACGACGCCGTCGCCATCGCCGCCGCCTTCACCGCCCACGGCGCCGACGCCATCGACGTCTCCACCGGCCAGGTCGTCCCCCACGAGACCCCCGACTTCGGCCGCTCCTACCAGACCCCCTACGCCGACCGCATCCGCAACGAGCTGGGCGTCCCCGTCATCGCGGTCGGCGCCATCTCCTCCTGGGACGACGTCAACTCCCTCATCCTGGCGGGCCGCGCCGACCTCTGCGCCCTCGCCCGCCCCCATCTCTACGATCCCCACTGGACCCTGCACGCCGCCGCCGACCAGGACTACTCCGGCCCCGCCGCCCCCTGGCCCCTGCCGTACCGGGCGGGCAGCCGCAAACCCCCCACGGGCCGCACCGACGCCCCCCGGCCCCGGCTCGCGCTCCAGAACCTCAGAGGGGACCGAGCAGGGCGGTGCTGAGCCCGCACAGGGCTGTGATCAGGTCCTGGCCCAGTACCCGCCACGAATCCACCGCCGCGGCGGGGTCGATACGGCCGTTCGCCAGGTCGTACTCCAGCTCGGCGAAGGCGTGCGCCGAGAGCTGGCGCACCATGGCGCCGTGCCGGGCGAAGAGATCGGGGCGGATGTCGTCCCGGCGAATGGCACCGATCTCGTCCAGGAGGCGCAGGGACGGGCTGTCCAGATGCTCCCGCAGGACGTAGTCGCGGAACACCGGTTCGACGAGTGCCTGGGCGAAGAAGCGGGCGCGCCACGTGGGGGTGCCCGCTTCGATATGGGTCTCTACGGTCGGCAGGATGAGGCAGCGGTAGTGCTCCTCCAGGGACACGGTGTCCTGCCCGCGCAGCGCCTCCACCATGGCGATGCGGTGCTTCTCCACGAGCGCGGTGTGGTTCGACAGAATCGTCTTGATGAGGTTGTCACGGCTGTCGAAGTGGTACTGCACCGCGGAGTTGTTCCGCTGGCCGGCTGCCTCGCTGATCTGCCTGACCGAGACGTTCGCGAAGCCGCGCTCGGCGTAGAGCCGCTCGGCGGTGCGCATCAGTTTGTCCCGCGCGAGCACCGAGCGGGGAGAGGGCGGGGCAGCCGGGCCGGAGAGAGTCATTCCGCTGGGAGGGTCATTCCGTCAGGTGGATGGCACCGGTCGGGCACACCGAGGCCGCCTCACGGACGGCGTCGAAGTGCTCCGGAGGCGGAGCGTCGTCCAGCACGACCACGATCCCGTCCTCCTCACGCTGGTCGAAGACCTGGTCGGCCCTGAGCACGCACATCCCGCTGCCGCAGCAGACTCCCTGGTCAGCAGTGATCTTCATGGTACCTTCCTCGCCGGCCGTCACCAGGTGACCCACATGTCCTCGAAACCGCCCGCCGCGACTCCCTCGCGGGCGCGGAGATTCTCCGGGGACTCCCGCAGCCGCAGCTCGGGCAGCCGCCTGATGAACGTGTCGAGGACCACCTGGAGTTCCACCCGCGCGAGGGTCTGGCCGACGCAGAAGTGCGGTCCCGCGCCGAAGGCGAGGTGCTGGGCGTTGTTCTCGCGGCGCGGATCGAACCGGTCGGGTTCGGGGAACTTGCGCTCGTCCCGGTTGGCGGCGTGCAGATTGACGAACAGCGTGCTCCCAGCGGCGACCGGCACCCCGCTGACCTCCGTGTCCTCGGTGATGAACCGGGGGATGCCCACGCCGCCGTTCGCGTCCATCCGCAGCGCTTCCTCCACCACGCCGGGGACCAGCCCGGGGTCGGCGACCACGGCTTCGTAGCGCTCCCGCTCGGACAGCAGCATCGCCGTCATCTTGAGGATCATATTGGAGGTGGTCTCGTGCCCCGCCAGCAGGAGGCCGACCGCGGTGGAGATCAGCTCGTCGTGGCTGAGCCGTCCGTCCTCGCTGTCGGAGATCTGGGTCAGCTCACTGAGCAGGTCCTCGCCCGGACGCGCCCGCTTGCGCTCGACGAGATCCGACGCGTAGGCGTGGAAGTCCCGCTGTGCCTCGTCCACTTCGGCCTGGGTGTAGCGCGTCAGCGTCAGCAGTACCTCCGACCAGTGCGCGAACCTGTCCTGGTCCTCGCTCGGCGCGCCGAGCAGCGCGCAGATCACCTGCACCGGAAGGGGGAGCGCCAGCGCCGCGCGGAGATCCGCGGGGGACCCCTTGGCGATCATGTCGTCCACCAGCGCGTCGGCCATCTCCTGGACGCGCGGGCGCCACGCCTCCATCTTCTTCACCGTGAACGCGCGGCTGATCAGCCGCCGCCACCGCCGGTGCCCCGGCCCCTCCTTGTTGTCCACCTCTCCCGGGGAGGGCCGGCTGAACATCCCGCCGTCCTCGGTGGTCGCCATGCGCGCGGCGCCCTTGCGGTCGAGGTTGCGGCTGAACCGCGGGTCGGTCAGCAGCCCGCGGATCTCCTCGTACCCGGTCAGCAGACCGACCACGTCCCCACTGGGCATCCGCACATGTGCCACGGGGCACGCGGCCCGCGTCTCGGCCCACTCGCGCGGGGGCTCCAGGAGGTTCGGCTGCTCGAACGGGTAGTCGGGGACGGCTTCCGTCATGGGGGGACTCCTCCGGTGTCGGGGATCTCTGAGCACCGTAAGACGATCGCCTTATTAAATCAATGGACTTAGAAGGTGTGGCCGACATTCGACCCACAGGGTGGGCACCTGCCGGCGATGTGGAAAATGGGCGTGGTCTGTTGCTCGTACGTCTCTTGGCACTTCGATGGGGCTCCTACCGCACCACGGGCGGCAAGGTGGTTTGGGCCGAACTGCCGATTCGCCTTTCCCCGTCAGTCCCAGGAGTTGAAGAGGACTCCGCCCAGCGTGGTGATCCCGAAGTAGCTGATCTGGTGCCAATCGGCTCGCGAGAACCCTGACCTATCCAGGTCGGCGAGAGGCGTCCCCAGGTGCTCGGCCGTCAGTACGTCGAACCCTGAGGCCGAAAAGACGTCCGACCAAGATGGTGGGGAGGCGAAGCCGTCCTCGTACCAGTCCCGCCGCTCCTCAGCGAAGGCGATCCAGGAGTGATGGGCATGGCACAGGACGACACGCTCGTCGTCGCGCCGGATGATCGAGGCGGTGTGGAAGGTCCGGGGGTACGTCTGTTCCACCACATCGCCGACACGGCCCCCGGCCGCGCGGGCGGCGGCGTGCAGGGTGGCGCGGAAGATGCGCACGTCGGTTTCCGGGAGCGGGCCGTCCTGGGGCCGGAAGAAACCGGTCGCGCCTCGTTGGAGAGGGAACACCGTGTCTCCTGGGCTCAGGGCTTGTCGTGCGCGTCGCCGGTGAGGTGGTGGTGGATCTCGTACGCGAGCCGCGCGCCGCCGGCGAGCAGCGGCGGGGCGAGGAGCTTTGCCAGAGTTGCCGTCTCCCCGCCCGCGTGGGCGCGTAGCCACAGCAGGAGGGCACCGGTGGCGGACAGGTGGAGGAGGGCCCAGAGCAGTCCCGTTCGGGCCCGGCGGAAAGGGATGGCGGCGGCGAGGGCCCATAGCCACGGTATGAGGGCGAACCCCAGGGCTGCGAGTGCCATCAGGGCGGTCTCACCGCCGCTCCGCGCAAGGCCGCCTCCGCGTACTGCGCGCCCGCGTCGCGCAGGCGGTCGTGCAGCGCCGCGAAGACGGTGGCGGCGCGGGCGCCGGGCCAGTCGGCGGGGAGGAGCGATGAGGGGAGGCCGGGGTCGGCGTAGGGGAGGTGGCGCCAGGAGTCGAGGGCCAGGAGGTAGTCGCGGTAGGCGGCCTCGGGGGTGGGGGCGTGATGCGTCCAGTGGGTGAGGACGGGCTCGTGGGCGGTGAGGAACGCGTGGTGGAGGGAGGCGAGTTCGTCCAGGTCCCACCAGCGGCGGACCGCCTCGGCGGTGGGGGTGAAGCCCGCGTGGTCGCCCCGGAAGAGGTCGACGTAGGAGGCGAGGCCGAGGCGCTGAAGGGTGTGGCGGGTCTCGTCGTAGAGGCGGTCCGGGGCGATCCAGACGCCGGGGGCGGCCGTGCCGAAGCCGAGGCGGGAGAGGCGGGAGCGAAGCAGGTGGCGCTTGTTGCGCTCCTGCTCGGGGACGGAGAAGACGGCGAGGAGCCAGCGGTCGGGCCCGGGAGCGGGGCGGGGGTAGATGCGGCGGTCGCCGTCGTCGAGGAGCTGGCGGGCGTCGGCGGACAGGGCGTACCCGGCGGAGCCGGTGGCGGTGCGGTCGGCGACCAGCAGGCCGCGCCGCTTGAGGCGGGAGACGGCGGAGCGCACCGAGGGCGGGTCGACGCCGACGGCGCCCAGCAGCCGGATGAGGGCGGCGACGGGCACCGGCCCGGCGGGGCGGTCGGCGGCGCCGCGCCCGTAGGCGCCGTAGTGGGTGACGATCAGGGAGCGGGGGGTGTGCTGGCCGTTCACGGGGTCACTGTAGAGCGCTGTCGCGGAGGCGGTAGCGCTGGAGCTTGCCGGTGGCGGTGCGGGGGAGCGCGTCGAGGAAGACGAAGCGGCGCGGGCATTTGTAGGGGGTGAGTTCGGCGGTGGTGAAGGCTTTGAGGGCGGCCACGGTCTCCTCGGTCCGCGGGACGCCCGCGCGCAGCACCACATGGGCGACGACGATCGTGCCGCGCTCCGCGTCCGGCGCTCCGGTGACCGCGGCCTCGACCACGTCGGGGTGGCGCAGCAGGGCGTCCTCGACCTCGGGGCCCGCGATGTTGTACCCGGACGAGATGATCATGTCGTCGGCGCGGGCCACGTAGCGGAAGTAGCCGTCCGCGTCCCGGATGTAGGTGTCGCCGGTGAGGTTCCAGCCGTCGCGTACGTAAGAGCGCTGGCGCTCGTCCGCCAGGTAGCGGCAGCCGGTCGGGCCGCGCACGGCGAGCAGGCCCGGTTCGCCGTCGGGGACGGGGCGCAGGCCGGCGTCGACGACGCGGGCCTCGAAGCCGGGCACCGGGACGCCCGTCGTCCCCGGGCGGATCGCGTCGTCGGCGGCGGACAGGAAGATGTGGAGCAGTTCGGTGGCGCCGATGCCGTTGATGATGCGCAGCCTGGTGGTCCGGTGCCAGTCGTGCCAGGTGGCGGCGGGCAGGTTCTCCCCGGCGGAGACGCAGCGGCGCAGCGAGGAGAGGTCGTACGCCGCGGGCTCGGTGCGCAGCCGGTTCAGCATCGCCCGGTAGGCGGTCGGGGCGGTGAACAGCACGGACACGCGGTGCCGGGCGATGTCGGCGAGCAGCCGGTCCGGCCCGCCCCGGCCGGTCAGCAGCGTCGACGCCCCGGCGCGCAGGGGGAAGACGACGAGACCGCCGAGGCCGAAGGTGAAGCCGAGCGGCGGGCTGCCCGCGAACACGTCGTCGGGGGTGGGCCGCAGCACCTGGGCCGAGAAGGTGTCGGCGACGGCGAGGACATCGCGGTGGAAGTGCATGCAGCCCTTGGGCCGCCCGGTGGTTCCCGAGGTGAAGGCGATGAGGGCGACGTCGTCGGCGGAGGTCGGCACGGCCTCGTACGACGCGGGCGCGCGGGCCGCGAGCCGCAGCAGGTCGTCGGGCGCGTCACCGCCGTAGGTGAGGGTGCGCAGACCCGGCACCTCCGCCTTGACCAGGTCGTCCGCGCACCGCGCGTCGCACAGCGCGTGCCCGACCCGGGCGATGTCGCAGATGGTGGCCAGTTCGCGGGACCGCTGCGCGGCCAGGACGGTCACCGCGACCGCGCCCGCCTTCATGACGGCGAGCCAGCAGGCGGCCAGCCAGGGGGAGGTGGGGCCGCGCAGCAGCACCCGGTTGCCGGGGACGACGCCGAGCGTGGTGGTGAGGGTGTGCGCGATGCGGTCGACGTGTGCGAGGAGGTGCCCGTACGTCCACACCGCGCCGGAGCCGTCGCGCACGGCGGTGCGCTCCGGGCCGTACCGCTCGACGGTGCGATCCAGTAATTCGGCCCCGCAGTTGAGCCGGTCGGGGCGGCGCGGCCCCGGCAGGTCGAGGAGGAGCCCGGGCCACTGGTCGGCGGGCGGGAGGTGGTCACGGGCGAAGGTGTCGAGGTGTGCCGAAGGCCTGAGCTCCATCGAGGATGCGCCCCCCTGCCTGCCCGATGTGCCTGCCGGATGGCTGTCTGAAGCCGCTTTGTCAGCGTAACGTGATGGTGACGACAGTCAATATCCCGCGATAGTCGCGAACAAGGGTCGCGCCGAGGGAGGGCCCCGATGCCGTCATTCGCACTGGATCCGGAGCAGCGGCGCTGGTGCGCGCGGCTGCGCGCGCTGGCCCGCGAGCGCTTGCGCCCCCTCGCGGACGCCGGTACGCCGGGGCGGATCAACCGGCCGTTGACCGCAGCGCTGGGCGAACTGGGCCTGCTGGAGCGGCTGTTCCCGGAGGACGGGCCGGTCCGGGCGCTCGACCTGTGCCTGCTGCGCGAGTCGCTGGCCATGGAGTGCACGGAGGCCGAGACCGCGCTCGCCCTCCAGGGGCTCGGCGCGTACCCGATCGTGCTGTCCGGCGGCGAGAAGCTGTACGAGCGCTGGATGCCCGGGGTCCGGGCCGGACGCACCGTCACCGCCTTCGCGCTGAGCGAGCCGGACGCCGGATCGGACGCGGCCGCGCTCACCCTGCGGGCCGACCGGGACGGGGCCGGGGGCTGGCGGCTGACCGGTGAGAAGTGCTGGATCTCCAACGCGCCCGAGGCCGACGTCACCACCGTCTTCGCCCGCACCACCCCGGGCGCGGGCTCACGCGGCGTCACCGCCTTCCTGGTGCCCGCCGACCGCCCCGGACTCGGCGGCGAGCCCCTGGAGATGCTCAGCCCGCACCCCATCGGCCGCCTCGTCTTCGACGGCGTCCCGGTCACCGGCGAGGACGTGCTGGGCGTACCGGACGCGGGCTTCCGTGTCGCCATGCGCACCCTCAACCTGCTGCGGCCGAGCGTGGGCGCGTTCGCCGTCGGCATGGCGCAGGCGGCACTGGACGCCTCGCTGGCGCACGCCGGAAGCCGCACCGCCTTCGGCGGGCCCCTGAAGGATCTGCAGTCCGTCGCGCATCAGCTCGCCGAGATGGCCACCCGCACCGAGGCCGCCCGGCTGCTCGTCTACGCGGCGGCCGCCGCGTACGACGACGGCGAGCCCGGCATCGCCCGGCGCTCGGCCATGGCCAAGCTGCTGGCCACCGAGACCGCGCAGTACGTCGTGGACGCGGCCGTCCAGATCCACGGCGCCCGCGCACTGCGCCGTGGCCATCCGCTGGAACACCTCTACCGTGAGGTGCGCGCGCCCCGGATCTACGAGGGCGCCACCGAGGTGCAGCGCACGATCATCGCGAAGGAGCTGTACCGATGACCGAACCCCTGCACCGCATCAACCCCGCCGAGCTGTCCCCGCCCGCCGGATTCAGCCACGCCGTCACCGCGACCGGCGGACAACTGGTCTTCCTGGCCGGGCAGACCGCGCTGGACCAGGACGGCAAGGTCGTCGGAGACGCCCTCCCCGACCAGTTCCGCCGGGCGCTCACCAATCTGCTCACCGCGCTGCAGGCCGCCGGTGGCAGCCCCGCCGACCTCGCCCGGCTGACCGTCTACGCCACCGACGTCGCCGCCTACCGCGACTACGCCCCCGAACTCGGCCGGATCTGGCAGGAGATGGCCGGTCGCGACTATCCGGCGATGGCGGTCATCGGCGTCGTCCGGCTGTGGGACGAGGAGGCGATGGTCGAACTGGACGGGATCGCGGTGCTGCCGTAACAGCCTGGAGCCCTAACAGCCCGGAGCCCTTGCTCTGTTATTCCGGAATAACGTAATCTCTCGCGCATGGCCGACGAGTCCCTGCACGAGCGGGTCGCCGCACTCGAAGAACGGGTGTCGCGGCTGGAGTCCGAGGCACCGGACTCCCCCCGGAACGAGGTGTTCTGGGCGCTGGAGGGGCTGCGCCGGCGGATCACGGGACACGGGCAGGTGCTGTTCACCGGTGCGGTCGAGCTGCCCACCGGCCAGCGCTACGAATGGCAGCAGGGCGCCACGACGGACGGCCTGCTGGACGCGGACTGGTCCGAACACGCCGCGCCCTACGCCGCGTTGGGCCACCCGGTGCGGCTCACCCTGCTGCGCGCCGTACTGGGCGGCACCCGCTCCGCGGCCGAACTGCAGGAGACCGCCGGGCTGAACACCACCGGCCAGCTCTACCACCACCTCAAACAGCTCACGGCGGCCGGCTGGCTCCAGGCCGAGGGACGCGGTCACTACCAGGTGCCCGCGGGCCGGGTCGTACCGCTGCTCGTGCTGCTGTCCGCGGTGGTGCCACCAGGCAATCCGACAACGGGGGAATGACTCATGAACCGACGCACGCTTCTCACCACGGCGGCCGCCGCGACGGGCGCCTCACTCCTGCCCGGCACCGCCGCCGCGGCCGACGACACCCTGCCCGCACGGGTGCGGCACACCCTGGACCAGGCGCTGGCCGCCGGGGCTCCGAGCGCGGTGTGCGGCGTCATCCGGGGCGGACGGACGTACGTGGCGGGCGCGGCCGGAGAGGGCAAGCGGACGCCGGACGGCCGGACCGTGTTCCAGCTCGGCTCGATCGGCAAGACGCTCACCGCCACGGCCCTCGCCCGTGCCGTCACCGCGGGCGAAACGCGACTCGACGCACCGCTCACCCTGCCCGCCCGCTTTCCCATACCCCGCAAGGGCTCCCGCCGGATCACCCTCGCGGACCTGGCGACCCACTCCTCCGGCCTGCCCCGACTGCCGGAGGGCCTCCTCGACGGCGCGAACCCGTACGACCCGTACGCGCACTACACGCTGGACGACCTGGCCGAGGGCCTCGGCAAGACCACCCTCGCCACCGAACCGGGCGAGACATACTCCTACTCGAACCTCGGCTTCGGACTCCTCGGCCAGGCACTCGCCTTCGACCATGTGGACGAGATGCTGCGGCACCGGGTGGCCGAGCCGCTGGGCCTGACCGACACCACGACGACGCTGCGGCCGGACATGCTGCTCCGCAAGGCCGTGGGCCACGCCGGGGGAATACCGGTTCCCGACTGGCACGACCGCGTGCTCAGCGGGGCGGGCAGCTCCATCTACAGCACGGCCGACGACATGCTGCGCTACCTGGCCGCCCAACTCCGCCCCGCACGCTCCCCGTTGCGCGACGCCATCGAACTGACCCAGCGGCCGCGCTTCGACGCCGGGAAGGGCTTGTGGCTCGGGCTTGCCTGGCACCTCACCCCGCTGCCCAGCGGCCGCACCATGGCCTTGCACGACGGCGGCACCGGCGGCTTCACCACCTGCGTGGCGTTCTGCAGGGACAGCGGGACGGCCGTGGTGATGATGGTGAACACCTTCAGCCAGGGAGCCGACGGGAAGGACTATCCCATCGGCTCGCTGACCGTACGGCTGCTCAGCGCCCTCGACGCGGCCCGCTGACCGCCGCCGTCGCGTCCGAGGGGGCGCGCGGCGCCCCCGCCCGGCTCGCCTCAGATGTCGCGGAAGAGACCATGCGGCTCGCGGGCACCCAGCCGGAGCCGGCTTCGCTCACTTTTCGAGCGGTGCGGGCGCGGTCGGCAGATTGACCACCAGGCGTGCCCCGCCGAGGCCGCCGTCCTCCGGCGCGGGGTCCTGGTCGGCGTGGGCGGTGCCGCCGTGCGCGGTGACGACCTTTCCGACGATGGCGAGGCCGAGGCCGGAACCGCCGGCCTCGCGGGACCGTGCCTCATCGAGCCGGGTGAAGCGCTCGAAGACGCGCACCCGGTCCGCGGGCGGGATGCCCGACCCGTCGTCGCTGACGGTGAGTTCGACGGTGCTCCCGCGTTCGCCCAGGGTCACCCGTACCGCCTGGTCTGCGTGGCGGCGGGCGTTGTCCAGCAGATTGCGTACGACGCAGCGCAGCGCCTCGGCGTCGCCCCGGACCCGCCCGCCGGAGACCCGTCGGGCGTCGATGTCCGCCTGGGTCAGGGAGCGCTGCCGGCGGACCTCGGCCAGTACCACCTCGTCCAGGTCGATGACGCGCGCGACCTGTGACCGCGACCGGGCGGGGTCCTCGCTGCGGGCCAGTGCCAGCAGTCCCTCCACCAGGTCGTGCAGCCGTACCGTGTCCTCCAGCAGGGTGGCGGCCATCTGTGGGTCCCGGCCGGGGTCGGGGTAGCTGGACATGACCTCGAGCTGGGCGCGCAACGCGGTCAGCGGGCTGCGCAGTTCATGGGCGGCGTCGGCGACGAAGCGGCGTTGGGCCATGGAGGCGTCGTCGAGGCGGGCGAGCATGTCGTTGAGGGTGGCGCCGAGGGCGTGGATCTCGTCCTGGCAGACGGGCAGGTCGAGGCGGCGGTGCAGATCGGTCGCGGTGATGTCGGCGGCCTGGCGACGCAGGGTTTCCACGGGGCGCAGGGTGCGGCCGGCGGTGAGCGAGATCGTCCAGGCCACCAGCGCGGTCAGTGCGGGTACGCCGATCGCCAGGCCCGTGGTGAGGCTGGACAGGGTGTGTTCGGCCTCGGTCAGGGACACTCCCACGACGATGGTCGCGGGGCGGCCGTCGATGCGGATCGGCCGGGCCAGGACGCGGAAGTCGCCTCCGTCGCCGATGCCGAGGTCGCGCACGGTCGTGGGGTGTCCTGCGAGCACCCGCGGGGGGAGCGGGGCCGGGAAGCCGCTGGGGCTGCCCGGGCGGGTGTCGTAGTCGGAGCTGGCCCGCACCTTCCCGTGGGTGTCGAGAACTTCGACGACGTCGGCGTCCCCTCCGTTGGACGGGATGAGGGAACCCAATTGGTCGTGCTGGACGAGGGCGGTGACGTCGGAGAGCCGCTGGCGGCCGGTACTGTCCCGATCGCTCCACATGGAGTGCTGGAGACCGAGCAGCAGCCCGAGCCCGGCCGCCACCATCGCGATGGCGACGACCATGGTCGCCCACATGGTGACCCGGGCCCGCAGACTCAGCTTCCGGGTGAACCGCTGCACCCGGCCGAATGCCGGACGCCCGATGCGAAGGCGTCGGGACATTCAGCCGCCCTTCGCATCCAGCCGGTAACCGATACCGCGCACGGTCTCGATGGCGGACCGGCCGAAGGGGGTGTCGATCTTGCGCCGGAGGTAGCCGACATAGACCTCGACGATGTTGGGGTCGCCCTCGAACCAGGCGTCCCAGACCTGGGCGAGCAGGTCGGTCTTGCTCACCACCGTGTCGGGGTGGCGCAGCAGGAATTCCAGCAGCCCGAATTCGCGCGGTGTCAGTTCCAGGCGCTCGTCGCCGCGACCGCACCGGTGCGCGGAGGGGTCCAGCCACAGATCACCCGCACGGAGTACGGGCGACCGTTGCGGGGCGCTGCGGCGCAGCAGTGCGCGGATCCGGGCCAGCAGCACCACGAACGAGAAAGGCTTGGTCAGATAGTCGTCGGCGCCGAGGTCGAGGGCGTCCGCCTCGTCGTACTCCCCGTCCTTGGCGGTGAGGATCAGTACGGGGGTGGCGAGGCCCGCGGCACGCAGGGTCCGGCAGACGTCGTAGCCGTTGCGGCCCGGCAGCATGAGGTCGAGCACGATCACGTCGTAGTCGTTGTGCCTGATCAGGCCGAGAGCCTTCTCGCCGTCCCCGGCGATGTCCACGTCGAATCCCTCGGCGCGCAGGCCGCGGTCCACGGCGGCGGCGATGTTCTGCTCGTCCTCGACCACCAGCACGCGCACCCGACATCACCTCGTGACCGTACCGACGCGTCGGCCGGAAGACTGATCCTCGGTTGCGAGTCTAGAGGCGGGACCGCAGGTCGGCCGCGCGTCTCTCAGCGGGCTCTCAGGGTCTCCTCAGCGTTCACTCAGCGCTCTCAGTGTCCGCACAGTCCGTAAGCGTCACAGTGGGGAAGTGCCTGCTTCGTTCAGGCATCGAGTCCAATGGACCTGCACCATTCGACGAAAGGCGCCAATTGTGGCACCGACTTCCGCGCCGCGGCGCATGGACGAACATCCGTCCCCCACGGCCGGTACCGCGCCGAAGCCCGCCCCGCGCACCTCCGAATCCCGTGTCTCCCCCCGCTCGGCTCCGACCACCTCGGGCGCGGCTCCCCTCGGGCTCTGGGCCCTGATCATCGCCGGGGGGTACGCCGTGGGCCTCGCGGCGGCCGCCTTCGGCGTTCCCGCCCCCTACCTGCTGTCCTCACTGCTGGTCGGCGCCGCCCTGGCGTTGTGCGGAATGGTCCGCGACCGGCTCCCGGCACCGGCCAACCGGGCCTCCCAGGCGCTGGTCGGCGCGCTCATGGGCAGCTACCTCACCCCCTCCGCCCTCCTCTCCGCCGCGCCCGTCGCGCTGCCGCTGACCGTGGTCACCGCGGCCACGATCGCGCTGAGTGTGGCGGTCGCCTGGTTCCTGGCCCGCGGCGGCCGCATCGGCCGGCCCAGCGCCGTCCTCGGCATGGTGCCCGGCGGTTCGGCCGCGATCGTCACCTGCGCCGACGAGCTGAACGCCGATGTGCGGCTCGTCGCCTTCACCCAGTACCTGCGTGTCGGCCTCGTCGCCACCACCGCCCCGCTCGCGGCCCACTGGCTGACCTCCGCCTCCTCGGCGGCGGGCGGTCACCCGGCCGCGGGCGGCGGCGCCGCCGGGTCCGGCCTCTTCTCCGGCCTCCTCCACGTCGTCGCGGGGCCGGACCAGCTCACCGGCCTGTTCACCCTCGCGGTCATCGCCGTCGCCGGTTCCTGGGCCGGCCGGCGGCTGCGGGTGCCCACGCCCTTGCTGATCGGCCCGATGCTGGCCGCTCTGGTCGCCACGCTCAGCGGCGTCGTACCGGGCTTCGCGCCCGTCGGGGTGCTGCAGAACCTCGTCTTCGTCCTCGTCGGCCTCGACGTGGGCGTACGGTTCACCCGCGAGACGCTCGTCAGGGTGCGGCGCCTCCTGCCCCCGATCACGGCCTGCATGGCGGCGGTATGCCTCGGCTGCACGGGGCTGGCGTGGGTCTTCGCCGAGTTGACGCGCACTCCGTTCACCGACGCCTATCTCGCCACGACCCCCGGGGGGATCAACGCGGTACTCGCCACCGCGGTTTCCTCCCACGCGGACGTCGCCCTGGTCTCCACCGTGCAGAGCCTGCGCCTGCTGGTCGTCGTCCTGGTGACGCCGCTGATCACGCGTCGGCTGGCGGCGGCGGCCCGGGGAGGCCGGCCGCCGTCCCCGCGGGCCGTTGTGGCCCGATGACATGACCCGATGACCGACTGACCAGCCGTCGAAAGGACCGCCCGTGGAAGCCACCGCCCGAATGGGCCAGCGATGGGTCGCTCTCGTCGACCGCGGAAACGGATACGCCGAGGCGTGCGACATCGTGGAGTGGCTGCCCGAAGGGGCGGAACTGGTCGGCTACATATGCGGCACGGGCGACGCGGCCCATGGGGACAAGGGCCGTGTCGTCCGTGCTGACCGTCACCCGGGATTCCTGGCATACGAGCGACGTCCACAGGTCGTCGGGGCGTTGCCCGGAATGGGCTGGACGGTCTGCTACCGCCTCGGCGCACCGCCGCCCGGCGGCGCGGGCGGCCCCAGCGGTACGAACGGCGTCGGCGGCGCCGAATACCTCGAACGCCGTCCCGTGCTCGCCTGGCTCGTGTACGACGACGGCACGGTCACGCCCTGCGACGTGGACCCCGACGGGCTGGTCTACTGCAGCACCGACGCCCCGGAACTGCTCCATGTCGAACCCCCGGACCCCGCGGTCGGCTGACCGCCCCGGCCGCAAGGCGATGTCGTCGTTCCGGAAGCGGCTTGGTGCGGCTGCTCCGGGCCGCTTTCGCAGAAGCCGGTCTACCGTGCTCCGACGGCTTCCAGCAGGACATGGAGATCTTGGGCGGCGTCGGCGGTGGACAGGGCCGCGGTCACGAGGAGCGTGGCTGTCGCGGCGGCGAGGACGGGGCGGCGGCCGAAGGGGGGCGCGAGGAGGGCAGCGACGCGGCGGGGCACGGGCCCGGCGACGGTGAGCGGGGTACGGCGGCCGAGGATGGCCAGCGAGGCGCCCGGGGCGCGGCCGGGGCCGTGGTGGGCGGCGAGGGCGGCTTTGCCGACGGTGCGGGCGACCCGTTCGCGGTCGCCCGTGGCGGTGGCCGCGTTCTCATCGGCCCATCGTTCGATGGTGTACGTCACGGCCGTGGCCAGGGGGCGCAGCAGGGGGTTGGCGGCGGCGCCGAGCTGGGTGAGGGCGACGAAGGCGTAATGGTGGGCCGCCAGGTGGGCGCGTTCGTGGGCGAGCAGGATGTGGCGCTCGGTTTCGTCCAGGGTGCGCAGCATGCCGGTGGAGACGACGACGCGGCCGGGCAGTCCGGGGATCGCGAAGGCGTCCGGGGCCTCGTCCTCGATCACGACCAGGCCGTCTTTGGTGGGCATGCAGGCCGCTTCCAGGGCGGCGGAAGCCAGGGTGCGGACGCGCTGCCAGAGCATGCGGGCGGCCATGAGCACGGCGGCGCCGAGCAGAAGGCCGGCGAACAGGGCGACGGACAGTTCGGCCGGGTCGTCGCGCTGCGCGGTGTGGGCCGACCAGTGGCCGATGCCGGCGAGCTGGGGGAAGCGGATCAGTCCGGTGACGGCCAGCAGCGCCAGCGAGATGGTGGTCGCCGCACCCAGTACGAGGGCCGAGGCGGTGAGCAGCCACGTCGCCAGGCGGGGTTCGCATCGCTCCGACAGGGGGCGTGCTCCCAGGGGCGCGAGCAGGGAGAGCAGCAGGGGGATGTAGACGGCGACGCGCATCTGGGCGGCCTCTTCCTACTGGTCGGGTCCGAGCAGTTGGCGCAGCAGGGCCGCGTCGGTGGTGGACAGGCCGTCGGCGAAGCGGGCGAGGACGTCCTGGCGGTCGGATCGCTCCTCCAGAACGGAGCGCATGCGGCGGGCGGCGAAGCCGGGGTCGTCGGTCACGGGAGCGTAAGCGTAGGCACGGCCGCGCGGGGTGCGGGTGAGCAGTTGCTTGGTGTGCATGCGCGAGAGGATCGTCACCACGCTGTTGTAGGCCAGCTCGCTGCCGAGGCGTTCGGTGACCTCGCGGGGGGTCAGCGCGCCGTCGGCCCGCTGCAGCAGTTCGAGGATCTCGGCCTCGCGTGCACCGTTGGGCCGCTTCGGGCCGTGTCCAGGCGTGCGGGTGCCCATGGGTTTGGCGTCTCTCCCCTCATCTCCTACACTCGTGTAGGACTCCTACACCGGTGTAAAAGTCGCTGGTCTCCCAAGTGTGCCATGCGCTCATGCCCAGGCAGAACTCTGCCCTGGGGGCGCACGGCCGGAAAGGACCCTGCGGTGCCTTTGGCCCTCAACCCGCTGGACGCCGCCCAACTGCTGACAGCGTTCGGCACGGCGGGTGTCTTCCTGGTGCTGTTCGCCGAGACCGGGCTGCTGATCGGCTTCTTCCTGCCCGGCGACTCCCTGTTGTTCACCGCCGGCCTGCTGTGCACGGCCGCGGGCGGTGACGTCCGTCTGTCGCTGCCCGGGGTCCTGCTCGCGGCCGCGGCAGGGGCGGTGCTCGGCGCCCACACCGGCTATGTGATCGGCCGCCGCGCCGGGCGGGCCCTGCTGGCCCGTACCCGCGGCCGGTACCTGAGCGACGGAGTGCGGCGCGCGGAGGAACTGCTCGCCCGCTACGGACATGGCAAGGCGATCGTGCTCGCCCGCTTCATCCCGGTCGTGCGGACCGTTCTCAACCCGCTCGCGGGAATGGTCCGCCTGCCCGCCCGGACCTTCGCACTGTGGCAGGTCGCCGGAGGCGTGATGTGGACGGTGGGCCTGGTGCTCGGCGGCTACGCCCTGGGCGCGAGCATCCCGAACGTCGACCGCTACCTGCTCCCCCTGGTCGCGGTGATCGCCGCCGTCTCCCTGCTGCCACTGGCCCGGGAAGCGCTCAGGGCCCGCCGGGCCCGTACCACCGTGGAGCAGACACCGGGAGGCGCCAAGTGAAGATCACCTTCCTGATCCACAACGTGTACGCGATCGGCGGCACGATCCGTACCACGCTCAATCTCGCCGCCGCGCTCGCCGACCGCCACGAGGTGACGGTCGTGTCGATGCTGCGCCACCGCGCCCGCCCGCGGTTCGTCATCGACCCGCGGGTGGCGGTGGTGCCCCTGGTCGACATACGCGCGGACGCCACCGACACAGCCGACCCGCTGCTGCACCAGCCGGCCGAGGTCTTCCCCACCGCCGAGAAGCGGTACGGGCAGTACAGCCGCCTCACTGACCAGCGGGCGCAGGAGTACCTGCGTACCTGCGACGCGGACGTCGTCATCGGTACCCGGCCGGGCATCAACGTGTACCTGGCCCGCTTCGCCCCGCCCAGGGCGCTGCGCATCGCACAAGAACACCTCACCCACGACATGCACACCAAGGCGCTGCGCGCCCAACTCGCCCGCCGGTACCGCGACCTGGACGCCGTGGTCACCACGACCGAAGCCGACGCGGCCGTCTACCGGGCGAAGATGCGGCTGCCGGGCGTGCGGGGCCTGGCCATTCCCAACAGCGTGCCCGACCCGGGTCTGCCGCCCGCCGACGGCAGCGCCCACGTCATCGCCGCGGCCGGACGCCTGGTGCGCGCCAAGCGGTTCGACCTGCTCATCGAGGCATTCACCGATGTCGCCGCCAAGTACCCCGACTGGTCGCTGCGCGTTTATGGCGCGGGCACCGACAAGGAACGGCTCCAGAGGCTGATCGAGGAGCAGGGCCTGGGAGACCGGGCGGTGCTGATGGGCGCGGTGTCCCCGATCGAGGCCGAATTCGCCAAGGCGTCGATCGTCGCCTCCGCATCCGGCGCGGAATCCTTCGGCATGACTCTGGTCGAGGCGATGCGCTGTGGCATACCGGTGGTCGCCACCGACTGCCCGCTCGGCCCCGCCGAGATCATCAACGACGGTGTCGACGGCCGCCTGGTTCCGATGGGCGACCGGCAGGCGCTGGCCGCCGCGCTGTGCGACCTGATCGCCGACGAGCACGGCCGCCGCCGCATGGGCGAGGCCGCCCGCGCCGCGGCCCGCCGCTTCGACCCGGCCCATGTCGCCCGTGCCTACGAGGAACTGTTCGCCGACCTCGCCGCCACACGTTCCTCCCGCGCCTGGCAGCGCCGCAAGGCCCGCTGGCGCACTCGCGCGGGCCGGACCCTGCGCCGGCTGAGCCACTGACCCCCCGCCCCTGACCGCGGTCGCACCCCGCTGATTCCCCCCTGCGGGCACGGCCCACTTCATCCACTTCATCCACGACAGAACGGATCCAGATGAGTGCCATCAGCATCGGTCAGGCGGCCGTCCTCGGCATCGTCGAAGGCATCACGGAGTTCCTCCCCGTCTCCTCCACCGGCCACCTGAAGATCACCGAAGGACTGATGGGCATCCGGGTCGACAACCCCTCCGTGGTCGGCTTCACCGCCGTCATCCAGGTCGGGGCGATCGCCGCGGTGCTGGTGTATTTTTTCAAGGACATCGTGCGGATCCTCTCCGCCTGGGGCCGCGGACTGACTCACCGCGAACAGCGGCACCTCCACGACTACAAGTTCGCCTGGTGGGTCATCTGCGCCACCATCCCGATCGTGATCGTGGGCCTGGCCGCCAAACCGCTCATCGAGGGACCACTCGCGTCCCTGTGGGTGGTCGCCGGCTCCCTCGTCGTCGGATCCGGTGTGATGTGGGTGGCCGACCAGATGGGCCGCCACAAGCGCGGCGAGGACGACACGAGCTTCAAGGACGCCATGCTGATCGGCTGCTCGCAGATCCTCGCGCTGCTCTTCCCCGGCTTCTCGCGCTCCGGCGCCACCATGTCCACCGCGCTCCTCCTCGACCTGGACCGAGTGGCCGCCACCCGCTTGTCCTTCTTCCTCGGCATCCCGGCGCTGACCGGCGCGGGTCTGTACGAGCTGAAGGACACGATCGGCGCCGGGGTCGGCGCCCTGCCCGTCGTGGTGGGCACCGCCGTCTCGTTCGTGGTCGCCTACGCCTCGATCGCCTGGCTGCTGAAATTCGTCGCCAAGCACTCCTTCAACGCCTTCGTCATCTACCGCGTCGTCATCGGCCTGCTGCTGTTCGGCCTGCTGGGTACCGGGGCGCTCACCGCATGATCACTTCGAGTACGGGCACCCGGCCGACCCGCACCGCCCGCAGCCGACCACCGCACCGGAAAGTCCCGCGGCCGGCGCTGGCCGCCGCCATCTTTGCGCAGCCTCGGGCCGTCCGGGTGCCGGCACGGATGGTCGTCGCCGAAGTCCCCGCGTGGGCCCCACAGTCCCAGAGAAGTCCCACGGATGCCGCCACGCCTCCTCCTGTCTCGCATTCATACTGGTCAGGCAGGGTGTGGCGGCATCCGTGGTTCAGATGTCGCGGAAGGTCTCGATCTGGGCGCCGATCGAGTTCAGGCGCTCGGCCAGGTCCTCGTAACCCCGGTTGATCACGTACACGTTGCGCAGCACGGAGGTGCCGGGCGCGGCCATCATCGCCAGCAGGACGACCACGGCGGGGCGCAGGGCGGGCGGGCACATCATCTCGGCGGAGCGCCAGCGGGTGGGGCCCTCGACCAGGACGCGGTGCGGGTCGAGGAGTTTGACGTGGGCGCCGAGCCGGTTCAGCTCCGTCAGATAGATGGCGCGGTTGTCGTAGACCCAGTCGTGAATCAGCGTCGAGCCCTGGGCGGCGGCCGCGATGGCGGCGAAGAAGGGCACGTTGTCGATGTTGACGCCGGGGAACGGCATCGGGTGGATCTTGTCGATGGGCGCCTGGAGCTTCGACGGCCGGACCGTGAGATCGATCAGCCGGGTACGGCCGTTGTCCGCCGCGTACTCCGCGGTGCGCTCGTGGTCGAGCCCCATCTCCTCCAGGATGGCCAGTTCGATCTCCAGGAACTCCACCGGCACCCGGCGGATCGTCAGCTCCGACTCGGTGACGACGGCGGCGGCGAGCAGGCTCATCGCCTCCACCGGGTCCTCGGACGGCGCGTAGTCGACGTCACGGTCGATGTGGGTGACGCCGTGGACGGTCAGCGTCGTGGTGCCCACGCCCTCGACCTTGACGCCCAGCTCCTCCAGGAAGAAGCACAGGTCCTGGACCATGTAGTTGGAGGAGGCGTTGCGGATCACCGTGACGCCGTCGTGGCGGGCGGCCGCGAGCAGCGCGTTCTCGGTGACCGTGTCGCCCCGCTCGGTCAGCACGATCGCGCGGCCGGGGGAGACCGAGCGGTCGACCCGGGCGTGGTACATCCCGTCGGTGGCGGTCACTTCGAGGCCGAACGGGCGCAGCGCGGTCATATGCGGCTGCACGGTGCGGGTGCCGAGGTCGCAGCCGCCCGCGTAGGGGATCCGGAAGCGGTCCATCCGGTGCAGGAGCGGGCCGAGGAACATGATCACGCTGCGGGTGCGGCGCGCGGCCTCGGTGTCCATGGAGTCGAGGTCCAGTTCGGCGGGCGGCACGATCTCCAGGTCGGCCCCGTCGTTGATCCAGCGGGTGCGGACGCCGATGCTGCCCAGCACCTCCAGAATGCGGTACACCTCCTCGATCCTGGCGACTCTCCGCAGCGTCGTGCGCCCCGAGTTGAGGAGCGTGGCGCACAGCAGCGCGACGCACGCGTTCTTGCTCGTCTTCACATCGATGGCGCCCGACAGTTGCCGGCCACCGACCACACGCAGATGCATCGGGCCCGCGTAGCCGAGGGAGACGATTTCGCTGTCCAGTGCCTCACCGATACGGGCGATCATCTCAAGGCTGATGTTCTGATTCCCGCGCTCGATGCGGTTGACGGCGCTCTGGCTGGTGCCGAGCGCCTCCGCGAGCTGTGACTGGGTCCAACCCCGGTGCTGCCGGGCGTCACGGATGAGCTTGCCGATGCGGGAGAGATAGTCGTCAGTCATACAGAAGAGGCTATCTCAGATATGAGATGCGCATGCGACCGGGGGAAGCGGAGGTGTAGCGGCTGTCCAGCCGGGCATTGTTCTAGTAGTGCGCGAACAAGGGAGGTTGTGGTGGACCGATCCTGGCGGCGCGCCGCTGTCGTCGCTCTGCCCTTTGTGCTGGCCTGGGCTGCTGTTCTGGCGGCCTTCGCCGTGCTGCGCGACCGGCTGCCGGATCCGCTCGCCATCCATATCGGCCGCGGCGGGCAGGCCGACGGATTCACCGGTCTGGGTGCCTTCCTCCCGGTGGTCACCACCCTTCTGCTCCTGTCCGGCCTCCTCGTGGCGGCCGCCGCTCACCGCTCGTGGCGTACGGGGTTCGGCGCGTGGCGGATGCTGCTCGCCACGGGGTACGGGACGGCCGCGATGCTCGCGTACGACTTCATCGCGCTGCTGGGCGCCAACGCCGGCGCCGCCCGTGCCGCCGACGTGAGCTTCCCCCTGTGGCACCTGGCCGTGTCGTTCGCCGTCGCCGGGGCCGTCGGCTGGGCGGGATGGCTGCTGGCGGGCCGGGGCGCCGCCCCCGCCGACGAGCCCGACGCGGCGGCCGGCCCCCGGCTGCCGCTCGCCGAGGGCGAGGCCGCCGTCTGGACGCACAGCGTCGGATCGCCCGTGCTGGCGGTCGTGGGAGCGGGCTGCACCCTGCTGGGCGTGGTGCTCACCGTGGCAACGGACGTGACGGCGGGAGCGGTGCTGACCGCCGCCGGGCTGATCTCGGTGGCGCCGTGCCGCTGCCGGGTCGTCGCTGACCGGCGCGGCCTGTCCGTCGCGCCGTGGTTCGCGCCGCGCCCGCGGCTGCGGATACCGCTGGAGCGGATCGAGAAGGCCACCAGCCGCCAGGCCGATGCCCTCGGCCTCGGCGGCTGGGGTTACCGCCTCCAGCCGGGCCGCAGGGCCCTGGTGCTGCGCTCGGGCGACGCGCTGTTCCTGCGGCTGGTCACCGGCAAGGAATTCGTGGTGACGGTGGACGACGCCGCCACCGCGGCGGCCCTGCTCAACACCCTCATCGAGCGCGGCCGACCCGCCCCTGGAACGTAAGGCTGACCATGCTCTTCCGTGTCGACCTCGGCTCCCCGGTCCCGCTGGGAGACCAGATCGCCGCCGCCGTCCGCGGTGCCATCGCCGACGGCACCCTCCGCCCCGGCGAACGCCTCCCCGCCGCCCGCACCCTCGCCGACTCGCTCGGCGTCAACGTCCACACGGTGCTCCGCGGCTACCAGCGCCTCCGCGAGGAGGCCCTGATCGACCTCCGCCGAGGCCGCGGCGCCGTGGTCACCGGCGAACAGCCCACCGCCCGGGCCCGGCTCCTGGAGGGCGTCCAGAGCCTGGTGGAGGAGGCCAGGTCGCTCGGCCTGTCGGACGAGGAGGTCCTGTCCCTGGTGCGGTCCCGGCTGGCGGGCGGCTGAGCCGGGTCGGAAGCTCCGCCCCGACCGGCTCGGGCGCATCCCCTCGGCAGTCACCCGTACCGGTGACCGTCTCCCGTCAGGACCGCCGCCAGGGTGCGGGCCGGGCCGTCCACGGCGGGGCCGTGGAGGAGTTCGGTGCGGTGGATCAGGCGGGGTGCGGTGAGGGGGATCGTGGCGATGCCGGGGGCGTGCTCGGCGGCCGTGTGCGGGAGCAGCGTCAGGCCGTGGCCGGCCGCGGCCAGGGCGAGGAGGGCGCGTACGTCCGTGCCCTCGTACGTCAGCGAGGGGCGGAAGCCGCCGGTGCCGCTCGCGGTGCGCAGGGCGCCGAGCGGCATCGCGGCGTCGGGGGCGTCCAGCCAGGGGGCGTCGGCGAGGTCGGCCAGCCGCAGGCCGAGCCGGCGGGCCAGCGGGTGGCCGAGCGGCAGGACCACGACCAGCGGCGTCTCCGCGACCGCGACCGTGGTGAGCGGCCCGGCGCCGGGCAGCGGCAGGGGCTCGCCGGGGGCGGCCGGGCCGTCGAGCAGCCCCAGGTCCAGCGCGCCGGTCGCGACGGCCGCCGGGAGGTCCCGGCGGCCGAGGATCCGTACGGCGGCGCCCGCGTCGGGGCAGGCGCGGCGCGTCTCGTCGAGGGCCGTGGCGACCGCGGACGTCATGGCCAGCGGTGAGGCGCCGAGCGCCAGCCGTGCGGCGGCGGGCCCGGCCAGCCGCTCGACGTCCGCACGGGCCGCGTCCAGCCGCCGCAGCAGCGGACCCGCGTGCTCCAGCAGCCGCGCCCCGGCGGTGGTGAGCGTCACCGGCCGCCGGGTCAGCAGCGGGGTGCGCAGATCGGCTTCGAGGGTCGCGATCTGCTGGGAGACGGCCGCCTGCGTGGCGCCGAGCCTGTGGGCGGCGTCGGAGAAGGAGCCGCAGTGGGCCACGGAGACGAAGGTGCGGAGCAGATGCGGATCCATGGGGACAAGTATCGCGGCTCGGCAGGGCCGTCCACGGGCCTGCCGGATATCGGGGCCGAGGCCGGGTACCGCGATCCGCACGGCATGACGCCGCCCGGTGGCAGGGCTGAGCTGACCCCCGCGAGGGCCATGTATTAGAGTTATCTCGACATCGAGATATCTGTCGGCGGGCGCTACCGTCGCGCCGCACCGGTAAGGGTGACCTAACTTAGCCTTACCTTAGCGGATCGGCGCGGGCATGTCGCGGCAGCATTGCGGTGGTACGCGCGTAATTCATGCATGAAGGAGACTGTCGTGTCGGCGAACAGCTTCGATGCCCGCAGCACCCTGCAGGTGGGCGACGAGTCGTACGAGATCTTCAGGCTGGACAAGGTGGAGGGGGCTGCCCGCCTCCCCTACAGCCTGAAGGTTCTGCTGGAGAACCTGCTCCGCACGGAGGACGGCGCCAATATCACCGCCGACCACATCCGAGCGCTCGGTGGCTGGGACTCCCAGGCCCAGCCGAGCCAGGAGATCCAGTTCACGCCGGCCCGCGTGATCATGCAGGACTTCACCGGCGTGCCCTGCGTGGTCGACCTCGCCACGATGCGCGAGGCCGTCAAGGAGCTGGGCGGCGACCCGGCGAAGATCAACCCGCTGGCCCCGGCCGAGCTGGTCATCGACCACTCCGTGATCGCCGACAAGTTCGGTACCAAGGACGCCTTTGGCCAGAACGTCGAGCTGGAGTACGGCCGCAACAAGGAGCGCTACCAGTTCCTGCGCTGGGGCCAGACCGCGTTCGACGAGTTCAAGGTCGTCCCGCCCGGCACCGGCATCGTCCACCAGGTGAACATCGAGCACCTGGCCCGTACGGTCATGGTCCGGGGTGGCCAGGCGTACCCGGACACCCTCGTGGGCACCGACTCGCACACCACCATGGTCAACGGCCTCGGCGTGCTCGGCTGGGGCGTCGGCGGCATCGAGGCCGAGGCCGCGATGCTCGGCCAGCCGGTCTCGATGCTCATCCCGCGCGTCGTCGGCTTCAAGCTGACGGGTGAGCTGAAGCCCGGCACCACCGCCACCGACCTCGTGCTGACCATCACCGAGATGCTGCGCAAGCACGGTGTCGTCGGCAAGTTCGTCGAGTTCTACGGCGAGGGCGTCGCCGCCACCTCGCTCGCCAACCGCGCCACCATCGGCAACATGTCGCCGGAGTTCGGCTCCACCGCCGCGATCTTCCCGATCGACGACGAGACCCTGAACTACCTCAAGCTCACCGGCCGCTCCGACCAGCAGGTCGCGCTCGTCGAGGCGTACGCCAAGGAGCAGGGCCTGTGGCTCGACCCGGCCGCCGAGCCGGACTTCTCCGAGAAGCTGGAGCTGGACCTCTCCACGGTCGTCCCGTCGATCGCCGGTCCCAAGCGTCCGCAGGACCGCATCGTGCTGGCCGAGGCCGCGCAGCAGTTCGCCCAGGACGTCCGCAACTACGTCCAGGACGCGGAGGAGGACGAGGCGGGCAAGGAGTCCTTCCCGGCCTCCGACGCCCCGGCCGTCTCCAACGGCGTGCCGACCAAGCCCACCCAGGTCACCGCCCCCGACGGGTCCACGTACGAGATCGACCACGGCGCCGTCACCGTCGCCGCGATCACCTCCTGCACCAACACCTCGAACCCGTACGTCATGGTCGCCGCCGCCCTGGTGGCCAAGAAGGCGGTCGAGAAGGGCCTGACCCGCAAGCCGTGGGTCAAGACCACCCTGGCCCCGGGCTCGAAGGTCGTCACCGACTACTTCGACAAGGCGGGCCTGACCCCCTACCTCGACAAGGTCGGCTTCAACCTCGTCGGCTACGGCTGCACCACCTGCATCGGCAACTCCGGCCCGCTGCCGGACGAGGTCTCCAAGGCCGTCAACGAGGCCGACCTCGCCGTCACCTCGGTGCTCTCCGGCAACCGGAACTTCGAGGGCCGGATCAACCCCGACGTCAAGATGAACTACCTGGCGTCCCCGCCGCTGGTCGTCGCGTACGCCATCGCCGGTTCGATGAAGGTGAACATCACCACGGACGCGCTGGGCACCGACCAGGAGGGCAAGCCGGTCTTCCTCGCGGACATCTGGCCGACCGAGGCCGAGGTCAACGACGTGGTGGCCAACGCCATCGGCGAGGACATGTTCAACAAGTCCTACCAGGACGTCTTCGCCGGTGACGCCCAGTGGCAGGCGCTGCCCGTGCCGACCGGCAACACCTTCGAGTGGGACACCGAGTCCACCTACGTCCGCAAGCCCCCGTACTTCGAGGGCCTGACCATGGACCCGGCCCCGGTCGAGGACGTCACCGGCGCCCGCGTCCTGGCCAAGCTGGGAGACTCGGTCACCACCGACCACATCTCCCCGGCCGGTGCGATCAAGGCCGACACCCCGGCGGGCAAGTACCTCACCGAGCACGGTGTCGAGCGTCGTGACTTCAACTCCTACGGCTCCCGCCGAGGCAACCACGAGGTCATGATCCGCGGCACCTTCGCCAACATCCGGCTGCGCAACCAGATCGCGCCCGGCACCGAGGGCGGCTACACCCGCGACTTCACCCAGGACGGCGGGCCGGTCTCCTTCATCTACGACGCCTCGCAGAACTACCAGGCGGCCGGCACCCCGCTGGTCATCCTGGCGGGCAAGGAGTACGGCTCCGGCTCGTCCCGCGACTGGGCCGCCAAGGGCACCGCGCTGCTCGGCGTCAAGGCCGTCATCGCCGAGTCGTACGAGCGCATCCACCGCTCGAACCTCATCGGCATGGGCGTCCTCCCGCTCCAGTTCCCCGAGGGCGCCTCGGCGCTGTCGCTGGGCCTGACCGGCGAGGAGACCTTCGACATCACCGGCGTCACCGCGCTCAACGAGGGCGGCATCCCGGAGACGGTGAAGGTCAAGGCGGGCGACGTCGAGTTCGACGCCAAGGTGCGCATCGACACCCCCGGCGAGGCGGACTACTACCGCAACGGCGGCATCATGCAGTACGTGCTGCGCTCGCTGATCCGCAAGTAAGGCGCCTGCGCGTCACGGACGGGCCGCACCCCACACCGGGGTGCGGCCCGTCCGCGTTGTCGTCACAGGAACGCGCGTCGTCAGAGGAACGCGCCGGAGGGGATGTACGGGGACGGCGGCCGCATACCGCGCAGGCAGACATAGCCCGCGTTGGACAGCTCAAGACCCGCCGCGAGCCCCACGTCCACCGCCCACTCCTGCTCGGCCGTCAGGTTCTCCACCGCCACCTCGGTGCCCGCCGGGACGCTGAGCAGGGCGGCGGTCAGCAGCCGCCCGGCGATGCGGCGGGAGGTCGCGGCGAGCAGTTCGATGTCCCCGTCAGCCCCGACGTAGCAGTAGCCGCTCCCGGCCAGGTCGTCGACGACCAGCAGCCGCGAGTGCCGCAGCATCTCCTCGTGGTCGGGGCCGTGTGCCCCGCCGCGGGTACGGCGGTCGACGGAGTCCATCAGGTCCCGGTGCCGCTCCGTGCCCTCGTGGACGGCGCCGTCGAGCGGGGGCAGCCGGGTCTTCAGCTCCTTGTCGACGGTGCCGCGCAGCCGCATCGACGGATGCAGCGTGAAGCCCGCCCGCCGGTAGGTGGCCGCCGCGCGCGGATCGCGGGACCCGCAGATGATCCCGCGCAGACAGGCCCGTCCGTACAGCAGCGCCGCGGCCATCAGCTCCCGGCCGATCCCGCGCCGCTGGGCCCGGGGCAGCACGGCGAACAGCGCGAGCCCCCAGGTGCCTTCGCGGCGCGTGGACAGCACCGTGCCGACCGGCATCCCGACATCGTCCACGGCGAGCCAGCAGCCGCCCGGATCGGTCCGCGCCAGATGGCGATTGCGGCTGTCGACGCGGGCGAGCCGGTCGGGCGGCCAGTCGGCCGCCGGTTCGCCCCGCAGGGCGCGCGAGGTGTCGAAGGCGGCCGAGGCCACGGTCCTCACCGCCTCGGCGTCCTCCTCGGTGTCACGTAGCTGGCGGAGGATCATGCGCACCATCATGGCGCGAAATCTGCTGAGGGCTAATGCACCGGACGCGCGTTGCCCCGAGCGGGCAGAGTCTTCGTCATGAGACTTCTGCTGCTGGGCGGTACGGAATTCGTGGGGCGCGCGGTCGCCGAGGCGGCCCTGGCCCGCGGCTGGCAGGTCACGGTGTTCCACCGCGGACGGCACGCCGCGCCGCCGGGAGTCACCGCGCTGCACGGCGACCGCACCGCGCCGGGCGGGCTCGCCGCCCTCGAACACGGCGCGTGGGACGCCGTCGTGGACACCTGGTCCGGCGCCCCCTCGGCCGTCCGCGACGCGGCCAGACTTCTCGCCGGGCGCGCCCGCCACTACGCGTACGTCTCCAGCCGCTCCGTCTACGCCTACCCGGCCCCGGCCGGACTCGCCGAGGACGGCCCGGTGGTGGAGGCGTCCCCCGACGACGGTGACGACGCCGACTACGCCCGCGCCAAGCGGGGCGGCGAACTCGCCGCGCTCTCCGCCTTCGGCGACCGCGCACTGCTGGCCCGGGCCGGGCTGATCCTCGGCCCGTACGAGAACATCGGCCGCCTGCCCTGGTGGCTGACCCGCATCGCCCGCGGTGGCCCGGTCCTCGCCCCCGGCCCGCGCGACCTCCCGTTGCAGTACATCGACGCCCGCGACCTGGCCGCCTGGCTCCTGGACGCCGCCGAGCGCGGCCTCGGCGGTCCGTACAATCTGGTCAGCCCGCAGGGCCACACCACGATGGGCGAACTCCTGGACACCTGCGTACGCACCACCGGCTCGACCGCCGACCTGCGCTGGACCGACCCGGACCGCATCCTGGCCGCCGACATCGCCCCCTGGACCGACCTCCCGATCTGGCTCCCCCCGGGCGAGCTGTACGACACGCTGCACGCCGCCGACGTCTCGAAGGCGGTCGCGGCGGGCCTGCGCTGCCGCCCCATCGCGGACACGGTGACCGACACGTGGACCTGGCTGCGTGGCTTGGGCGGCCGCGCCCCGCAGCGCCCGGACCGGTCGGCGGTCGGCCTTGCGCCGGAGAAGGAGGCGGAGGTGCTGGCGTCTTCGTGAGCGTCAACGCACGGGCCCTCTTCACGCGATCGAGGGTATGGTCGGGCAATTGCCCCCGGTACGTGCCTGAGCGTCTCTAGCGTTCAGCGCATGGTCAGTTCCTCACACGAAGCCCTCCACCGGATATTCCAGGAAGACACCGGCGCGGTCGTCCGGGCGCTCCGGAAACTCCTCGGGATCCCGTTCCCGGACACGAGCAAGACGTTCGTCGTCAGTCCGGACCTCACCGAGATCGCGCCGGTCGAAAGACGCGTGGACACGCTGCTCCAGGTCGAGACCGAGAAGCACGGCACGTATCTGTTCGCCATCGAGTCGCAGGGCAGAAGGGACCCGGACAAGCCGGCGGCCTGGGCGTACTACCTCTCGTACCTGCACGCGAAGTTCCGCCACCAGCCGGTGCTGGTCGTGCTCTGCTCCGATGAGGCCACCGCCCGCTGGGCCGCCCGGCCCATCACGCTGGGCTTACCGAGCCACCCGTCCCTGACCGTCCGTCCGCTCGTGCTCGGACCTGGCAACACGCCCGTGATCACGGATGAGAAGGAAGTGGCCCGCGATATCCCGATCGCCGCCTTCTCTGCGATTACACACAGTAAGAGCGCAAACGCCGATGCCATACTGAAGGCGCTGGCGAGCACGCTCGACAAAATCGACCCCGACCAGGCAACCGTCTACGCCGAACTAGTCGAAGCCGGGCTGGGAGACACCTCGGTACGAGAACTTTGGAGGGACCTGATGTCCGCGCTGCTCAACTTCTTCCGCTCCCAGCACGCCCAGCGAGCCTTCGCGCAGGTGCGGGCTGAAAGGGCTGCAGAAGACGTTCTGCGGATCCTGAGCCTTCGGGGGCTTGAGGTGACCGCCGAGACCCGTGAGCGCATCCAGTCGTGCACGGATCTGGACGTGCTGGGGACTTGGCTGGACCGGGCCGTGACCGCCTCCCGCGTCGAGGAATTGTTCGACTGATGCCCGCGCGCGCCCGGGGCAGGTGTGGCAGTCACCGTGTGGAGGCGGCAGCCGTCGCTCCGCCGGTCGCGCGTTCGGCGACGTCGGCGGGGGCGGCGGCGATGACGGCGTCGAGCGCGGCCCGGGAGATTTGCAGGTCGGCGAGAAGGTCGGAACAGGTTGGCACCAGGCGCTCGTCCTCGTCGCGCAGGCAGGGCAGGACCGTCGCGATGGTGGCGGTGTTCAGGCCGGCGGCGAGCAGGCTGCGGACGCGGCGCACGGTGTCCACGTCCGCCTCGCTGTATTCGCGGTAGCCGCTGGGCGCCGCTCGGGCCGGAGCAGGCGCTGTTCCTCGTAGTAGCGCAGCGGCCGTTCATGTACGCCGGTCCTGCGGGAAAGTTCGCCGATCCGCACGTGCTCAGGGATGCTTCGGCGGCGGGCAACGCCGCTTGACTCTCACATAGAGGTGGGCGCGGATCTTCAGATCTCGCAGGGCACCGCCGGGCAGGCGGCTCGGGGTGCCATTGGGCTCGCTGCTGGGGCATGCCGCTGGGTGGCGCGCCCCGTTCGCGGTGCTCACCGCGCTCACCCTGGCCGCCGTCGCGTTGCTGGCGGTGGTGCTGCCCAGGCAGCGGACGGCGGCTACGAGCTTGCGCGACGAGTTGCTGGTGGTGACCCGCAAGCCGGTGCTACTGGCGATCGCCACTACCGCGGTCGGCTTCTCCGGCGTCGCCGTGGTGTTCACCTACATCGCGCCGCTGCTCACCCGCGTCGCGGGGTTCTCCCCGGTCGCCGTCTCCGCCCTGCTGCTCGCGTACGGGGTCGGCAGCTTCGTGGGCAACCTGGCTGCCGGCAAGCTGACCGACAAGTCCATGTCAGCGACCGTGCGCGGCGTGTTCGGCGGCCTGACCGGCGTGCTGGCGGCCATGCCGTTCGCCGCCGTCTGGCAGCCCACCGTCGTCCTCGCCGTCCTCGTCCTTGGCCTGCTCGCCACCTCCACCATCGCTCCCCCTGCAGGGCCTGATCCTGCACACGCCGGGTCGGCCCCGACCCTGGCGGTCTCCGTCAACGTCGGCGCGTTCAACCTCGGGGCCGCCGTCGGCTCCGCCCTCGGCGGGCTCCTTGTGGCCGCGGGCGCGCTGCGCTGGACCGGACTGGCCGGAGCCGTGCTGAGCCTGGCCGGCCTGGCCCTGACCCATCTGATTCTGCCCCGCACCCCTGCCGTGTCACGTACCGACAACGCCGCGGTCTCTCCTGCCGCTTGAATGCCCAGCCCTCGTCCCCTGGAAGGTCTTCTCTTGACCATGCATGCCGTCCAGATCGATCGCCACGGCGGCTCCGACGTCCTGACCGTCCGCGAGATCGCTGAACCCGCCCTCGCCGCCGGCGAAGTCCTCATCCGCACCACGGCCAGCAGCCTCAACCCGGTGGACTGGAAGACCCGCGACCGGCAGGTTGGCCCGCCGCTGCCGGCCACGCTTGGCTGGGACTCAGACCTCGGTGCCGGTCAACGTCTTGATTCCGGAGGGGTCCCGGCTAGGTGCTACGGGCGCGCCATCCGTTGAGAGAGCCATGCGAGTGCGGGCGGCATCCGGTATTCCACGGCATGGTGCCCTCCGTCGAACAGCTCGAAGCGTATGACCTCCTCATCCACTCCTATCTCGGCGAGGGCGTCGCGGAATGCTTGTGCACCCAGGTCGAGGAACCATTCGTCGCGGGTGCCCGCGTCGATCCAGATCGCCCGCTGGGATCGCAGTGCCTCGGCGTGCAGTGGCGCCATCCTCACCGGGTCCCAGTCGAGCCAGCGCTGCCAGATCTCCGGCCGAATCGCGCCCGTGCGTGGATCGAAGGGCAACTGTGGTGTGCAGTCCGGAGCGGGCGAAAAGCAGGCCGAGACACCGAGCAGTTCGAGCAGCCGCAGGTCCTCGTCCTTGGTGAAGGCCACTCGTGAGCGGAAGTCGTCCCACCAGCGGAAGATGTCGCTGTCGTACGTCCTCAAGTGGCGTGCTGCCATGAGGAAATGAGGGATGTACTGGGCCTCCGACAACGAGTCGCCTGAGTGTGTCGCGAACGCTCCGAACAGGTCGGGTCGGAGCATCGATGTGATCATTGCGCCGAGTCCCCCGCTGGACTTCCCCGCCAACGCCCGGTGATCGCGGTCGGCGAGCGACCGGTAGTGGGCATCGACCCACGGCACGATCTCCTCGCAGAGGTACGAGTGGTAGCGGCCGGTCCCTGGTGAGTCGACGTACTGGCTGCCGCCGTAGGTGGTCCAGGCGTCGACGAACACCAGAATCATCGGCGGCGCATCGCCACGGGCGAAGATCCCGTCGATGAGTTCGGGTACCGGCTGGCGGTATGGGGTGCGGTTGCGCCAGATCGGGAGGGTGCCGGCGTAGCCGAGCAGCAGATAGGTGACGGGGTATCGGTGCTCGGTGTCGGTGTCGTATCCGGGTGGGGTGTAGACCCACAACGGCCTGTGCGCCGAATCTCCCAGGGGGTTGTGGCGCAGCAGGGTGCTGTCGATGACGTGCTCGTCGATGCGGCCTGCGAGCGCGGTGGGCAAGGGAGCCATCAGAACCTCCTCGGAAGCGAGTGGTTCGACATTACTATGATTTCAAAATATATGTATCGGTAGTAACTGACTGTATGCTGGCCTCATGGACACGACGCCGCACGATCCGCTCTCATCGGTGGACTCGATCGACCGGCACATTGCTCACTGGGGACACGAGGTCCCTGACCTGGATCCGAAGATCGAAGGCGTCGTCACGCGGATGCAGATGCTGGTACGACATCTCCAGCGCCGTAAGGAGGCAGGGCTCGCCAAGCGCAAGCTGAAGATGTGGGAGTACGAGATCCTCTGGCGTCTGTGCTCCGTCGGGGAGCCGTACCAGATGTCGCCGACGCGGCTGGCTCAAGCTCTGGACACCCATCCGGCGACGCTGACGAACCGACTGGACCGTCTGGCGAAGTCCGGCTACGTGACCCGAGATCATGCCTCGGAGGATCGCCGGAGCCTGCTTGTCACATTGACCAAAAAGGGACGCCATGCCTGGTCATCCACGATTGGCGATCAGCTCGCGACTGAGCGTGCACTACTGGCGCCGCTGTGCGAAGCGGAGCGGGAGCAACTTGTGGTCCTGCTGCGAAAAGTCACCTTGGCGGCGGAGTCGGATGGCCCACCGCTGATGCCGACCCTCGATTGAACGCCCCACCGGCTCAGTGGGCTCTGTCAGAAGTCGACCCCTGGACCTCAGCCGCCGCTCTCGCCAACGACCCTTTGCCGGAGCAAGATCGGTAACGCGCCGCCGGGCCCCGCTGGATCCGGATCGGCCCGGCGCCCACAACCGGATCCTGGAGATGCTCGCCGGTCCCCTGCCTGGCGTCACGTCACTACAGGGCGAAGGTTGTCTGATGCGGCACTGGCTAGGGCTGTGGGGCTCGGACGGGGGAGACGTCGATGTACCACTCCCGGCCCAGCAGCAGACCGAAGAGCGGGGCCGGTAGCCGGAGCATCGTCCGCATGGCGGCGCTCATCCGGCCGTTGCCGTTGATCTGGGAGCGGTGGGCCGCCAGGGCCGCCTGCTTCTGGCGGGCGTAGCGGCGGACGTCGAGGCGGTGGGTGATGTCCGACCGGGGGCTGAAGCGGGTGTTCAGCTCCTCGGGGGTGAAGCGGAGGGGGATCCTCAGCCGGTGGGCCAGGCGGATCAGGCGCTCGGCGGTGTCGCGCGGCATCGTCGCTTCCAGCACCCTGGGCGTCTTGGCCAGTTCGGCGGCGCGGCGGCCGACCTGGTGGACCTTGATGTGGTCGCGGTGGCCGTAGCCGCCGTGGGGGTCGTAGTGAAGCAGCATCGACGCGTCCTCCTCGCGGAGGATCGTGGCCAGCCGCTCGGCGGCCTCCTCCGTGTCCGCGCGGACGAAGCGGGCGCGGTCCGGCGGGTCGGGGTAGAGGAGCGGGCCGTGGCCGCTGTCCGCGTAGCCGAGGTGGACGACGCGGTCGACGCCCAACAAAGCGGCGCTGGTGCGCAGTTCGTGCAGGCGGGGTGATTCTCCCTCCGCTGGCGCGGCGTCGATCAGGCCGTCCGTGGCGACCACGACCACCACCCGGTGTCCCTCGTGGGCGAGCCGGGCGAGCGTGCCGCCGGTCAGCAGCGCCTCGTCGTCGGGGTGGGCGTGGAATGCCAGGACGGTAGCCATGCGCTCCATCCTGGCATTCGCGGGCGGCGCGACGCGCCCTATCGGTCCTGGGTGAGCCCGTCGAACGCCCCGGCCTTCGCCGCGCGTATGAAGGTGCCGAGCGTGGCGGGGGTGGTGGTGAGGATGACGTCCGGTTCGTCGCTCTCCCGGAGCGCGATGGTGTGGGGAGCCGGGGCGGCGACGTTGAGGCAGTTGGCCCCCTCGTGGCTGTAGGACGACTTCTGCCATTCAGCAGTCACTTTGCGGACGTGGATGCAGTTGGCTCCTTGGGCGCAGTACGAGGACTTCTGCCAGTCATGGATGGACACGTGGTTCCCCTTAGCTGCTCTGCGCGATGCGGTGGATGAGGTCCCTGGATGCTGCGGGCTTGTGGGCATACCCCTGCATACGGTCCAGCACGTTTCGGTAATTGATCAGTTGGGCCTCCGCGTCGACCAATTCGATACCGTGACTGGTATCGAGTTCGACGGTGTCGAGCTGCGGCACGGGGCCTCCGAAGTAAACAACTGACTGGCCGGAGCCGGGAAGAGGTCCGGCACCGAACGGAATCACCACGATGGTGATGTTGTCCCGCTCGCCCATGTCGATCAGGTGCTGAAGCTGCCTACGGACCACCGTGGAGCCGCCGTACCCCATGCGGAGAGCGGCCTCGTGAATGATCGTTGTCAGCGGTGTCGGGGTGTCCCCGTGGAGGATCGCCTGCCGCTTGATGCGGTGCGAGACGCGATGCTCCACCTCGTACGGTGCGAGTTGCGGGATGCCTGCGTTGAAGACCACGCGTGCGTGTTCGGTGGTCTGGAGCAACCCTGGGATGTGGACCATGGTGGCGACGCGTACGTACGTGGCGTGGTGTTCCACCTCGGCCAGATCGAGCAGTCCGACCGGCAGGTACTCGCGATACTCCTCCCACCACCCTCGCGTGCGCGCGCCGGTCATGGCGGCGAGTGCGTCGATGTAGTCCTGGTCCCCGCAAGAGTAGAGGCGAGCCAGCGTCCGGACGCGGTCAGCGCTCACTCCGTGGCGGCCCGCCTCGATGTTGCTGATCTGGGTCTGGTTGCCGCCCAAGCGCCCCGCTGCCGTTGCAGCCGACATTCCCGCGCGCTCACGGAGCTTGCGGAGTTCGGCGCCCAGGCGTTGTCGTCGCGCGGTCGGTGGGTTACTTGTCGGCATGACGTTCCCTCCCTTGTCCCCCACAAGAGGGTATCTATAAAGGATTCCTGGTAAATCAAGTAAAGGTTTAGATGTGACTCGCTATGGTGTGAACCACGTCACCGTACGTGCATGGCTCAATTCCCCTTCCTGACGGGAGACTTCCATGTCTGTCTTCGACTTCGACCAAGAACTCCGCGACCTCGCACTCGACCAGGCGCCCCGCGTCTTCGCCGTCGCCGTGCAGTACGAGGTGGAACCCGGCGGGCTGGACGGGGAGATCGCCGCGTGGGGCCTGGCCTACGAGGACGGGAGCGCGCACGTCGTCACCGCCAACGGGCAACACCGGCTCAGCCTCACTTCACCCGAACGAGCGACGTTGTGGTTCGGGCGGGAGAAGGGGATCACCGCCCGGATCGTGTGGTTCGCGGCGCCCTCGGCGCCCACCTTCGAGCGGGCCGAAGCGGCCTGAGACCGGCCGTCGGGCGCGGGCTTCGTCTCGCGCCTTCGGCGCATGGAGCAGCGGCGGGGCCGGGGCGGGGCCCGCGCCGTCGCCGTCCGGCGTCCTCACGCCGAGAACAGTGCTAAGCGCCAGTGAAGTCCACTTCGTGTGCGGGCACTACGCGGATGCGGCGCCCGGGAAAGTCGATGTGCCGGAAAATCTCGTTGTGGTGGGCGATCGACCTCTCCGGCGAGGCGTACTCGCCGGTGTCGGGCCGCTCGGATGTGGTGTGCCCGTCGGCGACCAGCACCAAGTCGTACTGGTGGCTCAGCGCCTGCCGGGCCGTGGTGTCCACACAGACCTCGGTCGCGAACCCGGTGATGACCACCTCGGTGACGCCCAACGCCTTGAGGGTCTTGTCGAGATCAGTGTGGAGGAAGCTGTCCGCACTGGTCTTGTGGACGACGACCTCGTCAGCGGCGGGCGTGAGTGCGGGCACGATCCGCCAGCCCTCGGTACCAGCCTCCAACTCGCCGCCCCGGTGCTGAATCGTCACGACCGGTACGCCCGCGGCTTTGGCACGTTCGCGGAGCGCCGCGATCACGGCGATGGTCTCGGCGGACCGGTACGAGATCGCCGCCAGAGCGTTCTGCATGTCGATGACGAGGAGTGCGAGGGAATGTGACATGAACTCACCGTAATGGGCCGCCCGGTCACCTGCTCGCGTCCAGGGCCGGGCAGGCCGGGGCCGTGCGTACGGACCCGGCCCACCCCAACCGCTCAGCCGAGCAGTTCGACCTCGGCCAGGGTCGCCTTGCCGTCCGGCACCAGGCGGTAGTGCTCGTACGTACCGGGCGCCCGTACCGAGAAGACGCGGGTCTGCTTGTCCCAGGACCACGACTCATCCGAGCGCCGGTCCAGGGCCTGCCACTTCTCGCCGTTGTGTGAGCCTTCGAGGACCCAGCCGGTGGGTGCCTTCGCGCGGTCGGCAGAGGTGAGGGTGTACTGGACCGCGCGGCCCGCATCCTCAACCGGCAGGTCCACCGACTCGAACGTCGCCTCCGTACCCGACGTGTCGTCCAGCAGCGCGGTGCCACCGCTCGGCACCGTCAGATCGTGGCGCGGGGTGGGCACCTTGTCGTCCTGGGTGATGGAGGAGGGTGCGGACTTCGCCCCCGTACCCCACTTCGACGGCTTGGCGCCCATGGCGAACTCCAGCGTGCCGCCCTTGGAGAGGAGCGCATGCGGTAGGGCGGTGGAGTTCCACGGCTTGCCGTTGACCTTCAGAGCCTGGACGTACACATTCCGCGCGCTGTTGCGCGGCGCCTTGATGACCAGGTCGCGGCCGTTCTCCAGGTGCACCGTGGCCTTGGTGAACAGCGGCGAACCGATCGCGTACTCGGAGCCGCCCATCACCAGCGGGTAGAAGCCGAGCGCGCTGAAGATGTACCACGCGGACTGCTCGCCGTTGTCCTCGTCGCCGTGGTAGCCCTGGCCTATCTCGCTGCCGGTGTAGAGGCGGGCCAGCACCTCGCGGACCTTCTCCTGGGCCTTCCAGGGCTGTCCGGCCGCGTCGTACATATAGGTGGCGTGGTGGGCCACCTGGTTGCTGTGCCCGTACATGCCCATCCGGACGTCGCGCGCCTCGGTCATCTCATGGATGACGCCGTTGTACGAGCCCTTGACGTCGGGGGAGGCGGTCTCCGGGGTGGAGAAGTAGGTGTCGAGCTTCTTGGCCAGGCCGGAGCGCCCGCCGTAGAGGTTGGCCAGGCCCCGGCTGTCCTGCGGGGCGGTGAAGGCGTAGCCCCAGCCGTTGGTCTCGGTGTAGTCGTAGCCCCAGATCCGCGGGTCGTACTTCTCGGACGGCACGCGCCACTTCCCGGCCGCGTCCCGGCCCTGGAAGAAGCCCGCCTTGTTGTCGAAGAGCGTGACGTAGTTCTGGGCGCGGTGCAGGAAGTAGTCGGATTCCTCCTGGTAGCGGGGCTTCTTGGTCTTCGCGTACAGGGCGCGGCCCATCTTCGCGAGGCCGAAGTCGTTGAGGTAGCCCTCCAGCGCCCAGGACAGGCCCTCATGGGTCTCGGTGCTGGTGTAGCCGAGGAAGGGGGAGGTGGACATGCCCTTCCTCCCCACGCCCGAGGAGGGCGGCACGGCGGTGGCGTTCTTCAGCGCCGCCTCGTACGCGGCCTCGGCGTCGAAGCGGACGCCCTTGAGGTACGCGTCCGCGAAGGCCACGTCCGAGCTGGTGCCGGTCATGAGGTCGGCGTAGCCGGGGGAGGACCAGCGGGAGATCCAGCCGCCGTCCTTGTACTGCTGGACGAAGCCGTCGACCATCGTGCCCGCGCGCTTCGGGGTCAGCAGCGAGTAGGCGGGCCAGGTGGTGCGGTAGGTGTCCCAGAAGCCGTTGTTGACGTACACCTTGCCATCGACGATCTTCGCGCCGGTGCGGGTCGGGGTGTTCTCCCCGGCGGCGGGTGAGAAGGCGCTCGCGTACTGGTAGCGCGGCTTCCGCGCGGTCCCGGTGTTCTCGTAACCGGAATTGGGATAGAGGTATAGCCGGTAGAGGCTGGAGTAGAGCGTGGTGAGCTGGTCGCGGCTCGCTCCCTCGACCTCGATACGGCCCAGGATGTCGTCCCAGGCGCTCTGGGCGCTCCGCTTGACCTGCTCGAACGAGGTCGAGGCGGGGATTTCGCGCTGCAGGTTGTTCTTCGCCTGGTCGACGCCGATGAGGGAGGTGGCGATGCGGAGGGTGACGGTACGGTCCGCGCCCGGGCGGAAGCGGAAGTAGCCGGTGACGTCCTTGCCGCCGCCTCCGGGCAGCGTGCCGCTCGCGCTGACGGGCGCGTCGAAGACGCCGTAGACGAACATCCGGGTGGCGCCGGCGGACTGGTCGCTCTTGACGTCGGAGTAGCCGGAGACGACGCCGTGCTCGGCGTCGAGGGTGAGCCCGCCGTTGTTGTCGACGTTGTCGAAGATGACGCTCGCGTCCTCACCCGGATAGGTGAAGCGCATGACCGCCGCGTGGTCGGTGGGCGCGATCTCGGCCGTGAGGCCGTTCTCGAACGTCACGCCGTAGCCGTACGGGCGAGCGGTCTCCTTGGTGTGCCGGAAGGGGAGCGCGCGGGCGGTGCGGGAGGCGTCCGGAGTGCCGGCCGCGACGGACGGCATCACCTGGAACGTCTGCCGGTCGCCCATCCACGGGCTCGGCTCATGGCTCGCGCCGAACGCCTGGATGGTGGGCAGGTTGTCGTCGTTGTTGGCGCGGGCGTACTCGTAGAGCCAGCTGGTGGAGCCCGCGTTGGTCACCGGCGTCCAGAAGTTGAAGCCGCCCGGGACGGCGGTCGCGGGGAAGTTGTTGCCGCGCGAGAAGCTGCCGCTGGAGTTCGTGCCGCGCGTGGTCACCGCGTAGTCGGAGAGGTGCTTCAGCGGCTTCTCGGGCGCCTTGGGGGCGAGCGAGATGTCGTCCACCCAGCCGCGGAATTTCGCCGGGCCGCCCGGGGAGTCGTACGCGACGAGGATCCGGTCGACCGTCTTGCCCGCCGCGACGGCCCCGATCCGGGACTCCTTGTGGTTCCACTGGTTGACGTACAGCGTCTTGGAGGCCGCCTGCCCCTGGGGGCTCATCCGGGCCCCGTGCTGGTCCACCGCGCCGGGCAGCTCACTTAAGTAGGTGCCGTCGGTGAAGGCGAGGTCGACCGACACATGGGTGGCGGGATAGCTCAGGTCGGTCTCGGGCATCGACGGGAAGATGCGGTACGAGAGCAGGGTGTCGCGGGTGACGGCCGTGTTCACGTCGAAGACCTTGTTGTACGAGTACGCCCGGCCGTCCGGGGTGTGGGTGCCCGCGTAGCGCAGGGCGTGGGTGCCGGTGAAGCCCGCGTTCCGCTTGGCGGTGGGGGAACCGGTGGGGCCCTGGTCGACCAGGCTGCGCATGTCGGCGGGGGCGGGCGGGCTGGTGTCACTGTTGCCGAACTGCACCTCGGCGAGCTGGGTGGCGTCCGCGCCCCTGTTACGGGTGATCTCCAGGCGGAAGTGGCGGTAGGCGGCGGCGCCCTCGACGGGGAACTCCCGGGTCTGGTGGGGCTTGTCGAACGCCTCGTTCTCGCGGGTGTCCAGCGTGGTCCAGCCGGAGCCGTCGGCGGAACCCTTGAGCGTCCAGTCGGCCGGATCGCGCTCCGGGGCGTCGTTGGCGGAGGTGAGGGCGTAACGGACGACGGCGACGGGCTCGGAGAGGTCGAATTCGAGCCAGGGCGTCCGGTCGAACGCGAGCCACTTGGTGGTGACCTCACCGTCGACCAGGTTCTCCTTGGTCTCGCCCGCGTCGGTGTACTCGCCGCTCGCCCGGACGTCGGTGACCTTGTCGGTCACGTTCCCCGGGATGCCGGTGGTGTAGCCGCCGTCGACGCCGTCGGCCTTCTTCGCGCCGTCCGGGGTGGTCTCGACGGTGTTGCGCCAGTCGGGCTGCGGATCGTCCGCCTCGAAGGACGAGGCGAACGCCGTCCCGGCCCGGTCAGCGGCCGCTCCGGGGCTCCGCGGAACGGCGGTCGCCGCGCCCTGGGCGGTGACCGCCAGCAGAGCGGCCGTCACCAGGGCGGCCGCTCGACGTAACGGAGGTCTGCGTCTGAGCCGTCTCTGTCGCATACTCGGCCTCTCAACGAGTTTGACAACGTTGTCGATTGGGTGGGGCAAGGATAAGTAGGGCGTCGCGGGGAGGGTGGTGTCAAGGTGACGGCGGTGCACAACCCGTGCGGGTGATCACTCCATGCGAGTGATCTTTGGGGTGGCGACCGCGCGACGCGGGCCGCACCCGCGCCGGGATGCGGCCCCTGTCCATGACGGCCGGTCAATAATCCATCAGCGACCCATCAGCCGGGAGAGTCGGACTTGGTGGCCATCGACAGACGGCACTTCTTCGCCTTCTTGGAGGAGTCCGCCTGGAGGCCGGAGACCTTGACGGTCTTGTCGGAGTTCCCCGCCACCGAGGCGTCGGACTCGGTGCCTGTGGTCACGACCTCGTCGGAGCTGTCCACGAACCCGACGAGGAGGAAGTAGTAGGCCGTGGAGGAGCTGGAGTTGCTGATCTTCACATTGGCGTACGGCTTGCCGTCCGGGCTCCAGCCGCACGTGCCCATCTTGGCGTCCGCCGATATGAGCCCCGAGCCGCCGGTGGGCCCGTCCGAGGGCTCGTCGGTGGGGTCCTCGGTCGGCTCCTCGGTCGGCTCCTGGGTCGGTTCCACGGGGAGGCGGGCCATGCCCTTGCCGATCGCGGCACCGCCCTTGGCGTCCCCGGCCGGCGAGCCGCCTCTGTCCGAGCCACAGCCGGCGGAGAACGCGAGTGTCGCGGCCACGACAACACTGGTGGCGAGGGGGAGCTGCTTCCGGGACACGGGGACCGCCTCTCAAGCGTCGCGCGCACGGCTGAGTGCCGTACGGGCTGGGCCCTCCACGGTATGTCGGACAGGTCTCAACTCGGGAAAGATGCCTACCCGATGACCATTCGATCTTGCCCTCTCGATGCCCAGTGGACTATACCTGTCGCCCCAGGGGGAGGCCGCGCCGCGGCCGTGTCGAGCTGGCCTCGGCGGTTCTGAGCCCTCCCGGCGCACACCCAGCAATTCCGCTTCACGCTTCAACTGACCCGCGGTGTCGGGCCCCTCGCCCGGAGGCGAGCATGTACGGGAAACCGTTACACCGCCTGAGTCCTGACGAAGGCGAGGACTTGAGCATGGGATCCACCCCAGATTTCGGACGGCGTGACCTGATCAAGCGGTCGGCGGCCCTCGGGCTGATCACGGTGCCGGCGATGAGTGTGCTCTCCGCCTGTGCCAGTGGTGGTGACGACAGCGAGAAGAAGGTCGACAAGGGCAAGAAGAGCGCCAAGAACCCGCTCGCCGTCAACGAAAGCGCCGCCCTCGACGTCGTCATCTTCGACGGCGGCCTGGGCCAGCAGTACGCGAAGGACGCCGAGGCCGAGTACGCCGCGGCGTACCCGAAGACCAAGGGCAAGATCAAGCACTCGGCGACCCAGAAGGTCCAGACCGTGCTCCAGCCGCGGTTCAACGGCGGCACCCCGCCGGACCTGGTCGACAACAACGGCGCCGAGCAGATGGACATCGGCACCCTGGTCGGCAAGAACCAGCTCACCGATCTGACTCCGCTGCTCGACGCGCCCTCCGTCGACGACCCGAACAAGACGGTGCGCGACACGCTGCGCCCCGGTGTCGCGGAGATGGGCCAGTTCGACGGGAAGCCGGTTTACGTCCTCTACTACGCCTACACCGTTTACGGAGTCTGGTACTCCAAGACCAATCTCGGCAAGCTCGACGTGGAGTACCCCGAGACCTGGGACGACATGCTCAAGGTCTGCGAGAAGGCCAAGAAGAAGGGCATCGCGGGCTGGACGTACCCGGGCAAGTACCCGTACTACCTGCCGTTCAGCCTCTACCCCTTCATCGCCAAGATCGGTGGCAGGGGGGTCCTGGACTCGATCGACAACTTGGAGCCGAACGCCTGGAAGCACCCAGCCGTGAAGGCCGCCTTCGAGGCGTACTACGAGCTGTACCAGAAGGGCTACATCCTCAAGGGCACCCCGGGCCTCACCCACATCGAGTCGCAGACCGCGTGGAATCAGGGCCGGGCGCTGTTCATCCCCAACGGCTCCTGGGTGGAGAACGAGGCGAAGAAGACCACGCCGAAGGACTTCCAGATGGCGGTGGGCGCGCCGTCCGGCCTCGACAAGAGCGACAAGATGCCGTTCGGCACCCTCTGGGCCTCCGGTGGTGAGCCCTTCATCGTGCCGAAGTCGGCGAAGAACCCCGAGGGCGGCATGGAGCTGCTGCGGATCATGCTCGGTGAGAAGTCCAGCAAGAACTTCATCAAGCAGGTCTCCTCGCTCACCTCCCTCAACGGTGGCACCGACGGCCTCACGCTGCCGCCCGGCCTGGCGTCCGCTCAGGAGGCGCTGGAGAAGGCGGGCAAGAACATCGTCAACCCGCGCATGCAGGACTGGTACGGGACGCTGCAGAAGCAGCAGATCGGCGTGGGCGCGCTGGGCGAGATGATGGCGGGCCGGATGACTCCGGCCGAGGCGATCAAGAAGTGTCAGAAGTTCGCCGATGAGACGGCGAAGGACGACGCCGTCAAGAAGTACAAGCACGTCTGATCGAGGCACATCTGATGGAGTTCGACGCGTCGCCGGCGGCATTATCCGCGAGAGAAGTCCGAGGTCGGTAGAAATGCAGCATGGTAAATACCGGTTCATCGCGGGGTTCCTGGCCCTGCCGGTGATCCTTTACGCGGTCTTCGTGATCTCGCCGTTCGTCCAGGCCGTCTACTATTCGTTCACGGACTGGACCGGCCTGAGTTCCGACTTCAAGATGGTCGGGTTCAGGAACTACACCTGGCTGCTGCATGACGACCTCTTCTGGAAAGCGGTCGGACACAATGTTCTGCTGCTGCTGGTCGTGCCGCTGGTGACGCTCGGGCTCGGACTCTTCTTCGCCTTCATGCTCAACGTCGGCGGCCGCGGCAGAAAGAACGCGGCCATCACGGGCGTGCGCGGGTCGAGCGTCTACAAGGTGATCTATTTCTTTCCGCAGGTGCTGTCGATCGCGATCGTCGCCCTGCTGTTCCAGTTCACCTACAACCCGCGCAACGGCGCGCTCAACGCCTTCCTCGGCGGAGTCGGCCTGGACGCGCTGCAACAGGAGTGGCTGGCCGATCCGAAGCTGGCGCTGTGGTGCCTCATGGCCGTGATGGTCTGGAGCAACGTCGGCTTCTATGTCGTCCTCTTCTCCGCCGGGATGAGCTCCATCCCGAAGGACTTCTACGAGGCCGCGCTGCTCGACGGCGCCAACCGCGTGCACACCTTCTTCCGGATCACCCTGCCGCTGCTGTGGGACACGGTCCAGACCGGCTGGATCTACATGGGCATCATCGCTCTCGACGCGTTCGCCGTCGTGCAGATCATGACGGTGGGCCCGGGCGGACCCGCCGACTCCACCCAGGTCCTCGGCTACTACGTGTACACCAAGACCTTCCACGACGGGCAGGCCGGACGCGCGACCACGATCGGCGTCGCGATGCTGATCGTCACCCTGATCTTCGCGGTCGTCGTGGGCAGGCTCGGCCGGCGCGAACGGCTGGAGTACTGATGCCGGGGCCCGTGACCGCACCCGCGAACCACCGTTCGACCGCCGACCTGGGGGGATCACAGTGACCTCGCAAGCAGAGCCCTCGGAACTCCCCGGCGTCACCAAGGACGACGAGCCGCCGCTCGCCGCCCCCCGCGCCGAGCGGCCGCCGCGCTTCACCCCCGAGGGGCGGATCGGCAGCGAGGGCAAGGTCCTCAACGTCTTCTCGCACGGCATCCTGGTGATCTGGGGGCTGCTCGTCACCATGCCGCTGCTGTGGGCGGTGATGAGCTCCCTCAAGACCGACAAGGCGATCTTCACCTCGCCCTGGGGGCTGCCCTCCGCGCTGCACTTCGACAACTGGTCGCGCGCCTGGAGCAAGTCGAACATCGGCGACTTCTTCGTCAACACCGTTCTGGTGGTGGGCTGTTCGCTGATCGGCACGATGCTGCTGGGGGCGATGGCGGCGTATGTACTGGCCCGGTTCGAATTTCCGGGGAAGCGCGTCATCTACTTCATGTTCGTCGGCGGGATGAGCTTCCCCATCATCCTGGCGCTGGTGCCGCTGTTCTTCGTCATGAAGAACATGAGTCTGCTCAACACCTTCCACGGGCTGATCCTGGTCTACATCGCCTATTCGCTGCCGTTCACCGTCTTCTTCCTCACTTCCTTCTTCAAGACCCTGCCCACCTCGGTGGCGGAGGCGTCACTGATCGACGGCGCGTCCCACACCCGGACGTTCTTCCAGGTCATGCTGCCGATGGCGAAGCCCGGGCTGATCAGCGTGGGTATCTTCAATTTCCTCGGCCAGTGGAACCAGTACATGCTGCCCACGGTGCTCAACACGGACGAGGACAAGCGGGTGCTCACCCAGGGGCTGGTGCAGCTCGCGGCCAGCCAGCAGTACAAGGGCGACTGGTCGGCGCTGTTCGCCGGGCTGGTGCTGGCGATGCTTCCGGTGCTCGCGGCCTACATCGTCTTCCAGCGCCAGGTCCAGAGCGGGCTGACCGCCGGGGCGCTCAAGTAGAACCCGCATAGTATTCGATATGTGAACGAAACGGATGCAATCGCTCCGTCGTACGCTGGCGGGATATCGCGATTGTGCGGGGAAGCGCGGGGAAACCTCCTGCCACACCCTCGCTCGAAGGCCGCCTCACCATGTCAAGGGCTTGACGTGGAACAAGCGGGGCGGCTCAGCTTAGAGTTCACATGTTGGAGACAAAGCCGGGCCTCACTGCTGCGGCCCGGCCGGCGGAGCGGCCGGCGTGCCGCCCGCAGAAGGCGGGAGTGGATGGGCGTGGAGACTCCGGGATCGCAGTCGTCGCTGCACCGGGCCAACCTGGAGCGGGTGGTCCGGGCGGTGCGTATGGCGGGCTCGCTGACCCAGGCGGAGATCGCCCGGTCCACCGGGCTGTCCGCTGCCACCGTCTCCAACATCGTGCGCGAGCTGAAGGACGGCGGAACGGTCGAGGTCACGCCCACCTCGGCGGGTGGCCGCCGGGCGCGCAGCGTCTCGCTCAGCGGGGACGCGGGCATCGTGGTGGGCGTGGACTTCGGCCATACGCACCTCAGGGTCGCGGTCGGCAACCTCGCCCACCAGGTCCTGGCCGAGGAGGCGGAGCCGCTGGATGTGGACGCCTCCTCCGCGCAGGGCCTGGACCGGGCGGAGCAGCTGGTCAGCAGGCTGATCGCCGGCACCGGGCTGAGCCAGGACAAGGTCGTCGGCGTCGGCCTCGGCGTCCCGGCCCCGATAGACGTGGAGACCGGCACGCTCGGCTCGACCGCGATCCTGCCGGGCTGGGCGGGCACCAATCCGCGCGACGACCTGGCCCAGCGGCTCGGGGTGCCGGTGCACGTGGACAACGACGCCAACCTGGGCGCGCTCGGCGAGCTGGTGTGGGGCTCCGGGCGCGGGGTCGCCGACCTGGCGTACATCAAGGTCGCCGACGGTGTCGGCGCGGGGCTGGTGATCAGCGGCCAGATCTACCGGGGCCCGGGCGGCACGGCGGGCGAGATCGGCCACATCACCCTCGACGAGTCGGGCCCGGTGTGCCGCTGCGGCAACCGCGGCTGCCTGGAGACCTTCGCCGCGGCCCGCTACATCCTGCCGCTGCTGCGTTCCAGCCATGGCGCGGACCTCACCATCGAGCGCATGGTGCAGCTCGCCCGGGACGGCGACCCCGGCTGCCGCCGGGTGATCGCGGACGTCGGCCGGCACATCGGCAGCGGCGTGGCGAACCTGTGCAACCTGATCAACCCCAGCCGCATGGTGCTCGGCGGTCACCTCGCCGAGGCGGGGGAGCTGGTGCTGGGCCCGATCCGCGAGTCGGTCGCGCGCTACGCCATTCCCAGCGCCGCCCGTCAGCTGGCCGTGATGCCGGGGGCGCTCGGCGGCCGGGCCGAGGTGCTGGGCGCCCTCGCGCTGGTGCTGAGCGAGATGGGCGACTCGACGCTGCTGGAGGGCGCCCTGTCGGCGGGTACCCCGGCACTCGCCTGAGCCGCCGCGCCGCCGCCGTACGCGGCGCTTGCCGTACGCCTGACGCCCCGCGTGCCCCCGAGGACCTTCCCGGTGCCCTCCGGGGGCATGTGGCATGCCCTTTCGGGCCCGTCCGGCTGCGTTCACTCAGATAACGAATGGCACCGTTGCCATCTCGTTAAGGATTTACTTCTTGACGCCATGACGGGGCCGGAGTTGACTTCACGCCAACCTCGGCCGCAATGACGCGGCCTCGTCAGGGAGGTCACCCCCGTTATGAACGCAACGATGCGCCGCGTCGCCATTGTCACCGCCGCCTTATCGATGGCCGCCTCGCTCGCCGCCTGTGGTTCGGCAAAGGAAGCGGGCGACAAGGGCGAAAAGAAGAAGAAGTCCGGGCCGTTGACCGTCGGTCTCCTTCTGCCCGAGGACCAGACGGCGAGATACGAGAACTTCGACCGGCCCTTGATCAAGAAGAAGATCCTGGCCGACTGCTCCGACTGCAAGATTCAGTACGCCAACGCCAAGTCGGACCCGGCGGTACAGCAGCAGCAGGTCGACTCCATGATCACTAAGAAGGTCGATGTGATCATTCTGGATTCGGTGGACTCCAAGTCCATTGCCGGATCGGTCAAGAAGGCCGCCGAGGCGCACATCCCGGTCGTCGCCTACGACCGGCTGGCCGAGGGCCCGGTCTCCGCCTACACGTCCTTCGACAACGAGACGGTCGGCAAGGTCCAGGGCGAGGCGCTGCTGAAGGCGCTGGGGAAGAAGGCCAAGGACGGCAAGGTCATCATGCTCAACGGCTGGGAGGCCGACCCCAACGCCGCCCTGTTCAAGAAGGGCGCGATGTCGGTCCTCAAGGGCAAGGTGGACGTGGCCAAGTCCTACGACGTCGACCGCTGGCTGGCCGAAGAGGCCAACAAGGCCATGACGGGAGCCATTTCCTCCGTCGGCAAGGACAACATCGTCGGCGTCTACTCCGCCAACGACAGCATGGCGGGCGGCGCGATCACCGCGCTCAAGAGCGGTGGCGTCAAGCCGCTGCCCCCGGTCACCGGCCAGGACGCCGAACTCGCCGGTGTGCAGCGGGTGGTGAGCGGCGAGCAGTACATGAGCGTCTACAAGTCCTACGTGGCGGAGGCGACCGCGGCCGCGAAGATGGCCATCGCCCTCGGCCGTGGTGAGAAGGTCGCCGAGTCCAACACGGTCGACAGCCCGACCACCAAGGACATCCCGGCCACTCTCATCCCCCCGATCTCGCTGACCAAGGACAACATCAAGAGCACCGTCGTCAAGGACGGTCTGTACTCGGTCGGCCAGATCTGCACGGCGAAGTTCAAGGCCGCCTGCGCCGCGGCCGGGCTCGAGTAGCCCCGCCGTACGACCCGTACGACCCGTACGACCCCGTACGGCGCACAGCGCGTCAGCGCGCGGCCGGGCCGCCGTGAACACACCGGCGGCCCGGCCGCTGCCCCACGAACACCCCCCGTCCGAGGGGAGAGATCTCTCCCCTCCGTCACACAGCAGGGGCCGCCCCCTGCCCGGAACGGAGATGGCCATCGTGCCGAACGAACCCGTGTTGGCGTTGCGCGGGATCTCCAAGCGGTTCGGCGCCGTCCAGGCGCTCACCGACATCCAACTGGAGGTCCGCGCCGGTGAAGTGGTCGCCCTGGTGGGCGACAACGGCGCCGGAAAGTCGACCCTCGTCAAGGCGATCGCCGGAGTCGGCCCCGCCGACGAGGGCGTCCTCGAATGGCAGGGCAGGCCCGTCGGGATCACCCGGCCGCACGACGCCCAGGACCTGGGCATCGCGACGGTGTACCAGGACCTCGCCCTGTGCGACAACATCGACGTCGTCGGCAACCTCTTCCTCGGCCGCGAGATCCTGCGCGCCGGGGTGCTGGACGAGGTCGAGATGGAGCGCCGCGCCCGTGAACTGCTGAGCACCCTGTCGATCCGCATCCCCAGCGTGCGGATCCCGATCGCCTCGCTCTCCGGCGGCCAGCGGCAGACCGTCGCCATCGCCCGCTCGATGCTGGGCGAGCCCAAGCTGGTCATCCTGGACGAGCCGACCGCCGCCCTCGGCGTCGAGCAGACCGCGCAGGTCCTCGACCTGGTCGAGCGGCTGCGCGAGCGCGGGCTCGCCGTGATCCTCATCAGCCACAACATGGCCGACGTCAAGGCGGTCGCGGACCGGGTCGCGGTGCTGCGGCTGGGCCGCAACAACGGCACGTTCGACGTCCGTACCACCTCTCAAGAAGAGATCATTTCCGCCATCACCGGCGCCACGGACAACGCCGTGACCCGCCGCAAGGCGCGCAGCGGGGAGGCCGCCAAGTGAGCACCCGTCTCGACAAGACCAATGACGCCCATGGCGGGGAGGGGGCCGGCGGGGACGACGTCGGCAACAAGGCCCCGGCCGGACCGGCCGACGCCGGCCCGGTCGCCAAGGACGCGGTGACCGTGGTCGATCCGCGGCTGCTGGTGCGCCAGGAGGGCTTCAAGGGCTACCTCCGCGAGTTCGCCCGCAAGATGCGCAGCGGTGATCTGGGCGCGGTCCCGGTGATCGTCGGCATCGCCGTCATCTGGGCGGTCTTCCAGTGGAAGGACGGCGCCTTCCTCTCGCCCAAGAACCTCTCCGACCTGTCGATCCTCATCGGCGGTACCGGCATGATCTCGGTCGGGATCGTCTTCGTGCTGCTGCTCGGCGAGATCGATCTGTCCGTCGGCTCCCTCAGCGGTCTGGCCGCGGCCACCCTCGCGGTGCTCAACGTGCGCCATGGCGTGCCCGAGGGCGTCGCGGTGGTCGCGGCGCTGGCCGCCGGAGCGGCGCTGGGCGCGCTGCACGGCTTCTTCTTCGCCAAGATCGGCGTCCCGGCGTTCGTCGTCACCCTCGCCGGCCTGCTGGCCTGGAACGGGCTGATGCTGCAGGTGCTCGGCACCACCGGCACCATCGGCATCGACGACGACAGCTTCGTGCGCATGCTCACCGATCACTACTTCAGCCAGCTGATCGCCGCCTATGGCGCGGCGACCGTCGCGGTGGCCGGATTCTTTCTCGCCCAGTTCCTGGACAGCCGGCGCCGCAAGGCGGTCGGCATACCCTCCCGGCCGCTGAGCGAGATCCTGGTGCGCACCGCCGTGCTCGCGGTGATCGCCTACGCGGCGGCCTGGCGGCTCAACGAGTACCTGGGCCTGCCGCTCGCCCTGGTGATCTTCGTGGTGGTGCTGGTCGCGCTCGACTTCGTGGTGCGCCGTACCCCGTACGGACGCAAGGTGATCGCCCTGGGCGGCAGCGTCGAGGCCGCGCGCCGCGCGGGCATCAACGTGGTCGCCGTGCGGATCTCGGTGTTCGCCGTGTCCGGGCTGATGGCCGCGTTCGGCGGTCTCATGATCGCGTCCCGGATCGGGTCGGCGAGCCAGCAGGCCGGGACCGGCAACCTGCTCATGGAGGCCATCGCGGCCGCGGTCATCGGTGGCACCAGCCTCTTCGGCGGGCGCGGCTCGGTATGGTCGGCGATGCTCGGCATGCTGGTCATCGGGTCGATCTCCTCGGGTATGAACCTGCTGGGCGTCGCGAACTCCGTGCAGTACATGATCACCGGTGCGGTGCTGCTGGCCGCCGTGGTCATCGACTCGGTGTCGCGGAGAACACAGCGCTCGGCCGGCCGCGGTTAGGAACCCCCTCCGCCGCGGGGACGTCTCCAGGGCCGGGCGCGAACCGACACCGTGCCCCGGAGACGAACCGGGCCTTTCCGTAGGGCAGCATTAGACTCTCGGGGGCTACTGGCTCGATGGAGACGCTCGACAGCAAGGAGGCACGGGTGCTGCTGACCGGCATCAGGGGACCGCGCGATCTGGACCGGCTCTCCCCGGAGCAGCTGAATCAGCTGGCCGCGGAGATCCGCACCTTTCTCGTCGACGCAGTGTCCAAGACCGGAGGGCATCTCGGGCCCAATCTGGGGGTGGTCGAGCTGACCATCGCCCTGCACCGGGTCTTCGAGTCGCCGAGGGACAAGGTGCTGCTGGACACCGGCCACCAGTCCTACGTCCACAAGCTGCTCACCGGGCGCCAGGACTTCTCTCGGCTCAAGAAGAAGGGCGGGCTGTCGGGTTACCCGTCGCGCGCCGAGTCCGAGCACGACGTCATCGAGAACAGCCACGCCTCCGCCGTCCTCGGCTGGGCCGAGGGCATCGCCAAGGCGAACGAGCTGCAGGGCAAGGACGACCATGTGGTCGCGGTCATCGGGGACGGCGCGCTGACCGGCGGGATGGCCTGGGAGGCGCTGAACAACATCGCCGCCGCGAAGAACCGCCCGCTGGTGATCGTCGTGAACGACAACGAGTGGTCCTACTCGCCGACCATCGGCGGCCTCGCGAACCACCTCGCCACGCTGCGCACCACCGACGGCTACGAGCGTTTCCTGGCCCGCGGCAAGGACCTCCTGGAGCGCACCCCGGTCGTCGGCCGGCCGCTGTACGAGACGCTGCACGGCGCCAAGAAGGGGCTGAAGGACTTCATCGCCCCGCAGGGCATGTTCGAGGACCTGGGGCTGAAGTACGTCGGCCCGATCGACGGTCATGACATCGAGGCGCTGGAGTCCGCGCTGCAGCGGGCGAAGCGTTTCGGCGGCCCGGTCATCGTGCACTGCCTCACGGAGAAGGGCCGCGGCTACACCCCGGCCGAGCAGGACGAGACCGACCGTTTCCACGGCATCGGCCCGATCCACCCCGACACCGGTCTGCCGATCTCTGCGGGTGGCGCCGACTGGACCTCGGTCTTCGGCGAGGAGATGGTCAAGCTCGGCGAGGAGCGGGAGGACATCGTCGCGATCACGGCGGCGATGCTGCACCCGGTGGGCCTCACCGAGTTCGCGAAACGGTTCCCCGAGCGGGTCTTCGACGTGGGCATCGCCGAGCAGCACGGCGCCGTGTCGGCGGCGGGCCTGGCCACCGGCGGGCTGCACCCGGTCTTCGCGGTCTACGCCACGTTCCTCAACCGCGCCTTCGACCAGGTGCTGATGGACGTGGCGCTGCACAAGTGCGGCGTCACCTTCGTCCTCGACCGTGCCGGGATCACCGGTTCGGACGGGGCTTCTCACAACGGCATGTGGGACATGTCGCTGCTCCAGGTCGTCCCCGGGCTGCGGATCGCCGCCCCGCGCGACGCGGGCCAGGTCCGCGCCCAGCTGCGGGAGGCCGTCGAGGTGGACGACGCGCCGACGGTGGTGCGGTACTCCAAGGGCGCGGTCGGCCCGGAGGTGGCAGCGGTCGGCCGCATCGGCGGCATGGACGTGCTGCGCGAGCCCGCCGAGGCCGCGGGGGACACCCCGGACGTGCTGCTGGTCTCGGTCGGCGCGCTCGCCCCGATGTGCCTGGAGATCGCCGACCTTCTGGACAAGCAGGGCATTTCGGCCACCGTGATCGACCCGCGCTGGGTCAAGCCGGTGGACGAGGAGCTTCCCGCGCTCGCCGAGCGCCACCGCGTCGTCGTCACCGTCGAGGACAACAGCCGGGTCGGCGGTGTGGGCTCCGCCATCGCCCAGGCGCTGCGCGACTCCGGCGTCGACATGCCGGTGCGCGACTTCGGCATCCCGCCGCGCTTCCTGGAGCACGCCTCCCGCAAGGAGGTCATGGCCGAGATCGGTCTGACCGCCCCGGACGTCGCCCGCCAGATCACCGGCCTGGTGTCGCGGCTCGGCGGCGGCTACGAGGAGCCGTCCGGTACGGAGGGGCAGGGCGTGGCGACGCGTCCGGCGACCCCCGCCGAGCCGGTGCGCGACTAGCTCTCGTACGAAGGGCCCCGGCCCGGACCTCTGCGGTCCGGGCCGGGGCCGTTTCATGCTCCGACCGGCCCAGCGCCTGTCCCGCTCGCCCGCCCCCATCGGGTGAATCGGCGAGGCCGCCGAGTGTGCGCGCTTCGCTCCCGGGCGGTTGGCAGAACCATGACGCGCGGGGGCAGGCGTGGAGGTGTCACCGGTGAGCGATGAGGAACCAGGCGGCGACGGGGGCCGCGGCGGCCCCCGGGGCAAGGCCCGGCCGGCCTATCTGCGGACGAAGACGATCGAGCAGTCCATTCAGGACACCGAAGAGCCCGAGCACGCCCTCACCCGGTCGCTCTCCGCCCTGGACCTCACGGTCTTCGGCGTCGGCGTCATCATCGGCACCGGCATCTTCGTGCTCACCGGGGCCGTCGCCAAACAGCAGGCGGGCCCCGCGACCGCGCTGGCCTTCGTGGTCGCGGGCGTGGTGTGCGCGCTGGCCGCGCTGTGCTACGCCGAGTTCGCCTCGACCGTGCCGGTGGCCGGGTCCGCGTACACCTTCTCGTACGCCTCGCTCGGCGAGCTGCCCGCCTGGATCATCGGCTGGGACCTGGTGCTGGAGTTCGCGCTCGGCACCGCCGTGGTCGCGGTCGGCTGGGCCGGGTACGTGCGCTCGCTCCTGGCGAACGCGGGCTGGCGGCTGCCCGCCGTGCTCTCCGGGCCCGACGAGGCGAGCGGCTTCACCTTCGACATCCTCGCCGCCCTCCTGGTGCTGGTGCTGACCGCGATCCTGGTCCTCGGCATGAAGCTGTCCGCGCGCGTCACCTCCGTCGTGGTCGCGGTGAAGGTGACCGTCGTACTGCTCGTCATCATCGCGGGCTCCTTCTTCATCGACGGCGACAACTACCACCCCTTCATCCCCGAGGCCCAGCCCACGCCCGCCGCCTCCGGGCTGAAGGCGCCGCTGATCCAGCTGATGGCCGGATACCAGCCGACGGCCTTCGGCGTCGAGGGAATCTTCACCGCCGCCGCCGTGGTCTTCTTCGCGTTCATCGGCTTCGACGTCGTGGCCACCGCGGCGGAGGAGACCAAGTACCCGCAGCACGACATGCCGCGCGGCATCCTCGGCTCGCTCTTCATCTGCACCGCGCTCTACGTGGCCGTGTCCATCGTGGTCACCGGCATGGAGAAGTACTCCCGGCTGTCGATCGACGCCCCGCTCGCCGACGCCTTCAAGGCGACCGGGCACCCCTTCTACGCGGGCCTCATCAGCTTCGGCGCGGCGGTCGGGCTCACCACGGTGTGCATGATCCTGCTGCTGGGCCAGAGCCGGGTCTTCTTCGCGATGAGCCGCGACGGGCTGCTGCCCCGGGTCTTCTCCAAGGTGCATCCGCGGTTCGGCACCCCGTACCGCTCGACGATCCTGCTGGGCGGTCTCATCGCCGTGGTCGCCGGGTTCACCAGCATCAAGCAGCTGGCGGCGCTGGTGAACATCGGCACCCTCTTCGCGTTCGTCGTCGTCGCGCTCGGCGTCATCGTCCTCCGCCGCTCCCGCCCCGACCTGCCCCGCGCCTTCCGCGCGCCATGGGTGCCGGTGCTGCCCGCCGTCTCCGTGGCGGCGTCAGTGTGGCTGATGCTCAATCTGCCCGCGGAGACCTGGCTGCGGTTCGCGGTGTGGATGGTGCTGGGCCTGGTCATCTACGTCCTGTACGGGCGCGGCCACAGCCGGGCGACCGAGACCGGTACGCGCGGCTGACACCCCGTCGGCCTTCTGACGGCGCGTCTAGCCCCTGACGCTGCGCGGGCCCACGACCTCCGCGCCCAGCGCCGTCACCCGCTCCCGCAGCTCCCGGTCGGCGGTGACCACCAGGCAGGGCCGGCCCGCATCGCGCCCGGCCACCACCTCCACGATCAGGTCGTCCGCGCTTCCCGGCGCGGCCTCCACCCGTACGCCCTCCACCGGCTCCACTCCGCGCGCCGCGCCCTCCACCACCAGGAGGATGTCCAGGGGCGGTTGACGGGCCCAGCCGGGGACGTCCGCGCGCTCCGGGACGCCGCTCACCGCGACCGCGCCGAGCCGGTCGCGCAGCCGCTCGGCCGCCCCGTGCCGGTCGCGCCACCAGCCGTCCGGCACCGAGCCGACCACGTTCGCTGCGTCCACGACGACGAGCCCGACAAGACCACTCATAGACCAGGCAAAATACTATGGGCGACGGGGGTCGGACACATCGACGCGGGAAGGTTGGGCGGCGGGCCATGGCGTTGCGGTTGCTCCGCGGCAAGGACGGCAGGCTCACGGCCTACGCACTGGTGGCGGGCGGTGTCGCCCGCTGGACCGAGGACCGCCCCGGCGGACCGGACTGGACGGGCCCCTGGCTGATCCAGGCCCCCGGACTGTCCCGGGTGACGGCCGCTCAGGGGCCCGACGGCTACGTCCATCTCGTGGGGCTCCGGCACACGGAGGGCAAGGACGGGCCACAGGCCGACATCGTCCACGCCACCCAGTTCCAGACCGGCCGTGCGCTCACCGCGTGGCACTCCCTGGGCACCCCGCACCCCAAGGACCGCGCCAAGGCGCAGCGGATCGGGGCACCGGCCGCGGCGGTGGACTCCACGGGCGCCCTGCGCGTCTTCGTCCGCAACGCCGGGGGCGGGGTGAGCGCGCGGCGGCAGAACCCCAAGGGCGGATGGGACCGCTGGACCGACTGGAAGGGCGCGCACGTGCTGGACGGCCTGTCGGCGGCGGTGACCGCCGACGGCCGCCTCGAACTGCTCGCACCGGCCGGGAAGGGCGCCGCGCTGCGCTGGTACCAGCCCGAGCCCGGCGCCGCCCCGAAGCGGGGCGAGGACGTCCCCGCCGACGCCCGGCCGGATTCGGCGTCCGCGGTGGAGACCAGCCCCGGCACCGTCACCCACTACTGGCGCGACGCCCGCAGCGGTGAGGTCATGGCCTGGCGGCCGGACGCCCCGGCCCCCGCGCCGCTCGGCGGGGCGACGGGCAGCGGCCCGGTCGCGGTGCTGCGCGCCCCGGTGGACGGCCACGACTGCACCGTACTGGCGCACCGCGACGCCGCCGGCGGCCGGCTGGCGGTCGCCGCGCATCCGGCGGAGGACGAGGCGGCGGGCGTGTGGTGGACGCCGTCCGGCGACCCCGGCGCCCGGCACCCGGCGCTGGCCCGCGACGGGCACGGGCTGGTGGTCCTGGCCGCGCTCGCGCCGGACGGCGGGCTGCTGGTGGCGCGTCAGAAGACGGACGAACGGGGCCTCGCCCTGCGCGCCTGGTCCCGGGTGGGGGGCCCGGGACCGGCGGACTAGGCGAAGACCGCGGCCACTTCGGGGATGCGGTCGATGTAGCCGTCGAGCAGCTTGCGTCCGACCGTCACCGAGTCGACCAGGGGGTGGAGCGAGAACGCCTTCGCCGCGTCGGTGCGGGAGCCGGTGGTGGCGGCGCTGATGGTCAGGCGCTCGACCGCCTTGACCTGTTGCATCAGGCCGCTCTGGTGCAGGTCGGGCTGGGTGATGGTGAGCGGGCGTACGCCACCGGCGTCGATGGTCACGGGCACCTCGACGACGGCGTCGTGGGGGAGGGCGGAGACGGTGGTTCCGTTGCGCACGTTGAGGATCATCGTGGCGCGTTCGTTGCGGCTGATCGCGGCCATCACCGCGAGGGCGACCCCGGCGTACCCCTGGTGCGCGGGGTCCGGCCGGAAGCTCTCGTCGGCCTGTGCCTCTCCCTGGACGGCGCCCTTGGCCTCGGCCATGTAGTTGGCGCTGCGGTCGGCGATGGTCTTTCGCCACAGCGACACGGCCGAGCCGCCGGCCGTCTCGGTCACCCGCTGGTAGAACTCCTGCTGCTGGCGGGCGAGGAACTCGCCGCGGGTCTGCGGGGCGTCGAGGATGGAGCGTACGGCTTCCCGGTTGAAGTAGTAGTAGTACAGGTACTCGTTGGGGATCACGCCGAGGTCGCGCAGCCACTCGCGCCCGAAGACGACGCCTTCCTCCAGGTCGGCGAGGCGTTCGTCGGCGAGCAGGCGGGGCAGGACGTCCTCACCGTCGTGCAGGACGCGGCGCATCCAGCCGAGGTGGTTGAGGCCGACGTAGTCGAACTGGGCCCGGGCCGGGTCCAGGCCGAGGGTCGTGGCGATGCGGCGGCCCAGGCCCGACGGCGTGTCGCAGATGCCGAGGACGCGGTCACCGAGGACGCTCTGCATCGCTTCGGTGATCATGCCGGCCGGGTTGGTGAAGTTGATGACGTAGGCGTGCGGCGCCAGGCGCCGTACCCGGTGCGCGATGTCGAGCATGACGGGAATGGTGCGCAGCCCGTAGGCCAGGCCGCCCGGGCCGGTGGTCTCCTGGCCGAGCACGTCGAGGTCGAGGGCGACCCGCTCGTCGCACGTCCGCCCCGCCAGCCCGCCCACGCGGATGGCGGCGAACACGAAGTCGCTGCCCTCCAGGGCGGCGTCGAGCGACGTGCTGACCGTCACCCGGGGCGCGTCGGCGTGGCCCTCGGCGAACTGGGCGAGCACGGCGGCCATGGCCTTGAGGCGGGCCGGGTCGGTGTCGTACAGCCACACGTCGTCGATGCGGGGGGAGCCCTCGTCGCGCAGCAGGGCCTGGTAGACGTACGGCACGCGGAATCCGCCGCCGCCGAGGATGGTCAACTTCATGCGAGTATCACCTTTCCGTCCGCTTCGCGGCAGAGCTGGAGCGTGTCGGGGTCGGCGCCGCTGGTGGTGATCAGGACGTCGATGTCGGAGAGCGAACACACGCGCAGCGATCCGGTGCCGGGGAACTTGGTCTCGGCGGCGACCAGGACGACCTTCCCGGCTGTCTCGATCATGGCCTGCTTCAGGGGCGCCTCGACGGCCATGTTGTCCACCACATGGCCGCCCGGCCGCACTCCGGTGCAGCTGAGGAAGAGCAGGTCGGCGCTGACCTGGCGGAGCGCCTGCTCGGTAAGGGAACCCACCAGCGACTGGTAGTTGCGGCGCAGCACGCCGCCGAGCATCACCAGCCGTACGGCGTCGTCGTCGCGGAGTTCGTCGAGCACCGCCAGACTGCTGGTGATCACGGTGACGGGACGGCCCCGCAGCCGGCGGGCGATGGCCCGGGGCGTGGTGCCGATGTCCAGGACGATCACGCTGTCGTCCTCGACCAGTTTCACGGCTTCCTCGGCCATCGCGACCTTCAGCGCCTCGTCGCGCGAGGCGACCACGTCGAACGGGACCTCGTCCGCCGCCTCCTCACCGGCGGCCTCCGCGGCCCCCCGCGGTGACAGGGCCGCTCCGCCGTAGGTGCGGACCAGCTCGCCGTTGCGGTCGAGGAGTGTCAGGTCCCGGCGGATCGTGGATTCGCTGACCTGCAGGTTCTCGGCGAGCTCGCGGACCGAGGCCACTCCGGTCGACCGGAGCGATTCGACGATCTTCGCGTGGCGTTTGCGTGAAGTCACGCGTTGAAGATAGCACTGCATGACCGAAGTCAGTCATTTATGCGTCGATACATTGTTGTAACTGACCGACTCTTGTCGTGTGGCATATGCGGTGCTCATAGTTGAGCACTTCACTGCGGTCGCACCGGAGAGAGGCGGTTCCCGTGCTCGATGTGGTCTTCGCCGGCGAGGTCTTCTGCGACCTCGTCTTCGGCGGCATCCCGCACCTGCCCACCCCGGGGACCGAGGTGTACGCCGACCGATTCGCCGTCTCCGCGGGCGGAACCGCCACCCGCGCCGTCGCCGCGGCCCGCCTGGGACTGCGGACCGGGATCTTCGGCGTGATCGGCACCGACCCCTTCGGCGAGCACCTCTCCGCCCGGCTCGCGGCCGAGGAGAACCTGGACCTGACCTGGCTGCGCCGCGACCCCGCCGTGCACACCCCGGTCACGGTCGCGGTGCCCCAGGACCACGACCGCGCCTTCCTCACCTACGAGGAGGCCGGGGCCCGGCGCCCCGAGGTGTGGGAGGGCGAGCTGCCCGGCGTCCGCTTCCTGCACCTCGGCATCGGACGGCCGCTGCCCGCCTGGGCGGCCGAACTCCGCTCCCGCGGCACCCGTGTGGTGGGCGGCGTCGGCTGGGACCCCACCGGCGACTGGTCACCGGAGCTGCTCACCCGTCTCGCCGAGGTCGACGTGTTCGTGTGCAACGCCGTCGAGGCGACGAGCTACACCCGCGCCGGCACCGTCGAGGAGGCGGTGAAGATACTCGCCGACCACGTGCCCGACATCGTCGTGACCGATGGCGGTCGCGGTGCGGTCGCGGTGGACGGCGGCACCGGCGAGCTGGTCCGGGCCTCCGCCCCACGGGTGGAGGCCGTCGATCCCACCGGCGCCGGTGACGTCTTCACCGCGGGGCTGATCACCGGCCTGAGCCACGGCTGGTCCCTCCCCACCCGGCTCCGCTACGCCGGGCTGTGCGCCGCCCTGTCGGTGCGGAATCTGGGCGGCGCGAGCAGCGCGCCGTACCGGGAGGAGATCGACGCCTTCCTCGAACGCAACCCCCACAGCCCGGACGACGCCGCCCCCTGAGCGACCGCGCCACAGCACCAGAAGGAACCATCCCATGAGTGAGAGAACCCCACGGCACCCCCGCCGTCGCCTCATAGCCGCAGCCGCGCTCGCCACCGGTGTCCTGACCGGCGTCGCGGCCTGTTCCCCCGGCCCGAGCGCCGACTCGTCCGCCGGCGGCACGAAGACCTCCGGCCCGGTCTCCAAAGACCCCGCCAAGGCCGGGAAGGTCACTCTCACCGAGTGGGACCAGAACACCGACCCCGGTACCGACGCCTCCACCGAAGCGCTCAACAAGGCGTTCATGAAGAAGTACCCGAACGTCACCGTCAAGCGCGTCTCCCGGTCCTTCTCCGACCTCAAGACCACCCTGAAGCTCGCGCTGTCCTCCACCAACCCGCCCGACGTCGTCCAGGCGAACCAGGGCTACCCGGACATGGGCGCGTTCGTGAAGGCCCGGCTGCTGCAGCCGGTGGACCGGTACGCCAAGGCCTACGGCTGGAACAGCGCCTACCCGTCCCAGCTGCTCGACCTCAACCGCTTCACCTCCGACGGCAAGACCTGGAAGACGGGCAACCTCTACGGCGTCTCCCAGACCGGTGAGATCGTCGGCGTCTACTACAACAAGGCCAAGCTGAAGTCGCTCGGCCTGTCCGCGCCCACCACGCTCGCCGACTTCGAGAAGGCCCTGGCCAAGGCCAAGGCGTCGGGCCTCCAGCCGCTGTCCTACGGCGACGCCGACAAGAGCCCCGGCATCCACATCTTCGGCGTCGTCCAGGCCGCCACCGCCGGGAAGGCGGACGTCCGCAAGCTCGTCTTCGACGAGGGCGGCGCCAAGTGGACCGACCCCGGCACGCTCAAGGCCGCGACCACGCTGCGCGGCTGGGCCGACAAGGGCTACCTGGGCTCCGGCTTCAACGGCCAGAGCAAGGACCAGGCCGTCGCCTCCTTCGCCAAGGGCAAGTCCCTGTTCCTCGTGGACGGCACCTGGCAGGCGGCCGTCCTCGCCCCGAAGATGAACAAGAACGTCGGCTTCACCGCGCTCAGCCCCGCCGCCGGTCAGCCCCCGCTCACCCAGGGCGGCGAGGGCCTCGCGTGGTCGGTGACCTCCAAGTCCAAGCACCCCGACGTCGCCGCCGCGTACATCAACTTCCTCGTCGACCGGGGCGGCATGAAGGTCAGCGCAGCCCACGGCAACCTGCCGGCGCTGCCGCCGGCCGACTACAAGCCCACCCCCGGCACCGTCGACGCGGACGTCCTCACCCAGTGGAAGGGCGTGAGCGAGAAGGACGGACTGCTTCCCTACCTCGACTACACGACCCCGACCTTCTACGACACCCTCACCGCCGCCGTCCAGGAACTGACCGCCGGACACCTCAGTCCCAAGGCGTTCACCGACCGGCTCCAGTCCGACTACTCCTCCTTCCAGAGCAGCAAGTAGCCCGCCCCCATGGCCACCACCGCACCCCGCACGACGGCCGCCGAGCGCCCGGCCGGCGCCCCCACCCGGGGGCCGGCCCGGCGCCGCGGCCGCGTCATCCAGTGGAAGGGCTACCTCTACGCCCTTCCCGCCCTGGCCGTCCTCACGGTCTTCCTGCTGGTCCCGCTCGGTCAGCTGGTGCAGATCTCCCTCTACCACTGGGACGGAGTGTCCGCCTCCACCTGGGCGGGGCTCGCCAACTACACCGAGATCGCCCGCGACCCGCAGCTGCGCGTGAGCTTCCTCCACTCGTTCGTCCTGATCCTGTTCTTCTCCGTCATCCCGATCGCGCTCGCCCTGATGCTCGCCGCGGTCACCACCCGCGCCGGCCGGCTGCGCGGGGTCTCGGTCTTCCGGGCGATGATCTTCCTGCCGCAGGTGGTCGCCATGGTCGTGACCGCCACCGCCTGGACGGCGATCTACGCCCCCGACGGCGTCCTCAACACCGCGCTGCGCGCCATCGGCCTGGAGGCGGTCGCCCGCCCCTGGCTCGGTGACTTCTCCACCGCCCTGCCCGCCGTCGGCCTCATCGGCACCTGGCTGGAGATCGGCCTGTGCCTGGTGCTGTTCATCGCCGGTATCGGGCAGATCCCGGCGGACCTGTACGAGGCCGCGAAGCTGGACGGGGCAGGCGCGGTACGGGAGTTCTTCGCCGTCACCCTGCCCGGACTGCGCGGGCAGATCACCGTCGCGCTCACTCTCACCGTGATCGCCGCCCTGCGCACCTTCGACCTGGTGTACGTCGCCACCCACGGCGGCCCCGGCGACGCCACCAGCCTGCCCGCCTACGAGGTCTACAACCGGGCCTTCGGCACCAGCCAGGTGGGTTCGGCCTGCGCCATCGCCGTCGTGCTGACCGTGGTGATCCTCTTTCTCACCTTCCTGATCACCAAGCTCCAGCCACGGGAGGACGAGACGTGATCTCCGGACGCGAACGCCTGCTGAACTACGCCATCCTCACCGTCTTCGCCGCGCTGGCCCTGGTGCCGCTGATCGGCGTGGTGGCGTCCGCGCTGACCCCGGCCGCGCAGTCCTCGCCCTCCTTCACCTGGCCCCACCACCTGGACTTCGGCAACTTCGCCGCCGCCTGGCACCAAGGCCACTTCGGCACCTATCTGTCCTCCAGCGTGCTGGTCGCGGTGGCGGTGGTGTTCCTGACGTCCGTCCTGGCGATCCTGGCGGGCTTCTCCTTCGCCCACTTCGACTACCCCGGCCGCTCGCTGCTGTTCTACGTCACCCTCATCGGGCTGATGATCCCACCCGAGGCCTTCGTCATCCCGCTCTACTTCAACCTGCGCGACACCGGACTGACCAACTCCTACTGGTCGTTGATCCTCCCGCAGACCGCCCAGTCCCTCGCCTTCAGCGTCTTCTGGATGCGCAACTTCTTCCGCTCGGTGCCGTCCAGCGTCATCGAGGCGGCGCGCCTGGACGGGGCGTCCGACTGGCGGCTGCTGTGGCGGATCCTGGTGCCCACCAGCCGCCCGGCGCTGCTGACGATGGCGATGCTGGTGTTCATGTGGACCTGGAACGAGTTCCTGCTCCCGCTGGTCATGATCACCGACGAGAACAAGCGCACCGCACCGCTCGGCCTGGCCTTCTTCCAGAGCGAGCACACCACCCAGTACTCCCTGCTGGCGGCCGCCTCCATCATCGTGGCCCTGCCGGTCGTCGCCCTGTACGTCTTCCTCCAGCGGCACTTCATCTCCGGCATGCTCTCCGGCGCGGTGAAGGGCTGACGCGGTACAGGAGCGAAAACACCCGGGCGCCGGGCGGACCCTCGGCCCGCCCGGCGCCCGGGCACCTCACCCGCCCGCGGCTTACGCGGGCACGCTCGCGACGCCCGGGGCCAGGAACCGCTTCCCGTTCACCCGCTCCGAGACACCCTCACGGTCCAGGTACGGCGTGAGGCCGCCCAGGTGGAAGGGCCAGCCGGCGCCGGTGATCAGGCACAGGTCGATGTCCTGCGCCTCGGCGACGACGCCCTCGTCCAGCATCAGGCCGATCTCCTGCGCGACGGCGTCCAGCACCCGCTCGCGCACCTGCTCCTCCGTCAGGACCGTGCCGCCCTGCTGGAGCAGCGCGGCGACCTCCGGGTCCAGCTCCGGCTTCCCGGAGTCGTAGACGTAGAAGCCCCGCTTGCCCGCCTCGACCACGCGCTTGAGGTTCGGCGAGACCGTGAAGCGGTCCGGGAAGGCGCCGTGCAGCGTCTCGGAGACGTGCAGACCGATGGCCGGGCCGACCAGCTCCAGCAGCACCAGCGGGGACATCGGCAGCCCGAGCGGCTCCACCGCGCGCTCCGCGACGTCGACCGGGGTGCCCTCGTCGATGACGTTCTGGATCTCGCCCATGAAGCGGGTCAGGATCCGGTTGACGACGAACGCCGGGGCATCCTTGACCAGGACGGCGGTCTTCTTCAGCTTCTTCGCCACCCCGAAGGCCGTCGCCAGCGACGCGTCATCGGTCTTCTCACCGCGGACGATCTCCAGCAGCGGCAGGATCGCCACCGGGTTGAAGAAGTGGAAGCCCACGACCCGCTCGGGGTGCTTGAGCTTGGAGGCCATCTCGCTGACCGACAGCGAGGAGGTGTTGGTGGCGAGGATGGCGTGCTCCGGCACGACCGCCTCGACCTCGGCGAACACCTGCTGCTTGACGCCCATCTCCTCGAAGACGGCCTCGATGACGAAGTCGGCGTCCCCGAAGGCGGCGGCCTTGTCCAGCGAACCGGTCACCGCGGCCTTGAGCCGGTTGGCCTTGTCCTGGTTGATACGGCCCTTGAGCAGCAGCTTGTCGATCTCGCCGTGGACGTAGCCGACACCCTTGTCGACGCGCTCCTGGTCGATGTCGGTCAGCACGACCGGCACCTCCAGGCGGCGCGCGAACAGCAGCGCCAGCTGCGAGGCCATCAGCCCCGCGCCCACCACGCCGACCTTGCCGACCGGGCGGGCGAGCGACTTGTCCGGGGCGCCGGCCGGGCGCTTGGCGCGCTTCTGCACCAGGTTGAAGGCGTAGATGCCGCTGCGCAGCTCGCCGCCCATGATGAGGTCGGCGAGCGCCTTCTCCTCGGCCTCGTAGCCGCGGGCCAGGTCGCCGTTGCGGGCCGCGTCGATGATCTCCAGCGCCCGGTACGCGGCCGGGGCCGCCCCGTGCACCTTGCCGTCGGCGATGGCGCGGCCGCGCACCACGGCCTCGTGCCAGGCGTCGCCGCGGTCGATCTCGGGGCGGGCGATCTCGATCTCGCCCCTGAGGACGGCCGCGGTCCAGATCAGCGACTGCTCCAGGAAGTCCGCGCCCTCGAAGATCGCGTCGGCGATCCCGAGCTCGTAGACCTGCTTGCCCTTGAGCTGCTTGTTCTGGTTGAGCGAGTTCTCGATGATGACCGAGACCGCGCGGTCCGCGCCGATCAGGTTCGGCAGCAGGGTGCAGCCGCCCCAGCCGGGGACCAGGCCGAGGAACACCTCGGGCAGCGAGAACGCGGGCAGCGCGGCCGAGACGGTGCGGTAGGTGCAGTGCAGGCCGACCTCGACACCGCCGCCCATCGCCGCGCCGTTGTAGTAGGCGAAGGTCGGCACGGCGAGGGTGGACAGCCGCTTGAAGACGTCGTGGCCGCCCTTGCCGATGGCGAGCGCGTCCTCGTGGCGCTTCAGCAGCTCCACGCCCTTGAGGTCGGCGCCGACGGCGAAGATGAACGGCTTGCCGGTGATGCCGACGCCGGTGATCGCGCCGTCCGCGGCCTCCTTCTCCACCTGGTCGATCGCCGCGTTGAGGTTCGCCAGCGAGGCCGGGCCGAAGGTGGTGGGCTTGGTGTGGTCAAGCCCGTTGTCCAGGGTGATGAGCGCGAAGCGGCCCGCGTCCTGGGGGAGGTCGAGGTGGCGGACGTGCGCCTGCGTCACGACCTCGTCCGGGAACAGCTCGGCCGCTCCCTTGAGAAGCTCTGCGGTGGTAGTCACTTGTTCCCCTCGAAGTGCGGGTTCTCCCAGATCACGGTGCCCCCCATGCCGAAACCGATGCACATGGTGGTGATGCCGTAGCGGACCTCCGGCTGCTCCTCGAACTGCCGTGCCAGCTGCGTCATCAGGCGGACGCCGGAGGAGGCGAGCGGGTGGCCGAAGGCGATCGCGCCGCCGTACTGGTTGACGCGCGGGTCGTCGTCCGCGATGCCGTAGTGGTCCAGGAACGACAGCACCTGGACGGCGAACGCCTCGTTGATCTCGAACAGGCCGATGTCATCGATCGTCAGCCCGGCCTTGGACAGGGCCTTCTTGGTGGCCGGGACCGGGCCGTAGCCCATCACCTCGGGCTCGACGCCCGCGAAGGCGAACGACACCAGGCGCATCCGGACCGGCAGCTCCAGCTCCCGGGCGAAGTCCTCGGAGGCGATCAGGGAGGCGGTGGCGCCGTCGTTGAGCCCCGCGGAGTTGCCCGCGGTGACCCGGCCGTGCGGCCGGAACGGGGTCTTCAGCGTGGCCAGGTTCTCCAGCGTGGTGCCCGGGCGCATCGGCTCGTCGGAGGTCGCGAGCCCCCAGCCGGTCTCCCCGCCCTCGGGGGTGGTGCGGCGCACCGAGACCGGCACCAGGTCCTGCTGGATCTTGCCGTTGGCGTACGCCTTGGCGGCCTTCTCCTGGCTGCGCACCGCGAACTCGTCGGCGCGCTGCTTGGTGAGGTGCGGCAGCCGGTCGTGCAGGTTCTCCGCCGTCATGCCCATGAAGAGGGCCGACTCGTCGACCAGCTTCTCGGAGACGAACCGCGGGTTCGGGTCGACGCCCTCGCCCATCGGGTGGCGGCCCATGTGCTCCACGCCGCCCGCGACGACGGCGTCGTACGCGCCGAAGGCGATGGAGCCCGCGGTCGTGGTGACGGCGGTCATGGCACCGGCGCACATCCGGTCGATCGAGTAGCCGGGGACCGACTGCGGCAGCCCGGCCAGGATGCCCGCCGTGCGGCCGATGGTCAGGCCCTGGTCCCCGATCTGGGTGGTCGCGGCGACGGCCACCTCGTCGATGCGCTCCGGCGGCAGATCCGGGTTGCGTCGCAGCAGCTCCCGGATGCACTTGACGACCAGGTCGTCGGCGCGGGTCTCGTGGTAGATGCCCTTCGGGCCCGCCTTGCCGAACGGGGTACGGACGCCGTCGACGAAGACGACGTCCCTAGCGGTACGAGGCACGTTGGCTCTCCTCCAGGTGCGGGATGGCACTGCTGCGGGCACGCCATCGGCGCGCCTCCACACCCTCATGCTACTTATGAGTAACCACGCTGCCCAGTCTTCGCCGCCGTAGCGTCGAAGGTCACAGGTCATACGGCGAAAAGGACCGGCGGCCGAGGCCGCCGGTCCACGCGCGTCACATCACGCCGGACATCACTCCGGACTCACGCGGTCTCCGTCCGCAGGGCGCCGGTCAGGACCGTGGACACCTGGTCGATCTGCCAGGGACGGGCCCCATGAGCAGCGAGAACGTCCGCCACCGCGTCCGTCGTCGGCTCCGCCGGGGGCTCCCAGCACAGCCGCCGGACCGTATCCGGGGCGATCAGGTTCTCCTGCGGCAGATTCAGCCGTTCGGCGAGCGCCGTCACCGCCGTACGGGCCGCCGAGAGCCGGGCCGCCGCGGCCGGGTCCTTGTCGGCCCACGCGCGCGGCGGGGGCGGACCGGCCACCGGCTGGCCTGGCTGCGGGAGTTCGGCCTCCGGCAGGTCCCGGGCCCGGTCCACCGCGGCCTGCCACTGCTCCAGCTGGCGGCGGCTCATCCGGTGGCCGAAGCCGCTGAGCGCGGACAGCGCCCGGGCGTTCACCGGCAGCGCGAGCGCGGCCTCCACGATCGCCGCGTCCCCCAGCACCTTGCCGGGCGATACGTCGCGGCGCTGGGCGATCCGGTCCCGGGCCGTCCACAGCTCGCGCACCACGGCCATCTGCCGTCGTCGTCTCACCTTGTGCATCCCCGACGTACGCCGCCAGGGGTCCTTACGGGGCGGGGCGGGCGGGGCCGCGGCGATGGCCGCGAACTCCTGGTGGGCCCACTCCAGCTTCCCCTGCCGGGTCAGTTCCTCCTCCAGCGCGTCCCGCAGGTCGACCAGCAGCTCCACATCGAGCGCGGCGTAGTGCAGCCACGGCTCGGGGAGCGGGCGGGTCGACCAGTCGACGGCCGAATGACCCTTCTCCAGCGCGTAGCCGAGGATGTTCTCGACCATGGCGCCGAGCCCCACCCGGGCGAACCCGGCCAGCCGGCCCGCGAGTTCGGTGTCGAAGAGCCGGTCCGGGACCATGCCTATGTCACGCAGACACGGCAGATCCTGGGTCGCGGCATGCAGCACCCACTCGGCGTCGGCGACGGCGGCCCCCAGACCCGACAGGTCGGGGCAGCCGACGGGGTCGATCAGTGCGGTCCCCGCTCCCGCCCGGCGCAGCTGGACCAGATAGGCCCGCTGTCCGTAGCGGTAGCCGGAGGCGCGCTCGGCGTCGACGGCCACGGGGCCGTGGCCCGCGGCGAAGGCCGCGACGACTTCGGCGAGCGCGTCCGGGTCGGCGGTGACGGGCGGAATGCCCTCACGCGGCTCCAGCAAGGGGACCGGCGCCGGGGGGAGGTCGTCCGGAGGAGCGCCCCCGGTGGTTCGCAGTGTCGTCTCTGCTGCGGTCTCTTGGGCGTCGGTCACCTGTCAAGGGTAGCTGTGTACGGGGGGTACACAGGGCGCCCGTCGACGGAACGTTCCGTCGACGGGCGCGGGGCGGTGCCGGACGGGGCGATCCCCGCCGCAGGACTCAGTGGATGATGCCGGTACGCAGCGCGACCGCGACCATGCCGGCCCGGTCGCCGGTGCCGAGCTTGCGGGCGATGCGGGCGAGGTGGCTCTTGACGGTGAGTGCGGACAGGCCCATCGAGACGCCGATGGCCTTGTTGGACTGGCCCTCCGCAACCAGCCTCAGCACCTCGACCTCGCGTCCCGACAGCTCCCGGTAGCCGCCCGGGTGACCGGGGGCGCCCGGCGGGCGGCGGTGCATCCGGGCGGCGGCGGCGCCGATGGGGGCGGCGCCGGGGCGCCCGGGGATGCCCAGGTTGGTGCGGGTGCCGGTGACGACGTAGCCCTTGACGCCACCGGCCAGCGCGTTGCGCACCGCGCCGATGTCGTCGGCGGCGGAGAGGGCCAGCCCGTTCGGCCAGCCCGCGGCGCGGGTCTCGGACAGCAGGGTGAGGCCGGAGCCGTCGGGGAGGTGGACCTCCGCGACGCAGATGTCGCGCGGGTTGCCGATACGGGGGCGGGCCTCCGCGACGGACGACGCCTCGATGACGTCGCGCACCCCGAGGGCCCACAGGTGACGGGTGACGGTGGAACGAACGCGGGGGTCGGCGACGACGACCATGGCCGTCGGCTTGTTCGGGCGATAGGCGACCAGGCTGGACGGTTGCTCGAGGAGAACAGACACCAGGCCTCCTGGAAAGTGGTGGGACGGGTCACCACTCCTTCGGCACCGATACGGTCCAGCTTTAGGGAATGATCACGATTTGGTGAGTAACAATTCGGGCGATCTCGGTCAGACGGGGTTGCCTGAGCGCCGGAAGCGCACAGCGCGACCGGGCGGTGGGCACGGATACGGAGGGTCAGCGGGGCTGGGGGCCGCGGCGCTGGGGGAGCGAGACCACACCCGCCTCCGTGGTCCCGGCCGGCGGCAGCCCGGCGATCTGGCACAGCAGATCGCACCAGGCCGCCAGGTGCGCCCCGGTGTCGGGGACGCCCAGTGGCTCCGCGGCCGCCTCGTCCGCCCGCTCCGGGCGGGCCGGTTCGGGGGAGGGGTGGTCCGACGGCGTCCAGGAGGCGCGGATCTCGATCCGGGTCGAGGGCTCCCGCTCCCCGATCCCGCCGAAGTAGTGCGAGCTGGCGCGCGTGACCGTGCCGCTGGGCTCCACGCAGCCGAGGCCGCGCGCGTCCAGCGCGCCGGTGAGCCACGACCAGCACACCTCGGGCAGCAGGGGATCCGCCGCGATCTCCGGCTCCAGGTCGGCGTGGATCAGCGTGACCAGCCGGAAGGTGCCGCGCCAGGCGTCGTGGCCCGCCGGGTCGTGCAGCAGGATGAGCCGGCCCTCGGCCAGCTCGTCCTCGTCGTCGGCGGCGGTGGTGTCCGTGACCACCGCTTCGAGTGCGTAGGAGAACGGCGCCAGCCGGCGCGGCGGTGGGGTCGGGTCGAGCTCCACCTCCGGCCGCACCCGTACCGCGCGCAGACCGGCGACCGCACGCCGGAAGGCGAGCGGGGTGCCCTCCCCGCCCGCGTCCGGGCCGTCAGCACCGTCAGCACCGTTCGAGAGGTGTCCTTGAACCGCTGCCATGCCCGGAAGACTAGGCGCACTGAGGGCTCCAACCGGGGAGGAACACCCGGGTTGGCGGGTCACTCGTTCGGCCCGTGCGAAGATTTGGTGCATGAGCGCCACAGAGCGGCCCTCGGGCCAGCAGCAGACCGGCCGTCCGGCGGCGAACCCGTGCGCCGATTCGGCCTTCCTCCGGGCCTGTCGACGCGAACCGGTGCCGCATACCCCGGTGTGGTTCATGCGGCAGGCGGGGCGCTCGCTGCCGGAGTACCACGAGGCCCGTAAGGGCATCGCCATGCTGGAGTCCTGCACGCGGCCCGACCTGGTCACGGAGATCACGCTGCAGCCGGTGCGCCGTCACCGGGTGGACGCCGCGATCTACTTCAGCGACATCGTGGTGCCGCTCAAGGCGATCGGGATCGACCTCGACATCAAGCCCGGCGTCGGCCCCGTCGTGGAGCGTCCGATCCGCAGCCGCGCGGATCTGGAGCGGCTGCGTCCGCTCGATCCCGACGATGTGAAGTACGTCACCGAGGCCGTCGGGATGCTCGTCGGCGAGCTGGGCGCCACCCCCCTCATCGGCTTCGCGGGCGCGCCCTTCACGCTCGCCAGCTATCTGGTCGAGGGCGGCCCGTCGCGCAACCACGAGCACACCAAGGCGCTCATGTACGGCGACCCGGAGCTGTGGGCCGATCTGCTCGACCGGCTCGCGGACATCACCGCGACCTTCCTGAAGGTGCAGATCGAGGCGGGAGCCTCGGCCGTGCAGCTCTTCGACTCCTGGGTCGGCGCCCTGGCCCCGTCCGACTACCGGCGCAGCGTGATGCCCGCCTCCGCGAAGGTCTTCGAGGCCGTCGCCGGGTACGGCGTGCCGCGCATCCACTTCGGCGCCGGCACCGGCGAGCTGCTCGGCCTGCTCGGCGAGGCCGGGGCGGACGTCGTCGGCGCCGACTGGCGGGTGCCGCTGGACGAGGCCGCCCGGCGGGTGGGCCCCGGCAAGGCGCTGCAGGGCAACCTCGACCCCGCCGTGCTGTTCGCGCCGCGTGAGGCCGTGGAGGCCAAGGCGGCCGAGGTGCTGGACGCGGCCCAGGGGCTTGAGGGGCACATCTTCAACCTCGGCCACGGCGTGCTGCCCACCACCGACCCGGACGCCCTGACCCGGCTCGTCGAGTACGTCCACACCCGCACCGAGCGCTGACGCGCCCGGCGGCGCCGGACCGTTACCGGCCGGTGGCCTCCCGTACGACGGCCGCCGCCTTGCGCGCCGCCACCTGCACCGGGTCCCACACCGGGGAGAACGGCGGGGCGTACCCCAGGTCCAGCGACGCGACCTGCTCGACCGTCATCCCGGCGGTGAGCGCGACCGCCGCGATGTCCACGCGCTTGCCCGCGCCCTCCCGGCCGACGATCTGCACGCCGAGCAGCCGCCCCGTGCGGCGCTCGGCGAGCATCTTCACCGTCATCGGGCGGGCGCCGGGGTAGTACCCGGCGCGGCTGGTGGACTCGGCGGTGACGGTGTGGAAGCGCAGCCCCACCGACTCCGCCTGGGACTCCAGCAGTCCGGTGCGGGCGATCTCCAGATCGCAGACCTTGCTGACCGCGGTGCCGACCACACCGGGGAACGTCGCATAGCCGCCGCCGATGTTGGTGCCGATGACCTGGCCCTGCTTGTTGGCATGGGTGCCCAGCGGGATGTGCCGGGTGCGGCCGGACATCAGGTCCAGGACCTCGACGCAGTCGCCGCCCGCCCAGATGTTGGCGTGGCCGCGCACCCGCATGGCCAGGTCGGTGAGCAGCCCGCCCGACTCGCCCAGCGGCAGCCCCGCCTCCCGGGCGAGCCGGGTCTCCGGGGCCACCCCGAGGCCCAGCACCACCAGCTCGGCGGGGTATTCGCCGCCCTTGGTGGCCACTCCGCGCACCCGGCCGTCCTCGCCGGTCAGCACCTCGGCGACCTCCGCGCCGGTCACGGTGTCGATGCCGAGCCCGCCCATCGCGTCCCGCACCAGCCGCCCCATGTCGGGGTCGAGGGTGGCCATCGGCTGTTCGCCGCGCTCCAGGACGGTGACCCGGCAGCCGCGGCGGGTCAGCGCCTCGGCCATCTCCACCCCGATGTAACCGGCGCCGACGACGACGGCCCGCTCGACCGTCCGGCCCTCCAGGGTCTCCAGCAGCGCCCACCCGTCGTCCAGGGTCTGCACCCCGTGCACCCCGGGCGCGTCGATGCCGGGCATGCCGGGGCGGCGGGGGCGGGCGCCGGTGGCGATGACCAGGTCGTCGAAGCCGTGCCAGCGCTCGGCGCCGCCGGACGCGTCCAGCTCCCGGACCCGGACCCGCTGCCCGGCGACGTCGATCTCGGTCACCTCGCTGCGGAGGCGGACGTCGATACCGCGCGCGCGGTGGGCCTCCGGGGTGCGGGCCACGAGGTCGTCGGGGCCGTCCACCAGACCTCCGGCCCAGTACGGGATGCCGCAGGCCGAGTACGACGTGAAGTGGCCGCGCTCGAAGGCGAGGATCTCCAGTTCGCCCCGCTTGCCGAGCCTGCGTGCCTGGGACGCGGCGGACATCCCCGCCGCGTCGCCCCCGATGACCACCATCCGCCGTGCTGCCGCCATCGCGTCCGCCCCTTCGTCGCCGTATGTCGTGGTCCGTCGGGTACCACGCTACGAGCGCGCCATGGGCTCGCGGACCAGGACGTACAGAACGGCACTCGTGAGCATCAGCGCGCCGTCGATGTAGACGGCGGACGTCCAGCTGCCGTAGTGGTCGAAGAGGGTGCCGCTCAGCGCCGGGCTGATCACCGCGCCTATCTCCCCGACCAGGTTGAACAGGCCGAAGGCGGCGCCGCGCTCGGACGCGTCGACCACATCGTTCAGCAGGGCGTGCGCCATCGGCTGGAGGGCGTTGAAGAACAGGCTGGTGACGAACAGCAGGATCGACATCACCAGCAGGGACGGCTTCTCCTGGGCCTGGAGATAGGCCGCGAAGACCAGCACCAGCACCCCCTGGACCACGGTGAACGCGATCAGCAGCGGCCGCCGCCCCCACCCCCGGTCCTTCGCCAGGTCCGACAGCCGGCCGCCGACCGGGAAGCCGAGGATGCCCGCGCCCGCGTTGAACGTCGCGACCAGCGCCGCGTTCTGGAAGGAGCTGTGGGCGGCGTCGGCGACGATCGACACCGACCAGAAGCTGAAGAACCACAGGTTCCACATGACCGCGATGAAGGCGAAGCTGAGCAACAGCACATTGCGGTTCCGGGAGATGGCGCCGAGCCGCGACCCGCGCCTGGCGAAGATCGCCCCGATCAGCACGAACGCGAGCACGCACTCCAGGACGGCCACGCCCCAGCTCGGCATCCCCGCCCCGTCGGCGATCAGATAGACCGCCATGACGGCCGCGCACAGCACTCCTGATATCCCCAGCAGCCGCAGGGTGGAGCCGGTGGCCTTCAGCGGGCCGCCGATGCGGCGCATATAGACCGTGGTGATCCAGCCGAACGCGAGCGTGGCACCGCCCAGCACCAGGAACGGCATCCGCCAGGCGTCCTCCCGGCCGAACGCCTCGGCGCCCCAGTCGATCAGATAGGGCGTGCTGATGGTCGCGATCGTCAGCCCGATGGACAGCCCGGTGATGGCCACACCCATGCCGAAACTGGTCTTCGCGGGCGGGGTGCGCTGGGCGATCAGCGCGCGGTCGTTGGAGTAGAAGACGCCCTCGCCGAGACCGGTCAGCACCCGCAGGACGACGAACGCGATCAGCCCGCTCACCAGCCCGCTGGCCAGGGTCGCCACCCCGGCCCACAGCAGCGAGACGGCGAGCATGGTGCGATGGCCGAAGCGGTCGCCGAGATAGCCGCCGGGGAACTGGGTGAGCATGTAGCCCGCGAAGAAGAGGCTGCCGATCAGTCCGCCGAGGGCATGCGGATGGCCGGCGGAGCCCAGCATGCCGTGGTCGTTCTCGATCAGCCAGGTGACCACCGGGCCGGTGAGGGTGCGATCGGCGTAGGAGAAGAGCCAGCCGCCGAGCAGCATGGCCCACAGCGTGTGATACGGCTGCCAGCCGGTGCGCCGGGCGGTCGGCTCCCGCGCTGCGGTGTCCTCGATGGTCACTTCGGGCGGCCCCCTTGGGTGTTGGGTGTTCCAGCTCGGAGCGCGGTGCGCCCCACAGGATGTGGCGTGGAGGCACCTCCGGCAAGAGGCGGACCCAGGTCTTCCGTCAGCCGGAAGCCTCGGCAAGGGACTCTTGATCCCAGGCGGCCGCGAGAGTACGGGAGATGCCGTGGGCGGCGACCCGCACCGCTGGTATCAGCCCCGGTGCCCGCCCCTCCGCGGCCGGGACCACCACCGACAGCGAGGCCACCACCTCCCCGCGCGGACCCCGCACCGGGGCGGCGATGGACAGCCCGTCCATGGTGATCTGCCGGTCGCTGACCGCGATCCCGGTGCGCCGCACCTCGGCGAGCGTGGCCCGCAGCCGCGCCGGATCCTGGATGGTCCGCTCGGTGAACCGGCGCATCGGCCGGGCGCACACCCGCTCGCCAAGCCCCGGCGGCCCGTACGCGAGCAGCACCAGGCCGACGCCGGTGGCGTGCAGCGGCCAGCGGCTGCCGACCCGGGTGCGCACATGGACCGCGGAGCGGCCGGAGATCAGCTCGACGAAGACCACTTCCAGGCCGTCGCGCACCGCCAGCTGGACGTTCTCATGGGTGGCCTCGTACAGGTCCTCCATGAACGGCAGCGCCGCCTCGCGCACCCCGACCCCGCGCGGCGACAGCGTCGCCACCTCCCACAGCCGCAGCCCGATGTGGTACGCCCCCGAGGTGTCGCGCTCCAGGGCGCCCCAGCGGGTGAGCGAGGCGACCAGCCGGTGCGCGGTGGCCAGCGGCAGCCCGGCGCGCCGGGCGAGAGCGGTGAGCGACAGCGAGCGGTGCGAGGCGTCGAACGCGTCCAGCACGGCCAGCACCCGGCCCGCGACCGACCGCCCGGCGTCGGGGCGGTGGCCGACCGGGGGGCTCGCCGGGGCCGTCATGACAGCGGGAGGCCGACGTAGTTCTCGGCCAGCTCGGCGGAAGCGGTGCGGGAGGTGGCGATCCGGTCCAGCTGGGCGATCTGCAGCCGGTCCTCGAACGGGCTCTGCTCCGGGCGCCGGTGCAGGGTGTCCGTCATGAAGTACGAGAAGCGCTCGGCCTGCCACACCCGGGCGAGGCAGGTCGCCGAATAGCCGTCCAGCAGCTCGGTCGAGCCCGTGGTGTGGTGATGGGCGAGCGCGCGGGCCAGGGTGACCACGTCGCCGACGGCGAGGTTGAGCCCCTTGGCCCCGGTCGGCGGCACGATATGAGCCGCGTCGCCCGCGAGGAAGAGCCTGCCGTGGCGCATCGGCTCCTGCACGAAACTGCGCATCGGGGTCACGGACTTGGCGGTGATCGGACCGCGCTCCAGTCTCCACCCGCTGTTGTCGAGGGCGAAGCGGGTGGACAGCTCGTCCCAGATCCGTTCGTCGGACCAGTCGGCGGGATCGGTGTCGTTCGGCACCTGGAGATAGAGCCGGGAGACCTGCGGGGAGCGCATGCTGTGCAGCGCGAAGCCGCGCTGATGGCGGGCGTAGATCAACTCCTCGCAGGACGGCGGCACATCGGCCAGCACCCCCAGCCAGGAATACGGATAGGTGCGCTCGAAGGTGCGGACCAGACCGGCCGGGACCGCGCGCCGGGCGATGCCGTGGAAGCCGTCGCAGCCCGCCACGAAGTCGCAGCTCAGCGTCTCTTCACGGCCCTCGTGGCGGAAGCGGATGACCGGGGCCCCGGAATCCGCCTTCTCGATCGCCAGGGCCTCGGCCTCGAACAGCAGCGGAGGCCCCCCGGGGTCGGCCAGCTGGAGCCGGACCAGATCCTTGACGATCTCCGTCTGGGCATAGACCGTCACCGCCTTGCCGCCGGTGGCGGCGGGGAAGTCGACGCGGTGGCCGCGGCCCTCGAAGCGCAGCTCGATGCCCTGGTGCGGCAGCCCCTCGCGGTCCAGGCGCTCGGCGGCGCCGCACTCCCGCAGCACGTCCACGGTGCCCTGCTCCAGGATCCCGGCCCGCTGCCGGCGCTCGACATAGGCCCGGTCCCGGCTCTCCAGCACGACGCAGTCCACCCCGGCGCGGTGCAGCAGACGGGCGAGCAGCAGGCCGGCGGGTCCTCCACCGATGATCCCGACGGTCGTGCGCATCGAAACGTCCCTTCGTCCGGGCCGGCCGTCCGGGCCGGGTGGGATGAGGATCCCCACTTGTTCGCGGAGTGAAACTTCGTTCATAATGTGAGTTGTGATGAGTCTCGGTCCGGTGTCCCCACCTGTCAATGGCCCCGTCGGCCCTCTCGAGCGCGGCCTCGCCGTGCTCTGCGAGCTGACCCGGCTGGCCGCGCACCAGGGCGATGCCACGGTCCGGCCCGGCGACCTCGTGCGCGGCACCGGGCTCGCCCGGTCCGTCGTCGACCGCGTCGTGGGCACGCTCGAACAGCTCGGATATGTGCGGCTCGACGGGCGCGACGTCAGCCTCGCGGCCCGGCTCATGGAGCTGGGCAACGCCTACCTCGCCGCCAGCGGCCTGCCGGACGCGCTCGGTCCGTTCGCCGAGCGGCTGGCCGACGGGCTCGACGAATCGGTCTCGGTCGCCGTGCCGGACGGCGACGGGGCGCGCTTCGTCGTCCAGGCCACCCGCCGCCGCACCATGTCCCTCGCCTTCCGCATCGGCGATCTGCTCCCCGCCGAGCGCTGCGCCCCGGGCGCGCTCTTCGCCGCCGAGTGGGACGAGCGGGCCTGGGCGGCCTGGCGCGCCCGCCGCGCCGCCGACCCCCTCGACGCCGCGTTCCCCGCCGTTCCGCCGCGCCACCGGCCCGCCGCCGACACCGGCTTCGAGGCGCGCGCACGGGAGGCCGCCCGGACCGGCTGGGCGGCCGACGACCAGCTGATCGAGCCCGGCCTGGTGGCGGTGTCCGTCCCGGTCCGGGACGCCTCGGGCCGTACCGCGTGCGCGGTGAACGTCGTCAGTCACACCAGCCGCCACGACGTGGCCTCGCTGCGGGCCGCCGTGCTGGGTCCGCTGCGCGCGCTGATCCCGGAGATGGAGGCGGCGTTGGCCGCCCCGCCCACGCGCCGGGGGCGCCCGCCGGGGCGCGCGCTCACCGGGCCGGGCGCCTCCGGCCCGGGGGGCGCCCCGGCGGGCCCCGCGGGGCACGGTGCGGGGCCGGTCGGCCGGGCGAATCCGGCGGAGGCGGCCCGTGCCGAGCCCGATCAGCCGGGGCGGGCCACGGCGGGCTCGGCCGCCGGGTCCGGTGCCGGGCCCGCCGAGGATCCGGCGCGGGCGGCCAAGCGGGAGCTGGGGGCCGGGTATCTGCAGTCGCTCGCGCGCGGCCTCGCCGTGCTGCGGGCGCTGGGCACGCCGGGGGAGGGGGCGGAGGGCGACGCCGCGCGGCACGGGCTCACGCTCACCGCCGTCGCCGAGGCCACCGGGCTGCCCCGGGCCACCGCGCGCCGCTCCCTGCTCACTCTCGTCGATCTGGGATACGCCGAGTACGCGGCGGCCGACGGCCGGGCCTTCCGCCCGCTGCCGCGCGTGCTGGAGCTGGGCTACGCGCCGCTGGGCGACCTGTCGTTCACCGAGCTGGCCCAGCCCCATATGCGCGAACTCGTCCGCACCGTCCACGAGTCGGCGTCGCTTGCGGTCCTCGACGGCGACGACATCCGGTATGTGGCGCGGGTGCCCACCGTGCGGATCATGAGCGTCAACATCACCATCGGCACCCGCTTCCCCGCCTACGCGACATCCATGGGACGGGTGTTGCTCGCCGGGCTCGGCCCGGAGGCGCGCGCCGCTTATCTCGCCGGGCTCGCCCCGAAGCCGCTGACCCGGCACACCGTGACCGCCGTGCCCGAGCTGGCCCGCGTCCTGGAGCGCACCGGGAGGGACGGATACGCCCTGGTGGACGAGGAATTGGAGGAGGGACTGCGGTCCCTGGCCGTGCCCGTACGGGGTGCGGACGGCCAGGTGGTGGCCGCGCTCAACATCGCCACCCACGCGGGCCGCGGCAGCGCGGAGGCCACCCGGGAGGAGCTGCTTCCGGCGCTGCGGACCGCCGCCGCCCGCATCGAGGCCGACCTCGCCACGGCCTCCGCCCATCACCCCCTGGGGGCGGGTGAGAGAGTGGGGGCATGAGCGCAGCGACCTCCCCGCACCCCCGGCACACCGGCCATGCCGTCGTCATCGGCGGCGGGATCTCGGGCCTCGCGGCCGCCCACCGGCTGCAGTCCGGCGGGGCGCGGGTGACCGTGCTGGAGGCGTCGGGGCGGCTGGGCGGCAAGCTGCGCTCGGGCGAGATCGAGGGCGTGACCGTGGACCTTGGCGCCGAATCGATGCTCGCCCGGCGCCCGGAGGCGGTGGAGCTGGCGCGCGCCGTCGGCCTCGGCGAGCGGCTGCAGCCGCCCGCGACCGCGACCGCCGCCCTGTGGACGCGCGGCGCCCTGCGGCCGATGCCCAGGGGCCATGTGATGGGCGTGCCCGGCGACCTCGCGCCGCTCGCCGCGTCCGGGGTGATCTCGGACGAGGGGCTGGCCCGCATCGCCCGCGACGCGGAGCTGCCGCCCACCCCGGTCGGCGAGGACGTGGCGCTGGGCGGATTCATCGCGGAGCGGCTCGGCAGGGAGGTCGTGGACCGGCTGGTCGAGCCACTGCTGGGCGGGGTGTACGCGGGGGATGTGTACCGCACCTCGATGCGGGCCGCGGTGCCGGCCCTCTTCGAACTGGCCAAGGCGAACCGCCCGCTGTCCGAGGGGGTCCGGGCGCTGGCCGAGCGGTCGGCCCAGCGGCAGGAGGGGCCGGTGTTCATGGGCATCGACGGCGGCATCGGCCGCCTGCCGCTCGCCGTGGCCGACGCTGTACGGGCCGCGGGCGGCGAGATCCGCACCGACGCGCCCGTACGGGAGCTGCGGCGGGCCGCCGACGGCTGGACCGTCGTCACCGACGACGGGGCGCTGCGGGCCGACGCGGTCGTGCTGGCGGCCCCCGCGCCCGCCGCCGCCCGGCTCCTGGCGGCGGACTCCCCGGCCGCCTCCGCCGAGCTGGCCACCGTCGACTACGCCTCCATGGCGCTGATCACCATGGCCTTCCGCCGCGAGGACGTGGCGTCGCTGGCCGAGGGCAGCGGTTTTCTGGTCCCGCCGGTCGACGGCCACACGATCAAGGCGGCCACGTTCTCCAGCCGCAAATGGGGCTGGCTCCGCGACTCCGCGCCCGATCTCTTCGTGCTGCGTACCTCGATCGGGCGGTTTGAGGATGAGGAGCATCTGAAGCGCGACGACGCCGATCTGGTAGGGATGTCGCTCGCCGATCTCGGCGCGGCCACCGGCCTCGCCGCCAAGCCGGTGGCGACCCGGGTGACCCGCTGGGACGGCGGACTGCCCCAGTACCCGGTCGGCCACCTCGACCGCGTCGCCCGGATCCGCGCGGAGGTCGCCAAGCTGCCCGGACTGCGGGTGTGCGGCGCGCTCTACGACGGCGTCGGCATCCCCGCGTGCGTCGGATCCGCCCGCACGGCCGCCGATGAGCTGCTGAAGCCGCTCACGGCGACCCTGGCGGCGGGCCCGCACGGCGGAGAGCGAGAATAGGAGCCATGACTGCTGCTGTTCCCGAGACCCCCGACACGCCCGAGACCACCCCGTCTCCGAAGGCTCCCAACGCCGGGAAGAAGGCCAAGGACCTCAACGAGGTCATCCGCTACACCCTGTGGTCGGTGTTCCGGCTGCGCGATGTGCTGCCGGAGGACCGCACCGGCTACGCCGACGAGGTCGAGCAGCTCTTCGCGCAGCTCGCCGCCAAGGACGTCACCGTGCGCGGCACCTATGACCTCTCCGGGCTGCGGGCGGACGCGGACGTCATGATCTGGTGGCACTCGGAGACCTCCGACGCCCTGCAGGAGGCGTACAACCTCTTCCGCCGCACCCGGCTCGGCCGTGCACTGGAGCCGGTCTGGTCGAACATGGCGCTGCACCGCCCGGCGGAGTTCAACAAGTCGCACATCCCCGCGTTCCTCGCGGACGAGCACGCGCGCGACTACGTCAGCGTCTACCCCTTCGTACGGTCCTACGACTGGTATCTGCTCCCCGACGAGGAGCGCCGCACGATGCTCGCGGACCACGGCAAGATGGCGCGCGGCTACCCGGATGTGCGCGCCAACACCGTCGCGTCGTTCTCCCTCGGCGACTACGAGTGGATCCTGGCCTTCGAGGCGGACGAGCTGCACCGGATCGTCGATTTGATGCGCCATCTGCGTGCCTCCGAGGCGCGCCGTCATGTGCGCGAGGAGGTGCCGTTCTACACCGGGCGGCGCAAGCCGGTCTCCGAGCTGGTCGCCGGTCTGGCCTGACGGCCGGTCCGACGGTCACGGCATCCCGGGCGCCCCGGACCCTCCCGGGGTGCCGGGCGCTCCCGGGGCGCCGGGCAGCGCGGGCTGCTTGCCGGACTCGGGCATCGGCGCCGGGCGCGGCTCCGGCGCCGCGCGCGGCGCGCAGTAGGCCGTCCGGCCCGGTGTCCTCCCGGTCAGCAGATACGTGTCGACCTTGCGGTTGACGCAGGCGTTCGGGCCGCCCCACAGGCCGTGCGTACCGGCCTTCCGCTCGGTCACCAGGGAGGCGGTGGGGAGCCTGCGCCACAGCTCCTTGGCGCCCGCGTACGGGGTGGCCGCGTCCCGTTCGGCCGCCAGCAGCAGCACCGGCGGCAGCCCCGGCCGGGCGGTCACGTCCATGGGGGTGTCGTGCCCGAGCGGCCAGTAGGCGCAGGGCAGGTTCATCGCCACGTTGTCCCAGGTCTCGAAGGGCGCGCGGCGCGCGAGGGCGGTGTTCTCCCGCTTCCAGCTCGCCCAGTCGCGCGGCCAGGGCGCGTCGTTGCACTCCACGGCGGTGTAGACGGCGTTGCCGTTCTCGTCGGCCACCGCGTCCCCGGACTCGGACGCGGCCAGTTCGATCAGCGGCCGGGAATCGCCGCGCAGATAGGCGGAGAGGGCCCGCGCGCTGGGATCCCAGTAGGCGTCGTTGTAGCCCGCCCGTACGAACGCGTCCTGCAGCTCGCCGGTGCCGACGCGGCCGCCCGCGGGTTTCCGCGCCAGGCGGTGCGCCGCCTTCCGGTACGAGGCGAGCACCCGGGCGGGGGTCGTGCCGAGATGGTAGACGGCGTGGTGCCGGGCGGCCCAGCGGCGCCAGTCCGTCCAGCGCCGCTCGAAGGCCAGGGACTGGTCGAGGTTGTTGCGGTACCAGATCTGCCAGGGGCCGGGGTTGACCACGCTGTCGAACACCATGCGGCGCACATGGCGGGGGAAGAGCGTCGCGTAGACGGCGCCGTAGTACGTGCCGTACGAGGCGCCCACGAAGGTCAGCCGCTGCTCGCCGAGCGCGGCGCGCAGCACGTCGAGGTCACGGGCGTTGTTGAGCGTGGTGATGTGCCGCAGGGCCGCCCCCGTACGGCGCGCACAGCCCCGGGCGTACGCGCGCGCCCGCGTCACCATCGCCCGCAGATACGCCGCGGAGGGGCGCTGCGGTGAGCTGGTGGGCGTCTTGGCGAAGTCCGCCGGCCGTCGGCAGGACACGGGCGCGGAGCGGCCGACTCCGCGGGGCGCATAGCCGACGAAGTCGTAGACCGCGGCCGTCTTGTGGAAGGCGTCCTCGGCGGCGTACTCGGGGAACGTCATGCTGGACGCGCCCGGCCCGCCCGGGTTGTAGACCAGCGCGCCCTGCCGCCGTGCCTCGGGGCCGGAGGCGCGGATCCGGCTGACGGTGAGGCGGATGTGCTTGCCGTGCGGCCGCGCGTAGTCCAGCGGTACGGAGACGGTGCCGCAGCGAACGCCGGACGACAGTTCCTCGACGCGCGGGCAGTGGCCGAAGGCGATGCCCCGGGCGGCCGCCTTCCGGGCCGCCACCGCCACCCCGCGGGCCTCGGCGGCGCCGCCCCGGGGCACGGCCAGCGCGGGGGAGGCCAGCACGGCGGAGGCGGGCGAGGCGGACCAGGGGGGCGCGGCCGCCTCGACGGCGGTCACCGCCGGGCCCCCGGCGACGACCGCCGTGGTGGGGCGCGCGGGCGGCGCGGCGAGCGGTCTGCCGGTGGCGGGGGTGGCGAACAGCGCGGTCATGGCCAGGGACAGGGACAGCGGGCCGAGGATGCCGTACAGCGCTGCTGCTCTCACAAGCCGTCCCTCCGCACATCGCGATAAAGGGGATACTTGGTGCGGTGATTGGCCATGTAAAGCACCGGGCCGCGGTGTCGGGGTCAATGACCCCAATGCGCCCTCAGTGCCGCGCGCAGCGCCGGATCGGGCAGGGCGACGGTGCCGTGGACCGCGAGCGCGGTGAGCAACTCGCCGTCGTCGTGCTCCTCGTCGGCCCCGCCCCCGGCGCGCTGGGCGACGGGCCGTCGCGGTGGCACGTCGATCCGGCCCAGCAGCCGCTGCCCGGCGGGGGAGGCCCAGCACGAGTACGGATGCACCTCGATCCGCGCGATCACCAGACAGCTCGCCGTGAGGAGCAGCGGCAGCGCGAACCACGCCAGCGCCGGCCCCGGGCCCGACGCGGGCGGCACCATCAGCAGCGCGACCACCCCCGTCAGCAGGACCACGACGCACGCCAGCCGCACCTGCCGCACCGCGGCCGCCACGTCCGCCTGCGCCCCCGCGGGCACCGCGAGCCCCGCCGCCACCAGCCGGTCGGCCAGCGCCCGCACCGGGTCGGCGTCGGCCAGCGCGGTGCGGACCGGCGGCACGGGGGACTGGCCCAGCGGGCCTATCGCGGCGATGGCCGAGCGTTCGACGTCGTCCCGGCCGTCCGGGTCCACGACGGTGACCCAGCCGGTGTGGGCGAGCAGCAGCCGGCGCTCACGGGACATCGACACCAGGGCGAGATCGGCGACCCGCCGCGGCCCTCCGGCCAGGAACGCCGCCTCGTACAGGCTCAGGGTCCGCCCCTCCGGCTCCGGACCGGCGTCCATCGGCTGGGCGGCCGCGACCGCGGCGAGGCACAGGCGGGTGCAGCTGACCACTGCCGAGCACCATGCGACGAGCAGGAACAGGACCCACAACATGGCCGAGTTCTACTGGACCCGACCGGTTCCGCGCCACAGATTTCGCGATATGCACGATTCGGCGCCACGGTTCGTGAGCGGTCAGCTGCCTCCGCCGCAGCCGCCTCCGCCGCCACAGCTCGAACCGCCCCCGCCCCCGCCGCAGCCGGAACCACCGCCCCCGCATGAGGAGCCGCCGCCGCACGACGAGCCGCCGCAACCGGAGCCCCCGGAGCCGCCACCGCACCAGGCGCCGCCGGAGGAGTCCGAGTAGCCCGGCGAACCCGAACCCGCGGCGGCCGAGGACGATCCCGCGCCCGTCATCCGCTGCGCCTGCGTCAGCTGGTCCCGCAGCAGCGTGTCCGCGCTCAGGGCGCCCACGCCGCCCAGCGCCACGGCGGCCGCGACGGGCGCGGTCCCCGCCGTGGCGGCGGACGCGCCGGACCAGGGCCCCTGGGGCGGCCCGTCCCACGGCCCGGCAGCGGCCGACTCGGTGTCCCGCCGGAAGGCGTCCAGGGCGCGCCGTCCGGCGGGGGTCAGCCGTCCCTTGGCCAGCCGCCCGCAACTTGCGCCGATCACGAAGCCGAAGAACAGCGCCGGAATGAGCATGAAGATCACCGGGACCCGGTCCACCACCGCCTGGCCGAAACTCGCCAGGATGCCCAGGAGGACGCACAGCCAGCAGCCGATCACCTGCGCTCGTGCCGCCTTCCGCCAGAACCGGAGGGCGTCGGGGCGCACCATCAGCCCGCGTCGCGCCAGCTCGTCCCCGATCCCCTGCACCTCCGGGGTGCGCATCAGCTCCCGGCGCAGCCGGTCCAAGGCGCCGTTCGGGGAATGGGTGAGCACCGTAAGAAGCGCGTTCTCGACCGGATTGCGGGCGACCGGCTGACGCACCGAGACCACCCCGGGCCCGCCGACCGCGATCCGCCCGTCGGTGTGCATCTCGCTGATCGCCGTGTCGGCCACCCGGCCGGGCCCGCCCGCCAGGAACGCGGCCTCCATCAGGTCGTTCACGCCGCTGTCCGGCGCGCCCGCGGCGGCCCGCCGCGTTCGTACGGTGCCCCTGATGACGAAGACCGACGACGCGGTCACCGCCACGTACACCAGGATCACGATCGCGTTCATGCCGCTCACCCTCCGCTCAGCACGAGCCGGGCCCGGCGGGCGAAGCGCGCCAGCGGGTGCGAGGGCAGCGGGGCGGGCCCGGAGCGCTCCTGCCACCACAGCGTCAGCCGTCGCCGCGTCCCGGCGTTCGCCACGTCGTCGGCCGCCAGCAGCTGCTCGACGAACGCCATCGCGTCGCGGCGGTAGCCGCCGGTCATGGGGCGGCCGTCGGCGTACCGCTCGAACGCCCGGCGGTAGCCGTCGCCCAGGATCTCCGGCAGCTCGGGGGCGACCTTGGCGACCACCCCGGCCCGCTTGGCCGTCAGCGCCCGGCTCTGGACCCCGAGCCGCTGCCGGTCGAAGCCCTCCGGCGCCGGGGCGCCCGCGACGAGCGCCGACAGCAGGGCGGTCTGGGCGCGCGCCAGCCGCTCCCGGGCGGCGTCGGTACCGGATATGCCCGGTCCGCCCGGACGGTGCTCCGGTGCAGGCGCGGCCTCGGTGGCCGTCGCCCCGGCCGCCGTCACCGCGCGGATCGCGTCCAGCTCGGCCGCCAGCTCCTCGGCCGCCGGGAAGTCCTCGTCCCGCTCCAGCAGCACCCCGGGCGGCGTCGTACGGGCGCACAGCTCGGCGAGCACGTCGAGCACCGGCCGCGTCACCGGATGGGCATGGCTGTCGTGCCACACCCCGTCCCGCTCGACGCCGCCCGCCACATGGACGTACGCGATGGCGGAGGTCGGCAGCTCGTCCAGCGCCTCGGCCGGGTCCTCGCCCCGGTTGACGTGGTTGGTGTGCAGGTTGGCGACGTCGATGAGCAGCCGTACGCCGGTCCGCTCGACCAGCTCGGCCAGAAACCGCCCCTCGGTCATCTCCTCGCCGGGCCAGGAGATCAGCGCCGCGATGTTCTCCAGCGCGAGCGGCACCGGGAGCGCCTCCTGGGCGATCGTCACGTTCTCGCACAGCACGTCCAGCGCGTCCCGGGTGCGCGGCACGGGCAGCAGGTGACCTGCCTCGATGGCGGGCGAGCCGGTGAGCGGCCCTCCGGCCCGTACGAACGCGATGTGCTCGGTGACCAGGGGCGACCCCAGCGCCTCCGACCGCTCGGCGAGGGCCGACAGCCGCTCGGGGTCCGGCCGCTCGGCGCCGCCGAGGCCGAGGGAGACGCCGTGCGGAACCACCGTCGTGCCGCGCTCGCGCAGCCGCAGCAGCGCGTCGGGCACATGTCCGGGGCAGACGTTTTCGGCCACGACCTCCACCCAGTCGATGCCGGGCAGGCGCGCGATGTCCTCGGCGATTTCCGGTCGCCAGCCGATTCCGGTCCCGAGACGCGTCATGGCTCCCCCTTCTCCTGCCGTTCTCGTCTGTCGAGGTAATGACCCTCTGAGGGGAGGACGAATCCACGGCGCTCGCGGTTCAGAGGTTCATTTGAGCTTCGGGGTGTCACGCTACGCCCTGCCGTGCCGGGCCACCGTGGTCCCCCCGACGGCCATGGCAGGGCGCTGAGTTGTGCGATATCCGCACTGTTACAAAATTTTGGGGCCCCGTGGCGACAGATGTTCGGAAGGGAGAATAAGGTCGTGTGGTCTGGGGGGATGGAAGATCACACCTTTGTGCCGCGCCCGCGCGCGGAGCGAGCGTGGGGGAACACACGTGCTGGGCAGCAGCAACAATGCCATGGGGAAGCACCGCCGTAACGCACACCGTAAGCCGCCGCCGTCGTCGGTCGGCCGGGGGATGCAAGTGCGTCGCTGGGCGGCCCGTCATATCCGGCTCGACTACCCCCGGGCCGGGCGACAGGGTGCGCGGAGGTGGCTGCCGTCGTGGCGTCAGGTGGGCCTCCTCTTCGTGTTCTGCCTCGGCAGTCTCACCGGTGTCCTGAGCTATCTCTACATGCAGACCGACATACCCAAGAACCTCAACGACTTCGCCACCCAGCAGGACAACGTCTACTACTGGGCCGACGGTTCCGAGATGGCCCGCACGGGCCCGGTGAACCGTCAGGAGGTGCCGTTGTCCAAGGTGCCGGAAAAGGTCCAGTGGGCGATCCTCGCCGCCGAGAACGCGAGTTTCTACTCGGACAGCGGTGTCTCCCCGAGCGGTCTGATGCGCGCCGTGACCCGGATGGTGACGGGCGGTGAGACCCAGGGCGGCTCGACCATCACCCAGCAGTATGTGAAGAACGCCTATCTGAATCAGCGCCAGACGTTCTCCCGCAAGCTCACCGAGATGTTCATGGCCATCAAGCTCGACGACCGGATGAGCAAGCAGGAGATTCTTCAGCGCTATCTGAACACCAGCTGGTTCGGGCGCGGCACCTACGGCATTCAGCGGGCCTCTTACGCGTACTACGGCAAGGATGTCTCCCGGCTCAACGCGAGCGAGGGCGCGATGCTCGCCTCGCTGCTCAAGGGCGCCGCAACCTTCGACCCGACGCTCAGCGCGAAGAACCACAAACGGGCGGTCGAGCGCTGGAAGTGGGTGCTGGACCGGATGGTCGACATCGGAAAGCTCTCCAAAGCCGAGCGGGCGAAGTACACCACCTTCCCCCAGCCCCAGCAGGCGCCCCGGCCGGCGGGGCTCACCGGCCAGGTCGGCTATCTGGTGGAGACCGCGAAGGCGTATGTGAGTTCCCATACCGTCATCTCCGACGCCGACTTCGACCTGGGCGGCTATCAGATTCACACCACCTTCGAGAAGTCGAAGGTCAAGGCGCTCGCCGCTTCGGTGAAGAAGACCCGCGACGGTCTCGACCCCAAGAACCGCCAGGAGGACCGGTACGTGCGCATCGGCGCCGCCTCCGTGACGCCGAAGGGGCGCATCGAGGCGCTGTACGGCGGCCCCGGCTATCTGGAGCAGGGCTTCAACGACGCGAACGCCTCCACCGTCCCGGCGGGCACCGCCTTCACGCCCTTCGTCTACGCGGCGGCCCTGCGCGACGGCGTACTCAAGGAGCGCAACAGCCCCCGCACGCCCGTCGCCCCCACCACGCTCTACGACGGCAACAACAAGGTCGCCGTGAAGACCCCCGAGGGGCCCTACTGGGACCGCGGCGGCAAGATCGTGCGGGGCGAGAACGACGGCGAGCAGTCCTATGGGCAGGTCAGCCTGCGCCAGGCGATCGTGCAGTCCATCAACACCCCGATGATGCAGCTCGGCATGGACGTCGGCCTCGACCGGGTCCGCCAGGCCGCCATCGACGCGGGCCTGTTGCCCAGCAGCTTCGGCGCCCGGGTGCCCATGTTCTCGCTCGGCACCGCGACCCCCAGCTCCATCCGGATGGCCAGCGCCTATGCGACGTTCACCGCGGACGGCACCCATGTGCCGCCGTACTCGGTGAGCGGACTGACCCGTAACGGCGAGAAGTTCGCCCTGCGCAAGGACCGCGCCAAGCAGGCGTTCACCGCCGAGGTCGCGGCGCAGGTGGACGACGCGCTGCACGGCGCGGTCCAGAGCGGCACCGGGCAGGAAGCGGCCGCGGTCGGGACGGATACGGCCGGTAAGACGGGCAGGGCGCAGGACGGCACCTCGTCCTGGTTCGTGGGCTACACCGACGAGGTGTCCACGGCCGTTTCGCTGTCGCGGGTGGACCCCAAGACCCAGGAATTGCTGCCGCTCAAGGGAATGGGCGGGGACGCCACCGGAAAGGCGAGCGACACCTACCCCCTGGACATCTGGACTCGCTACATGGCGGGTGCCGGGAAGAAGTAGCCGGAGTTATGGAAAAGGCCCGGCCCGGTCGCGTCGACAGAACGCGACCGGGCCGGGCCCGCTGTTACCTGCGTATGACTACTTCGTGTACGTCGACCAGTCCGGCGATTCCGCCGGGTCGAGCATCCGCAGCTTCTCCAGGACCTTCGGATCCTGGGCGTCCAGCCAGTCGGCGAGCTGCTTGAACGATACGCACTGCACACCCTGGCGCTTGCACACGCTGCGCATCACGTCTTCGATGGCCTGCATATAGATGCCGCCGTTCCAGGTCTCGAAGTGGTTGCCGATGAACAGCGGTGCCCGGCTGCCGTTGTAGACGCGCTCGAAACCGTTCAGATAGCCCTCGCGGGTCAGCCGCTCCCATTCCGTGTACTTCGCCGGATCGCCCTCGGTGCTGTCACCGGACTGGTTGTAGAGGAAGTTGAAGTCCATGGAGAGGACCTGCTTCTCGCTCTCCGGATACGGCACCAGCTGCAGCGGGAAGTTCCAGATCCCGTCGATCTTGGACGGCCAGATCTGGAAGTCGCCCGGAGAACTCGCGTCGTAGCGCCAGCCCAGCGACTTGATGGCCGGGATCAGATTCTTCTGTCCTTCGAGACAGGGGGCGCGGCCGCCGACCAGTTCCTCGTCGTAGTCGAAGGGCAGCGGCTCGACGTCGGTGAAACCCGTATTGGTCTTCCAGTGCTCCACGAACGAGTACGCCTGCTCGGCCTCGCTCTTCCACTGCTCGGTGGTCCACTCGCCGCCGCCCTTGGACCCGCAGAAGTGCCCGTTGAAGTGCGAGCCGATCTCATTGCCTTCCCGCCACGCCTCGCGCAGCTGCTCCAGCGTCTCGCGTATGTGCTCGTCGGTGGGGAAGGATATGGCGGCCGAGCCCCGCTTGTGCATCGGCGGCCGATAGAGGTCGCTCTTGTACTTGGGCAGCAGATACATGCCGCTGAGGAAGAACGTCATATTGGCGTCGCTTTCCTTGGCGACCTTGCGGAAGCGGGAGAACAGGTGGTCGTTGTTCTCCAGCGCGCCGTCCCAGGAGAAGACCACGAACTGCGGGGGCTTCTCCCCGGGCTTCAGTTTCTTGATCTTCGGCTGATGGGGCTGGGGACCGGTGTAGGCCATGGAGCCGTCCCCGATCACCTTCACCACGCCGTCCCAGTCGGCGTACTTGTTCTTCTTCTTGGCACCCTTGGGGATCTTGTCGGCTCGCGGTACGGGCGCGGCGGCCTGGACGCTGCCGTCCACCGCGCCGCTCGTATCCCCCGGCGAGGTCAGGGCGATGAGCAGCGCCACCACCACGGCCACGGCCGCGAGCGCCCCCAGGGGCGCGGCCACGCCATAGGCGTTCCGCGCCGATAATGCCTTCAACGCCTTCAAGGACTGCGATGCCTTCAAGGTCTTCAACGCCTTCAACGGGTCCCGCCCCCTGGCAACGGTTCAGTTGTGTGCCCCGCTCAGTATCACAGAAGTATCACCTGCTCTTCACATCGGCCACTCATCAACCGGCAGTCACCAGCCGGTGAGCAGCAGATGGTTCACCAGCAGCGCGAGACCGGCCTGCGCCGCCAGCCAGCGGCGCAGGTCCCGGGCGGGCAGCAGCGCGGCGGAGGGCAGCAGCCAGAGCACGAACGGCAGCCAGATGCGCTCCGTCTCGGCCTTGCTCATCCCGGACAGATCCGCGACGGCCAGCGCGAGCAGTGCGGCGAGGACGAGCACCACGAGCCCGTCCGCGCCACCGTGACCGCTGTGCCCGCCCTGACCGCCGTGGCGCAGCCGCCGTGCCACTCCCGGCGCGGCCCCGACCGCCCGGCGGACCCCGGCGACGGACGCGAGACCGGCCGCGACCGACGTGGCGGCGAGGTTGGCCCACACCCAGTAGCCGTACGGGCGGTCCGCCGCGACCCCTTGGTAGTAGCGCTCGACCAGCAGCTCGTACCCCTCCCACCAGGCGAAACCGGCCAGCGTGAAGCCGCCCGCCACCACCGCCGCCCCGGCCAGGGCGTACGGCAGCGGCCGCACCGTACGGGCGAGGAGGAGCACGGCCGCGGCGGGCAGTGCCATGAGCGTGAGCCCGTACGAGACGTACCCGGTGAGGCCGAGCAGCAGCCCGGCGGCCAGCGCGACGGCGCCCGGCGCCCGGGCCGTACGGCTCGCCGCCAGCGCGAGCAGCGCGATCCCCCAGGCCGCGACCGCCGTGAAGTAGCCGTCCGCCGACGCCCCCACCCACACCGCGGCCGGGGCCAGGACGAGGAAGGGCGCGGCGGTGCGCGCCGCCCGTTCCTGCCCCAGCGCGCGCAGCGTGACCAGGACGGCGGCCACCGCCGAGCTTCCCACGGTGACGCAGAACGCCCCCGCCCATCCGCCGCCGCCGAGCCCCAGGCGGTCGAGCCCGACGAAGGTGAGCACGGCGCCCGGCGGATGCCCGGCGATGTGCGCGGGCCAGTGGTCGGGCTGGGTGATCAGGATGTGACCGGTGAAGCCGCGCAGCGCGGCGCCGATGTCCTGGAAGCGGTCGACGCCGCGCAGATACTCGTGCCGCTGCGTCAGCCGCCCGGCCACGCCCCGCCCCCAGCCGTCGACGAGCGCCAGCGCCCAGGTCCAGGCCATCGCCACCGCCCAGCCCGTCCACAGCAGCCGACGCCACGGCAGCGTCGCCGCGACCCGCGGGCCGTAGGCGACGACGGCCACGGCGAGGGCGACGGCGGCGGGCGTGCCGGGGCCCGCGTGGGGCAGCCAGTCGGCGTACAGCGGCGCCCAGTCGACGTACAGGGTGTGGTCGGTCCGCTGGATCACCGTGCCGACGACGGCCGCGACGGCGAACAGGAGCGCGGCGGCAGCGGCGGCGAGCACATCCCGGCGGCGGCCGGTCCGCTCGTCGCCGTCCGGCGTACGAAGGGTCTGGTCATCGGTGCGGAGGGGGAGCTTCACGGCCTCACGCTAAGCCGGTGACCTGCCGGATCGGCCGCTGTGGCGCGCTGACGTCACCGAACCGTCAGATCCCGGCCGCGGGGTACGGCCGAGCGGACCGACGTCAGCGTTTCGTCATGCGTCGGAACCCCTGATGACCGGTCCGGCGGCCATACCGTCGTGCCATGAGCCCCCGTCCACCCGCTTGGCGAAGCCCCTTGCGCGGCCCCTGGCTGACGTCCGTCTTCGGTCTGATCCTGCTGTTCGGGATTCCGCTGCTGTTCGTCACCGGGCTGCTGTCGTACGCCGCGTACAACCCGGATCTGTCGCCGGTCAACGACAAGACCCCTGACAAGGGACTGCTCGGCTTCTACCTCTTCTCCTGGCCGACCCACCCCGTCTGGCTGTACCGCCTCACCCAAGGGGTGCATGTCACGCTCGGCATCGTGCTGGTCCCGGTGCTGCTGGCCAAGCTGTGGTCCGTCGCCCCCAAGCTGTTCGAGCGGCCGCCGGTGCGCTCCCTCGGGCACGGTCTCGAGCGGCTGTCGCTGCTCGCGCTGGTCGGCGGCGGGCTCTTCGAGTTCGTGACCGGGGTGCTCAACGTCCAGCTGGAGTACGCCTTCCCCGGGTCCTTCTACCCGCTGCACTTCTACGGGGCGTGGATCTTCATGGGCGCGTTCGCCGTCCACGTGGCGCTCCGCTTCCCCCGTATGGTGCGCTCGCTGCGCGGTCGCGATCTGCGGGCGGAGCTGCGTACTCCCGTCTCCCGTACCCGGCCGGAACCGCCCGACGAGACCGGTCTGGTCAGCCCGGACCCCGCCCCGCCCACCATGTCGCGGCGGGGCGCGCTCGCGATGGTGGGCACCGGTTCGGCCGCGCTGCTGGTGGTGACGGCCGGGCAGAGCCTCGACGGGCCGCTGCGGCACACCGCGCTGCTCGCCCCGCACGGCCGGGAGCCGGGCCGGGGGCCGAACGGCTTCCAGATCAACAAGACCGCCGCGGCCGTCGGCATCAGGGCCCGTGACATCGGCCCCGGGTGGCGGCTGGTGGTGCGCGGCCCGGGGCGTGAGGCCGTCCTGACCCGTGAGCAGGTGCTGCGGCTGCCGCGGCACGGGGCGGCGCTGCCGATCGCCTGCGTCGAGGGGTGGTCCACCCCCGACCAGCGGTGGGAGGGGGTGCGGCTGGCCGACCTCGCGGGGCTCGTCGGCCTGGGCGAGCGGCCACCGGCCGTCTTCGTCGAATCGCTCCAGCGGCACGGCTCGTTCCGGTCGGTCGTGCTGCGCGACAACCAGGTCCGCGATCCGCGCTCCCTGCTCGCCCTGCGGGTCAACGGCGCGGACCTGTCGCCGGACCACGGCTACCCGGCGCGCGTCATCGTCCCGGGCGCCCCGGGCGTGCACAACACCAAGTGGGTCGCCCGGCTGAGCTTCGGGGAGACGGTGTGAAGGCCGGCTCCGGATTCCGGCGGCGGTACGGCGACTCGCCGCCGCATCTGCTCCTGCTGCTGTGCTCCTTCGCGCTGACCGGCTACGCGGGGGTACGGCTGCTGAGCGGAGACTGGTTCGGGATCGTGCTCTGGTTCGTCGGCGCGGCCGTCCTGCACGACCTGGTGCTGCTGCCGCTGTACGGGCTCGCCGACCGGGCGCTGCGGCGGGCGGTTCCGGCGCCCGCCTCGTACGTCAACCACGTACGGGTGCCCGCCTTCGTCTCGGTGCTGTTGCTGCTGGTGTGGTTCCCGCTGATCGCGGGAACGCAGTGGCGCCGCTACGAGCGTTACACCGGGCTTTCCGCCGATGGCTTCTGGCAGCGCTGGCTGCTGATCACCGCCGGGCTGTTCGCCGCCTCCGCGCTGTGGCTGTGCGTCAGGGCGGCGGTGTCGCGGGCCCGGGCACGGCGGCGCGGCGCAGGGTGATGAAGTCGCGGCCCCGGGCCGTCCAGCGCTCTACGGCGGTCCAGCCCGCCGCCCGGGCGTGGCGCAGCAGCGCGGGGGCGCCCACCCGGGCCCAGGGGAACGCCGTACCGGCCCGGCCGCGTCCGTCGTCCACCCGCACCCGGACCCGTTCGTCGACGTCGGCCGCGGCCGCCTCGGCGATGAGCAGCCCCTCGGGGGCGAGGAGTTGCGCCACGCGCGCCAGCAGGGCCGGGGGATCGCCGCCGATGCCGATGTTGCCGTCGAGCAGCAGCGCCGTGCCCCAGCGCCCCTCGTCCGGCAGCGGTTCGAACACCGAGCGGCACAGGGCCGGGCCGCCGGTGCGGACGGTACGGGCGACCGCCGCCCGGCTCACGTCGATGCCCAGGCGGGGGTGGCCGTGCGGGGCGAGCGCGGCCACCAGCCGTCCGGGGCCGCAGCCGATGTCGAGGACGGGCCCCTGGCACCGGCGCAGCACGGTGCGGTCCGCCGCGTCGGCGTCCGCGCACCATCGCTCGACCTCCAGGGGGAGCAGCCAGCCGTCCGCGCGGCGCAGGAACAGCGGGCCCCGGCCCGCGCTCAGCGCCCGCGTATAGGGGTCGGCGCGCCACGATCCGGACGTGGCGCCGCCCGCGTCTTCGCGTATCGCCGTGCTCATCGGGCGGCGGCCCGGGACAGTCCGGCGAGGGTGCGGGCGAACCGGCTGCCCGGGGCGAGGGCCGCCACCCACTCGGCGTCGTCCGCCGTGTCGACATCGCGCAGTACGGGCAGTTCGCGCACCCGCAGCCCGGCGTCGTCAAGACGGCGCCGCTGTGCGGCACCCGTGGTGGGGGTGGACATCGGCACGCCGCGCAGCAGCTCCGGATCGGGCTCCGCCAGGCCCAGGGCCCAGAACCCGCCGTCGGCGGCCGGCCCGAACCAGGCGCCGCAGTCCCGCCAGCCGTCCCGGCCCAGGACGGGCGCCAACAGGGCGGGGCTGACCTGCGGGGTGTCCATGCCGATGAGCAGCGTGGGCCCCTGGCATCCGGCGAAGGCCGCGGCCAGCCGCTCGTCCAGGCCGCCGCCGCCCTGCGGCACGACCTCGATGCCCGGCGGCAGCCATGGCCCGGCGCGCCCGTCCAGCGCCAGCACCCTGCGCCGGGCGGGCATCCCGAGCACGGCGTGCAGGGTGTCGCCGAGGGCGGCCTCGGCCAGCGCCGCGGCCGCCGCCGGGGTGTACGGGGGCGTGAGCCGGGTCTTCACGCGCCCGGGCACGGGTTCCTTGGCGATGACGATCACCGTGCTCTCCGGGCTCACCGGGTGGCCCCCGCGCGGTCGCCGGGGGAGGTGGCCGCGGGCGGCGGCTGACGCAGGACCGCCCGCATGTCGCGCACCGCGTGCCAGGTGCCCCGCCAGGTGCCGGTGACCTTCGACCTTCCGGTCCGCGGCCGGTACGGCACGTCGCGCTCCTCGATCCGCCAGCCCGCGTCGGCGGCCCGCACGACCATCTGCAGCGGATAGCCGCTGCGGCGGTCGGTGAGGCCCAGGGCCAGCAGCGGTTCACGCCGGGCGGCGCGCAGGGGGCCGAGGTCGTGCAGCGCGGCTCCGGTGCGCCGGCGCACCATCCGGGACAGGGCGGCGTTGCCGAGCCGGGCGTGCACCGGCCAGGCGCCGTGCCCCTCGGGGCGGCGGCGCCCCAGGACGAGATCGGCGTCGCCCTCGGCGACGCCGCGTACGAAGCCCGCCAGCAGCCCGGGGTCGAGCGAGGCGTCGCAGTCGCAGAAGCAGACGAAGTCGGCGTCGGCGGCGAGCAGTCCGGCGTGGCAGGCGGCCCCGAAGCCCCGGCGGGGCTCATGGACGACGGTGGCGCCGAGGGAGCGGGCGAGCGCGGCCGAGCCGTCCGTCGAACCGTTGTCGACGACGATGGCGCGCCAGCCGGCGGGGATGCGTTCCAGCACCCAGGGCAGGGCGGCGGCCTCGTCCAGACACGGGAGGACGACGTCCGCACGAGGAGCGGTCGAGTTGGTCACCCGGCCCACCCTACGAGCGAAAAAGCCACATTCCGGACTTCAGGTCCTTACGAAACGCGGACGTCGCCCCCGTCCCCCGGCCGTGGGCGGGACGGTCCGGCCGGCCGGGTGCCAGGCTGGAGGGCATGCAGCAGACCCCACTCCCCGGCCGCGTGCTCGTCGTGGACGACGATCCGACCGTCGCCGAGGTCGTCGCCGGGTATCTCACCCGCGCCGGCTTCGCCGTCGACCGGGCCGCCGACGGCCCCGGCGCGCTCGCCAGCGCCGACGCCCAATGGCCCGACCTGGTCGTCCTCGACCTCATGCTGCCCGGCATGGACGGCCTGGACGTGTGCCGCGCGCTCCGCGGCAAGGGGCCGGTGCCCGTGATCATGCTGACCGCCCGCGGCGACGAGGACGACCGGATCCTCGGTCTCGAGATCGGCGCGGACGACTACGTCACCAAGCCGTTCAGCCCGCGCGAGCTGGTGCTGCGGGTGGAGTCCGTGCTGCGCCGCGGCCGTACCGGACCGCGCGCCTCCGCCGCCCCCGGCGCTCGCGTCGCGACCGGCACCCTGCTCAGCCGCGCGGGGATCACCCTCGACCCGATGGCCCGCCGTGCCACCAAGGACGGCCGCGAACTCGCCCTGACGCTCCGCGAGTTCGACCTGCTGGCCTTCCTGCTGCGCCACCCCGGGCTCGCCTGTACCCGCGAGGAGCTGATGCGGGACGTCTGGGGCTGGGAGTTCGGCGATCTGTCCACCGTCACCGTCCATGTGCGGCGGCTGCGCGGAAAGATCGAGGACGACCCGGCCGCGCCGCGCCTCATCCAGACCGTCTGGGGCGTGGGCTACCGCTTCGACGCGCCGGACGCCCCGGCCGGGGCCGACAGGGCGGAGGAGCCGGACCGCCGTGCGTGACGTCCTGCTGATGGCCCTGTTCGCGTTCCTCGGCGCCGCCGCGGCCGGGCTGCTCGGCGCGTTCGCCCTGCGGCTGCTGCGCGGCCGGTCCGTCGTCGTGTCCCTCGCCGTCGTGGCCACCGTCGCGGTGACGGCCATGCTCGCCGGGACGCTCGCGGTCGCCTGGGCGATGTTCCTGTCCCCGCACGACCTGACGGTCGTCACCACCGTCTGCGCCATGGCCGCGGTGGTGTCCCTGGCCACCGCGCTGCTGCTGGGCCGCTGGGTGGTGGCCCGCAGCCATGAACTGACCCTCGCCGCCCGCTCCTTCGGGGACGGCGGCAGCTTCGCCGCCCCCGGCGGTGCGGCCACCGCCGAACTCGCCGAACTCGGCCGCGAGCTGGCCGCGACCAGCGCCAAGCTGGCCGAGTCCCGGGAGCGCGAACGGGCCCTGGAGTCCTCCCGCCGCGAGCTCGTCGCCTGGATCTCGCACGATCTGCGCACCCCGCTGGCCGGGCTGCGGGCGATGTCCGAGGCGCTGGAGGACGGCGTGGTGCGGGACCCGGCCCGTTACCACCGCCAGATCCGCACCGAGGTGGAGCGGCTCAACACGATGGTCGGCGACCTCTTCGAACTCTCCCGCATCCACGCCGGGGCGCTGTCCCTCGCCCCCACCCGGGTCTCCGTCTACGACCTGATCGGCGACGCCCTCGCGGGCGCCGACCCGCTCGCCCGCCAGCTCGGCGTCCAGCTGATCGGCGACCGCGTGGACCCCATCCCGGTCGAGGTCGACGGCAAGGAGATGACCCGCGTCCTGGGCAACCTCCTCATCAACGCCATCCGCCGCACTCCGGCCGACGGCACGGTCGCCGTGGCCGCCCGGCGCGAGGCGGACACCGTCGTGCTGTCCGTCACCGACGGCTGCGGCGGCATACCGGAGGAGGATCTGCCGCGCGTGTTCGACACCGGCTGGCGCGGCAGCCACGCCCGTACGCCCCCGGCGGGCGCCGGGCTGGGCCTCGCCATCGTCCGCGGCATCGTCGAGGCCCACGACGGCCACGCGGCCGTGACGAACGTGGCCGGCGGCTGCCGCTTCGAGGTCCGCCTGCCCGCCGCCCCGGCGTAGCCCGGCCCGGGCGGCTCTCCGGACTACCGGACGGTGGCCGCCGGGCGCTGGGCCGCGTGGGCGAACTCGGTCATGCCCTCGCTGAACGTCATCGCGGGCCGCCAGCCCAGCTGTTCGCGGAGCCGGCGCGACGAGGCCGTGATGTGCCGTACGTCGCCCAGCCGGTACGCCCCCGTGACCACCGGCGCGGGCCCGCCGCACGCCTCGGCCAGCGCCTCCGCCATCTCGCCCACCGTATGGGGGTCGTCGCTGCCGGTGTTGTACGCGGTGAGGCCGCCCGGGGCCGCCGCGGCGGCGGCCGCCTCCAGGGCGGCCACGTTGGCCGAGGCCACGTCCCGTACGTGGATGAAGTCGCGGCGCTGCCCGCCGTCCTCGTAGACCGTGGGCGCCTCGCCGCGGGCGAGGGCCGAGCGGAAGAAGGAGGCGACGCCCGCGTAGGGGGTGTCGCGCGGCATGCCCGGCCCGTAGACGTTGTGGTAGCGCAGCGAGACCGCCCGGCCGTCCACGGCCCGCGCCCACGCCGCCGCGAGATGCTCCTGCGCCAGCTTCGTGGTGGCGTAGACGTTGCGCGGGTCGGCCGGTGCGTCCTCGTCGACCAGGCCCGGCCGCAGCGGGGTGCCGCAGTCCGGGCAGCCGGGTTCGAACCGCCCGGCCGCCAGGTCGGCCTCGGCGCGCGGGCCAGGGCGCACCCGGCCGTGCCGGGGGCAGTCGTAGCGCCCCTCCCCGTACACCACCATCGACCCGGCCAGCACCAGCGAGCGCACCCCGCGCCCGGCCATGACCGCCAGCAGGACCGCCGTGCCCAGGTCGTTGCAGCCGACGTAGTCCGGCGCGTCCGCGAAGTCCTTGCCGAGGCCGACCATCGCCGCCTGATGGCAGACGGCGTCCACCCCGCGCAGCGCCGACTCCACCGCCGCCCGGTCCCGCACATCGGCGTGGACCCACTCGGCCCCGGAAGGCTGCGGCGGCGCCGGATGGGCGGCGGGCAGCAGGGCGTCGAGGACGACCGGCTCATGGCCGCGGTCGACGAGAGCGGTGACGATGTGCGAGCCGATGAAGCCCGCGCCTCCGGTGATCAGTACGCGCATGGGTCCGACGCTAGGCGTTCGACCGGCCACGGGGCCCGTGTCCGCGCCGTGGCGTCATCGGTCCGTAAGACCCTATTTCCGGACGCCTTCCGTCCACTTACCCCCTGTACCTGCCCGGTCGCCCGATGTTCCGGTCACATAAAACACACAACCGTGACGTCCCGGCGTTGCCTGTCACTGCCAGCGTGGCCCGCGATTCACGTCTCTCCCGACCCCCGCCTCCGAGGAACAGAGAGCACCATGACGGCCACCACCGCCGAAGCAGCGCAGCGTCCCCGCAGCCTCAATGACGTCAAGGGGTGGTTCCCCAGCCTTGACCAAGTGCTGTTCGACTTCTTCCTCAGGCGTCAGGAGCGCCTCGGGGAGCACGGCGACATCCTCGAGATGGGCGCCTACATGGGGAAGAGCGCCATCTTCACCGCCGCGTACCTGCGGGCCGGTGAACGCTTCACGGTCTGCGACCTCTTCGACGCCGAGGACGCGCCGGACGAGAACAACGCGGCGGAGGCCCGGAAGTCCTACTCCACCCTCACCCGCACTGCCTTCGAGCAGAACTACCTGGCGTTCCACGACGCCCTGCCCGACATCCTCCAGGGAACGACCTCGATCGTGCCCAGCCACGTGGACGACGACACCTGCCGCTTCGTCCACGTCGACGCCTCGCACCTGTACGAGCACGTGGAGGGCGACATCATCGCCGCGCGCGATGTCCTGCTGCCCGGCGGCATCGTCGTGCTCGACGACTTCCGCTCCGAGCACACCCCCGGCGTGGCCGCCGCCGCGTGGGAGGCGGTCTTCAACCGCGGCCTGCGGCCCATCTGCCTGACCACCCAGAAGCTCTACGGCATGTGGGGCGACCCCGGCCCGATCCAGGACGAGATGCTCGCGGACGACGAGTGGCGCCGCGGCATGCACACCAGCCGGCAGGAGATCGCGGGCAGCCGGGTGCTGCGGTTCTCCGGAAAGCCGAAGAACCCGGCGGCGCCGCGGTCCCGCTACGCCGACGACGCGCCCGCGTCCGCCCCCGCCCCGAAGGCGGGCCGCGCGCCCGCCGCCCCGGCGTCCGCGGGCGCGCCGCGCCGCCCCAGCCAGGTCCGCCGGCTGGCCGCCGACGTGCTGCCCCCGGTGGTGACCCGCGCGATCCGCAAGCGCCGCCGCGCCTGATCCGGCCGCGGCGTCTCGCGGTGTGCGCGCCGCGGCGCACGGTGTCCGTGGCGGCCTTGCGTACGTTCGTATGGTCGCCGCGGGACCCGGGCGCGATCTCCGCGCACCTCGGCCAACCGGGCGCAGCGGGCCATCGGCCTTCCCTGTCCCCGGGGGCTCACGGTGCCAGGCGTCGCGGGCCCGGCGGGACTGTGCGGATACGCCCTAAGCGCTGTGCAGTTCGAAGAGAGGGAGTTTTCGGACGGTCTTGGCCTGGTATCCGGCGAGACGGGGTGCCAGCTCGACGAGCTGGGTGAACAACGCGTCGCGCTCGTCCGGCGGCACCTCACGAGCGATGACGTCGTAGGTGTCCGTGCCGATCTCGACGTGTGCCCTGGCGTCGGCACGGAGGTTGTGCACCCAGGCCGGGTTTCTCGGCAGTCCGCCATAGGACCCGACGATGAAGAGACGGCCGTCGACCGTGAAGTATTCCGTCGGAGTCAGTCGTGGCCGTCCCGACTTGGCGCCCGTCATGGTCAACAGCACGATGTCGGCACCTTCGAAAGGGCCGCCGACCTTTCCGCCGTTGGCTCGGAATTCCTCGACGACATTCTCGTTGAACGCCTTGAGCGCCTCAGGATCGTCCCGAAGGTGCGATCGGCCTATGGCACTGATGGCGGCGTCCGTGTGGTGTTCGGCCATGGTTCCCTCAATGTCCTGGATGGTGCGGCACGGACCAGCGTCGGATACCACGTCATTTCCATCCAGGCCGACCTCGACCAGCGGTCCGGGGAACCTGGGTACTCAGCAACCTGGGTACTCGCACGCCCCCCTACCGCCGACGCCCGTGCGGCATCATGGGGACATGAGCAAGTCGGAGCTGGGGTGTTTCTTGCAGGCGCGCCGGGCCGGCGTGTCACCAGCTTCGGCGGGGCTGACCGACCTCGGTCGCCGCCGCGTGCCCGGACTGCGCCGCGAGGAGGTCGCCGCCTTAGTCGGACTGTCCACCGACTACTACGTGCGCCTCGAGCAGGGCCGCGGGGGACGGCCGTCCGAGTCGGTGCTCGATGCGATCGCTCACGTGCTGCTGCTCGACGACACCCAGCGTGAGCACCTGTACCACCTGGCACACCCGCCGCGCCGACGCGGCCCCGCCCAGGGCGCGGGGCAGGAGCGGATGGCCGACTCCACCCGAATGTTCCTCGAAACCCTGACCGTGCCGGCGCTCGTCATGACCCGCAGCACGCAGGTGATCGGCTGGAACGACCTCGCCTGCGCACTGTTCACCGACTTCGCCGCCCTGCCCGAGCGTGAGCGCAACACCGCCTGGTTGATGTTCCTCGACGAGGATCTCGCCGCCCGACACCGCGACTGGGAAGGTTCCGCGCGCGAAACCGTCGGGATCCTGCGGATGACCGCGGGCGAGAACCCGGATCACCCCGAACTTTCCACCCTCGTAGGTGACCTGGCTGCGCGCAGCGAGACATTCCGGCAACTGTGGGCCGAACACCACGTCCACGAGAAGGCCAGCGGAATCAAGCTCCTGCGCCATCCCGAGCTCGGCGACATCGACCTCACCTACGTCACCTGGACGACGCCCGCGTCGCCCAACCAGATGCTCGTCACCTACACGCCTGAGCCGGGCTCGCCCTCGGCCCGAACGCTCGGCCTGGCTGGGCGCACGGCTCCGGCACGGGGCCGTGGGAGGTCTACGGCGTCAAGGCCGACGCCGGAACACGGCAGGTGACCGCCCCTCGACCACAACGGTTTCCCCGGGTGCGATCTCGGTGAAGCCCGCGTCCCGTACGACCGGCAGACCGCTCCGGGTGAGCGCGCCCCACCGCTCGGGGGACGCCATCCGCACCGCCAGCGGGAAACCGGCCTCGCGCCACGCCGCCCGCCGCGCGTCGTCCAGCTCCCACCACGCCAGCTGCGCACCGTGCCCGGCCTGCGCCATCGCCTTGCCCGCCGACATCTTGACCTCCGGGCTCAGCCACAGCACCGGACCGGCCGGGCCCGGCGGGGGCGGGGGCGCGGGGTCGTCCAGGTCGGTGCCGGAGACCTGGAGCTTGGCCAGCTCCTTGGGCCAGCCGTCCAGCGGCACCGGCGGGAACACCCGCACCTCGGCCGCCGGAGCGCCCTCGGCTTCCGGCGCGTCCTCGGCCGCCGCCGCCCGGCCCGTGAGCGTGATGCCCGGCAGCGTCTGGGCCCGCCGCCACTCCGCGCCGCGTGCCCGCCGTACGACCTTGCGGATCCGGGCGTCCTGCCAGTCCCGCACCGCCTCGGCCCACTCGCCGTCCTCCGCCGTCGACCGCTCGTCCGACAGCAGCACCAGCACCGCCCGCGCCGCCGTCTCCAGGGCGTCCGTACGGGACGGGGGCGCGGTCTTCTCGATCCGCACCACAAGGGGCAGCACGAACTGCGGGGCAGCGTCCCGGTCCGTCTCCGCGTGCCGGAACGGGCTGCTGTGGGGGATGGCGTCTGAGCTGGTCACCGCTCCAGTCTGCCAGCACCCGCCGTCAGCTGCGGCGGGCCGCCGCCCGACTGCCTATGCTCAACCAGCATGAGACTGCGAGGAGTCGGGCGCCGCTACGGCCTGGCCGGACCCTGGGTGCTGCGCGGCGTCGACCTCGACGTGCCGCCGGGCTCGCTGACCCGGGTCGAAGGGACGAACGGCAGCGGCAAATCCACCCTGCTGCGGCTGCTCGCCGGAATCGACGCCCCCACCTCGGGCCGGATCACCGGACGCCCGCGCACCGCGTACGTCCCCGAGCGGTTCCCGCCCGAACTGCCCTTCTCCGTCCTCGGCTACCTCACCCACCTGGGCCGCGTCCACGGCCTGGGCCGGGCCGAGGCGGCGCGCGGCGCGGGGGAGTGGCTGGAGCGGTTCGGGGCGCACGAGTACGCGGCCACCCCGCTCGCCGAGCTGTCCAAGGGCACCAGCCAGAAGGTCGCCGTCGCGCAGGCGCTGCTGGCCGCGCCCGCCCTGCTCGTCCTCGACGAGGCGTGGACCGGGCTGGACCGGACCGCGCGCGGCGTCCTGGACGAGGCGGTCGCCGAGCGGGTCGCCGACGGCGCCGCGGTCGTCTTCGTCGACCACGACCCGCGCCGGCTGGCCGGGGCGCCGGACGCGGTGCTCCGGGTCGCGGACGCCCGCCTGGAGCCGGTGCCGGTCCCGGTGCCGGGACCGGCGGCCGGGGAACTGCCGGACCCCGGCGGGCCCCCGGCCGCCGCCGAACCGCGGATCCGCGTAGAGGCCGAGCGCCCGCCGGGAGCGGCCCTCCCCGCGAACCTCCCCGGCACGCCGGTCCACGAGCCCGCCCCCGCCCCACCGCCTGCGCCAACCCCCGGCGCCGAGGCCGCGCCGAGTCGCGGTGCGGAGGCCGGGCAGCCCGCGCCGGGCCCCGGCGATCCGCGGGTCGTGCGGCTCACGGTCGGGGCCGCGTACTCCGACGCTCTGCTGCGTGCCCTCCTCACCGCCCGGCCGCCCTGGCACATCCGCGCGGTGACCGAAGTTCCCGCCGATCCGGAGACGTCATGACCGCCCTGCTGCGCTATCAGGCCGCGCTGCTGGCCCGTTCGCATCGCTGGCTGCCGCCGCTTCTCCTCTATGTCGTCTTCATGGGCATCGGGGTGCAGGCCGGGCAGCCGATCCTCGACTCCTTCGGGTTCGCCGCCGCCGGAGTGCTGCCGATCGCCGCCTGGCTGGTGCGGGTATGCGTCACCAACGAGCCCGCCGCGGCGCGCTCCTGCGCGGCCGCCGCGCAGAGTCCCGGCCGGGTGCATCTGGCCGGTGTGCTGACCGCGCTGGGCGCGGCGGTCGTTCTCGGGGCGGCCGGGACGCTGTTCGTCGCGGTGGTCGGCGATCCGCGCAGCGCGGACGGCCGGGTCGAGGTGCCCGTGGTCCCGGCGACGGTCGCCGGGCTGCTGGCCGCGCTCGCCTGCGCGCTGCTGGGCACGGCCGTCGGCGCGCTGTGCAACCGGCCGCTGCTGCGCCGCCCCGGCTGGGCCGTCCTCGCGACCGTGCTCGCCGCGCTGCTGGCGTCCGTGGTCGGCGCCTCGCCCGCGAACGCCGCCGTATCGGGGCTGGTCAACGGCTCGCGCAGCGGCACCGTGACCATGCCGCTGCTGCCCCTGGCCGTGACCGCCGCGATCGCCGCCGGGGCGACGGCGATCGCGTGCGCGCTCAGCTCGCGCCGGCAGTGAGCGGGCGGTACGGCAGGGGCGTCGGCGAGGCCCGTCAGTGCTGCCAGGGCCCGGTGATCGCGAAGGTGGTGCCCGGGGTGTAGCAGTTCACGTACATCGTGCGGCGGTCCGGGGCGAAGGTGACGCCCGCGAACTCGCCCCACGCGGGCTCCGCCTCCGTGCCAATGTTCTGGCGGCCGCGCGCCATGGCGTAGACCTCGCCGCGCCGGGTCACCCCGAAGACGTGCTGCGCGCCGTCGCCGTCCTCGCAGACCATCAGCCCGCCGCTGGGCGCGAGCGTGATGTTGTCCGGTGACTCGCCGGGCAGCTGCACGTCCGTGTCCGGGCCGAAGACGATCACCAGGGTGAGCCGGTGCCGCTGCGGGTCGTAGCGCCAGATCTGCCCGAAGTGGTCGGCGGCCGAGCCGTCCGCGCTCTTGGCGAAGCTGGAGACGAAGTAGACCGACGTCCCGCCCCAGTAGCAGCCCTCCAGCTTCTGGGCGTGGGTGATGCCGCCCGGGCCGAAGTCCTGGAAGCGGATGGGGGTTTCGGTCGCGAGCGGATCGGGGACGGTCACCCACTCGATGCCGCTGAAGGACGTCCCCGGCTCCTGGACGGTGGACAGGTCGGCCACCCCCGGCACCCGCAGGGCCTGGAGCTTTCCGCCCGCGCGCAGCGACCCGGTCCCGCCGAGGGGCTTACGGGGCAGGAAGCGGTAGAAGAGGCCGAAGGGCCGCTCGAAGGCGTCCTCGGTCTCGTAGACGACGCCGCTGCGCGGGTCGACGGCGATCGCCTCGTGCTGGAAGCGGCCCATGGCGGTGAGCGGTACGGCGCCGGTGCGGCGCGGATCGTACGGGTCGACCTCGAAGATGAACCCGTGGTCCTTGGTGTAGCCGTTCGTACCGGCCTTGTCCTCGGTCTCCTCGCAGGTCAGCCAGGTGTGCCAGGGGGTGGGGCCGCCGGCGCAGTTGACGGCCGTACCGGCGATGGCGACCCGTTCGGACAGAACCCGGTTGGCGGAGTCGAGCGCGAGGGCGGTGCAGCCGCCCATGCCCATCGGGTCGTAGGTGAGGCCCTTGACGGCGGGGACGCGGATCGCGGCGTCCTTACGGTTCTCATGGTTGCGGACCAGGTGCGTACGGGCCTCCCGGCCGCTCGCGCGGCCCGGGAACGCGGCCATGCCGTCGCAGTGGCTGGGGACCTTGCCCTCACCGGAGCGCAGCGCGTCGCCCTCGCGGGACAGCACGCGGTAGCGGAAGCCCTCGGGGAGGTCGAGCAGCCCGTCCGGATCGGGTACGAGCGGGCCGTAGCCGCCGCGCCCGGCGGCCTCGGAGGCGGCCCGGTCCGGTGCGTCGGCCGTGGCCGTACCGGCGAAGAGCTCCTGGACGCTGCCGGTGAAGGCGATGGAGGCGCCCAGCGCGCCGGTGCGGCCCAGGATCTGACGTCGTGTCGCTGACATGCGGTAACTCCCTGCTGGCGGACAGGAAAGATGACCGCACGTGTGTATCACGCGCCCGGGCTGCCCGGGAACCATCCCCCTTTTTTTGAAGGCTCGGTTCGCCTCCGGGGCGCAAAAGCCCGCCCCCAGCTACCGCTGGGAGGTGCCCCCGGTCGACGGTCGACCGTGCTCGGCCCCTCGTTCCTCAGGGCCTCCGCGCGCTCTCCCTTTCGACAGCGGCGCGCCCCTTCGGCTCACTCGCCGGAGAAATGGGGGCACCCGAGCGCAATAGGCACTCATTCGGCTCGCCTCCAGCCGGGAGCCGCGCGCCGGCCTACGCCTCGGCCAGCTGCCGCGCGTCGCGGGCGAGCGCGGTGAGGCGGGAGATCGCCCGGAAGTACTTCTTGCGGTAGCCGCCGTTCAGCATCTCCTCGCTGAACAGCTGGTCGAACGGCACCCCGGAGGCCAGCACCGGCACCTCGCGGTCGTAGAGCCGGTCCGCGAGCACCACCAGCCGCAGCGCGGTCGACTGGTCGGGCACGGGCCCGACCCCGGTCAGGCAGACGGCCTGGACGCCGTCGCACATCGCGCCGTAGCGGCTCGGGTGCACCCGGGACAGGTGCTCCAGCAGGGCGGGGAAGGCGTCCAGGGAGGCGCCGGGCGTGCGCTTGGCCGCGCGGGTGACCACGTCGTCGGAGTGCGGGGCGGGGGCCTCGGGAAGCCCGCGGTGGCGGTAGTCCTCGCCGTCGATGCGCACCGGCTGGAAGTGGGCGGCCAGACCCTGGATTTCGCGCAGGAAGTCGGCGGCGGCGAACCGGCCCTCGCCGAGCTTGCCGGGGAGGGTGTTGGACGTGGCGGCGAGCGCCACGCCCGCCTCGACCAGCTTGCCCAGCAGGGTCGAGACGAGGACGGTGTCACCCGGGTCGTCCAGCTCGAATTCGTCGATGCACAGCAGCCGGTGACCGCTCAGGGTCTTCACGGTCTGCTGGAAGCCGAGCGCGCCGACCAGGTTCGTCAGCTCCACGAAGGTGCCGAACGCCTTCCGCTCGGGCGCGGCCGGGGTGGCGTGCCACAGCGAGGCCAGCAGATGGGTCTTGCCGACGCCGTAGCCGCCGTCGAGGTACACCCCGCGCGGGCCGCCGGCGGCGGCGGGCTTGGCCGCCCGGCGGAACCAGTGTCTGCGGCCGCCCTTGTCCGTACCCGCCCCGGAGCCCAGCCGCTCGGCGAAGCCGCGCAGCACGGTGACGGCCTCGGCCTGGCTGGGCTGGTCGCGGTCCGGGATGTAGTTGTCGAAGCTCACCGTGGCGAACCGGGGCGGCGGCACCATCTCGGCCACCAGGCGCTCGGCGGGCACCTGCGGCGCGCGGGCCGTGAGGGCGACGGGGGCTTCGGCGGCTATGGAGCCTGCCGAGCCGGACGTGGTGATTGGTGCGGACACGGGTGTCCAGGGTAGTCGCTGTTTCCGAGTGGACCGTCCCGGAGGGAGCCATGTCACACTGCGGCCATGCGACGCCTGTTCCCCTTGCCCGCCTTGCCCACCGAACCGTCCGCCCGGCCCTCGGCTGCCGCGGATCCCGTCCGGGACCGCGAGTGGGGGCTCGACGAGCTGGCCGACGCGTACGCCTATCCGGAGCGGCCGCAGAGCGCCTCGGGGGCGTATCTGCGGGCCAACATGGTGTCCTCGCTGGACGGCGCGGCGCACCACGACGGCCGGTCGAAGCCGCTGTCGTCCGACACCGACATGCGGATCTTCGGGATGCTGCGGGGCCTCGCCGACGCGGTGGTGGTCGGCGCCGGGACCGTGCGCAAGGAGGGCTACCGGCCCGCCCGTGCCCGGGAGGCGTTCGCCGAGCGGCGGGCGGCGCTCGGGCAGCCCCCGGCGCCCGCGATCGCCGTGGTCAGCGCGAGCCTGGAGCTGGATTTCTCGCTGCCGCTGTTCACCGAGCCGCTGGTGCCGACCGTGGTGATCACCGGCGCGCAGGCCGCGGAGGACCGGGTCGCGGCGGCGAAGGCGGCCGGGGCCCAGGTGGTGCGCGCGGGGGCCGGGCCCTCGGGGCGGGTCGACGTGGCGGCGGTGCCGACGGCGCTCGCCGAGCTGGGCTACACCCGGCTGCTGACGGAGGGCGGCCCCAGGCTGCTGGCGCAGTTCGCGACCGCCGGGGTGCTGGACGAGCTGTGCCTGGCGGTGGCCCCGCTGATGGTCGCGGGCGACGCGGCACGGATCGCGAACGGTCCCCTGGCCGCGGAACCGGAACGGTTCGCTCTCGCTTCCGTGCTGGAGGACGCCGGTTTCCTTTTCACCCGCTACTGTCGGATTTACTCATAGTTTTACGCTAAACAGACCCCGTTCCCCCTGTTTTCCACCGCTTCCTCGAAGGAACGAGAAGGGCGCACGTCGTGTTCACGAGCATTTTGATGATCGAAAAGCCGCTGACCGCTGCCGACGTGGAGTTCGTCACCACCCTGCACGGCGATGACCCGGTCTCGTTCGTCGTGCTGATGCAGCCGCGGGGCAGCAAGGACCGGCTGCTGCGCGCCATCGACGACATCGCCCTCGGCGAGCTGGAACAGGCCGCCCAGGAAGGCGAGGAGCCGGAGGGCAGCGAGGCGCTGGAGCCCGCCGAGCGCGCCCTGGGCCAATCGGTGGCGGCCCTGCGCGCGGCGGGCGGCGAGGCCCGCGGCCAGGTCGTGCAGCGGCACCCCCTGGACGTTCTGCGCGCAGTGGTGGGGGAGACCGGCGCCGACGAGGTGATCGTCCTGACCGCGCCGCACTTCGTGGAGGAGTTCTTCCACCGCGACTGGGCCTCCCGGGCCCGCCACAAGGTCGGCGTCCCGGTGCTCAAGCTGTTCTCGCACACGGATGACGAGGTCGGCGAGGGGCGGACGCCCACGGGCGGCTGAGCACCGCGGGGGAACCGCAGGGCGGGGTCCGGCGGGGTGCGAGAATCGGGGCCGACAGAACCGAGAAGACCGCTCACCCAGGGGAGACCCGTACATGGCACCGGCCGGCATTGCCCCCGACGCGCTGGACCGTCCGCATTTCATCGGCATCGGCGGCGCCGGTATGTCGGGCGTCGCGAAGGTCCTCGTCCAGCGCGGCGCGCGGGTCGCGGGCAGTGATACCCAGGACTCCCCGATCGTGGCGGCGCTGCGCGAGCTGGGCGCGACCGTGCACCTCGGCCACGCCGCCGGGAACGTCGCGCCCGACGCCACCAGCGTCGTCGTCTCCAGCGCCATCCGCGCCGACAACCTCGAACTGGTCACCGCGCGCGAGCGCGGCATCCCCGTCGTGCACCGGTCCGACGCGCTGGCGGCCCTGATGGACGGCCACCGCCCGATCGCGGTCGCCGGTACGCACGGCAAGACGACCACGACCTCGATGCTCGCCGTCTCGCTGGGCACCCTCGGCCGCGACCCGTCGTACGTGATCGGCGGGGACCTGGACGTGCCGGGTTCCAGTGCCGAGCACGGCGGCGGCGAGATCTTCGTCGCGGAGGCCGACGAGAGCGACCGCAGCTTCCACAAGTACGCGCCCGAGGTCGCGATCATCCTCAACGTGGAGCTGGACCACCACGCCAACTACGCCTCCATGGACGAGATCTACGACTCGTTCCGGACCTTCGTGGAGCGCGTCCGCCCCGGCGGCACCCTGGTGATCTCCGCCGACCACCCCGGGGCGCGCGAGCTGACCGGCATGGTCGCCGGCCGCGAGGGCCTGCGGGTGCTCACCTACGGCGAGGCCGCCGACGCGGACGTACGGGTCCTGGGCGTCGTCCCGGACGGGCTGACCAGCGAGGTCACCGTCCAGCTCGCGAAGGGCCTCGACGGTGGTGACGACGACGGTGAGATCACCTTCACCGTCTCCGTGCCCGGCCGCCACTACGCGCTCAACGCCGTCGCCGCCCTCACCGCGGGCGCCGCCCTGGACGTGCCCGCCCGCGAGCTCGCCCCCGCGATCGCCTCGTACACCGGCGTCAAGCGGCGCCTCCAGCCCAAGGGCACCGCGGCCGGGGTGCGGGTCATCGACTCGTACGCGCACCACCCCACCGAGATCGCCGCCGACCTGGAGGCCATCCGCGGCGGCGCCGGGGACGGCCGGGTCCTGGTGGTCTTCCAGCCGCATCTGTTCAGCCGTACGCAGGAGCTGGGCGCCGAGCTGGGCGAGGCCCTGGCGCTGGCCGACGCCTCCGTGGTCCTCGACATCTACCCGGCCCGCGAGGACCCGGTCCCGGGCATCACCAGCGCCCTGGTGATCGACGCCGCCGCCCGCCACGGCGCCGATGTGACCGCCGAGCACGACCGGTCCGCGATCCCCGGCCTCATCGCCGGAATGGCCAGGCCCGGTGACCTTGTTCTCACCATGGGCGCGGGCGATGTCACCGACCTCGGTCCGGAGATCCTCGCCCGTCTGCAGACGCGGCGAGCCCGGAGCGCCCTGAGGAGCCCGGCGAGCCGGGAGAGCTGAGGAGGGTCCTTCCATGGCGTACGAGATCGACAAGCCGGAGGAGCAGTGGCGCGCGGAGCTGAGCCCGCAGGAGTACCACGTCCTGCGCGAAGCGGGCACCGAGCGCGCCTTCACCGGTGAATACACCGACACCAAGACGACCGGCGTCTACTCGTGCCGGGCGTGCGGGGCGGAGCTGTTCCGCTCCGAGACGAAGTTCGAGAGCCACTGCGGCTGGCCGTCCTTCTACGACCCGGCGGACTCGTCCGCGGTCGAGCTGATCGACGACCGCTCGCACGGCATGGTCCGCACCGAGGTGCGGTGCGCCCGCTGCGGCTCGCACCTCGGCCATGTCTTCGCGGGCGAGGGCTATCCGACCCCGACCGACCAGCGGTACTGCATCAACTCCATCTCGCTGCGGCTCGCCCCCCAGGAGGGCTGAGCGGCCCTCGGGCCGGCCTGAGCACCACAGCCGTCTCCGGCGGCAGCCGCAGCGTGCCGTCCTGACCCGGCGGCTCGACCGGCCGCCAGGCGGCGACCACCTCGGTGACCCCGGCGGGGCTCGGCTCCGGCCGGGCGTCCGCCGGGCGGCCGTGCGGGTTGAGGACGACGCACAGCGGGCCGCGCCGAAAAGCGAAGCAGCCGTCCGAGCCGGTCGGCAGCACGGTGCACGACCAGGCGGGGTCGGTCAGGGCGGGCTCGGCGCGGCGCAGCGCGATCAGCCGCCGGTGCCAGTCCAGCAGCGCGCGGTGCGGCTCCCGGTCCGGCTCCGTCCAGTCCAGGCAGGACCGCAGCCGGGTCGCCGGGTCCTGGGGGTCCGGGATGTCCGCCTCCGCCCAGCCGTGGGCGGCGAACTCCCGGCGGCGGCCGCGCCGTACCGCCTCGGCCAGCTCCGGATCCCGGTGGTCGGTGAAGTACGGCCAGGGCGTACCGGCGCCCCACTCCTCGCCCATGAAGAGCATCGGGGTGAACGGCGCGCACAGCACGACGGCCGCCGCGCAGGCCAGCAGCCCGGGGGAGAGCCGCCCGGACAGCCGGTCGCCGGTGGCCCGGTTGCCGATCTGGTCGTGGGTCTGGGCGTAGCCGAGGAGCCGGTGCGCCGGGGTGGCGGGCGGGTGCAGCGGGCTGCCGTGGCGGCGGCCGCGGAAGGTCGAGTACGTACCGTCGTGGAAGAAGCCGCCGCTCAGCGTCTTCGCCAGGGCCGCGGACCCCCCGGCGCCGGAATCGCCGGAATCGCCGAATTCCGCGAAGTCGGCGTAGTAGCCCTGCCGTTCGCCGGTGAGGTACGTGTGCAGCGCGTGGTGGAAGTCGTCGTTCCACTGGGCGTGCAGACCGTGGCCGCCCGCCTCGCGCGGCGTCGTGGTGCGCGGGTCGTTCAGATCCGATTCGCCGATCAGGAACAGCGGCCGCCCGACCCGGGCCGCCAGCGCGTCCACCGCGGCGGACAGCTCGGCCAGGAAGTGCCGGGCCCGGGTGTCGTGCAGCGCGTGCACGGCGTCCAGCCGCAGCCCGTCCAGCCGGTAGTCGCGCAGCCAGGCGAGCGCGCTGCCGATGAAGTACGCGCGGACCTCGTCGGAGCCGGGCGCGTCCAGGTTGACCGCCGCGCCCCACGGGGTGTGGTGGGTGTCGGTGAAGTACGGCCCGAACTCCGGCAGGCGATTGCCGGACGGCCCCAGGTGGTTGTGCACCACGTCCAGGACGACGCCGAGGCCGTGCCGGTGCGCGGCGGCCACGAACCGGGCCAGCCCCTCGGGCCCGCCGTACGGCTCGTGCACGGCCCACGGCGCGACCCCGTCGTACCCCCAGCCGTGCGTCCCGGGGAACGGGCACACCGGCATCAGCTCCACATGCGTGACGCCCAGACCGGCCAGGTGCGGCAGCCGCGTCGCGGCCGCGTCGAAGGTGCCCTCCGGGGTGAACGTCCCGATGTGCAGCTCGTACAGCACCGCGCCCGGCAGCGGCCGCCCGAACCACTCCCGCTCCCAGCCGAAGCGGGAGGGGTCCACCACCGCGCTCAGCCCCTCCGGCCCGTCCGGCTGGCGGCGGGAGCGCGGATCGGGCAGCGGCGGGCCGTCGTCGAGCGCGAAGCCGTAAGCCGTCCCGTGCCCCGCCTCGGCCTCGGCCCGCCACCATCCGTCCCGCGCGGGATCGCGCTCCATGGGACGCGTACGGCCCTGCCCGCTTCCGGCGACATGCAGCCCGACCCGCTCGGCATGCGGCGCCCACACCTCGAACAGCACTGACCTCTCCTCACCTCGTCATGCGAACGGGTCCGGGACCATGCTGGGGGACGGAGCACCGATCGCGCAGCAGGGCGGCACCGGCCGGTGAAGGTGTCAAACGAGGTCGATGCGCTCCTGGGTGACGGGATAGCCCGCCTTGGCGAAGTGCGCGGCCATCGGCCGGTTCCCCTGGTCGGTCGCGGCGGCGATCCTGGTCGCGCCGCGTTCCACCAGGTCGTGGGTGCACTCCACGAGCAGGTCGTACGCGTAGCCGTGGCCACGCTGCCCGGCGACGACCCCGATGAATCCGACGCACGGCCCGGCCGGGTTGTGCGCGGGCACCTGGATGCCGACGACCTCCCCGCCCGGTGTCCACGCCAGCCGCCACCACGCGCGGGGCGACGGGAACCAGTGGAACAGCCGCAGGTTCTCGGCGACCGCGGCCTCCATGCCGCTCTCGGCGATGGTCCGCCGGTCGTGTGCGTCCAGCGTGCCCCGGTGGACTTGGCGCAGTACGTCGGCGATCACCGCGTCGTCGGGCTCCGGCCGGAACTCCAGCCGCCCCGGCCGCTCGGGCAGCCCGAGGGCGGGCGTCCACTCGTAGCGGTAGCGCTCGACCAGGGGGTTGAGCCCGCCCGCCACGGCCGCGTCGACCCGGGCCCGCACCGCCGCGCTCTCCTCCGGCCGGTCGCGCCAGCCGGGCGGCGCCAGCAGGCTGTACTCGGCGCGCAGGGGAGCGGCGCGCAGCAGCTCCGCGGCGGCCTCGGCCTCGCCCTCGGCGAAGTCGAACCAGTCCAGCGCCACCGGAGCGGTGTCCTCCGGCCCACCCCACCACGCGGCACGGGCCACCACCCGCTCCCCGCGCAGCGCCACCCACGACCACTCGGGCCGGTAGTCGCCGCCCTGGCCGACGGTGGCGTACGTATGCCCGAAACGGCCGCGGCCGACGAGCGCGGGGCCGGACAGGGCGTGAAACAGATGCGCGTCGCTCTCGGTGAGCGCGCGGATGACCAGATCGGTCATGGTGATCCTTCCGGATACGCGATGCGCTCCCGGTCGGATGCCTGATCAGACGGGGGTACGCCCTGGGGGGAAGGGGCGGGAGCGCGGAATGACGAACATGTTCATGGCTCGACGCCTCCTTCCTCGTCTCATGGGCGTGCTGCGCAGCCTAAGGACGCCGACGCGCCCCTGTCCACGCCATTTCCGGCACCGCTGACGCGACCTCCCCCGTCCCGTGTCGTCGACCCGACGCGGAAGCCGCCGGGCCGGTCTGCCGTCCGGAGGGGACGGGGGCGGCAGACCGGCTGGGTGAGGTGCACCTGACATATTGCGAGCGGATCAGGGGCACGCGGACAGGACTCTTCGGGCAGGGTCAGTGCACCATGCAGATCGGGGCGGCCGCGGTGTCCGGGGATCCGCCACTGGCGGCGTAGCCGAAGGTGGTCGAGGCCCCGGCGGACAGGGAGCCGTTCCAGTCGGCGTTGGTGACCGAGGCCGCCGTGCCGCTGGTGGTCAGCTTGCCGTTCCAGGCGCTGTCGACCCGCTGTCCGGCGGGCAGGGTCCAGTCGACCATCCACGAGGAGATGGGCGTGGCGCCGGAGTTGGTCACCGTCACCTCGGCCTGGTAGCCGCCGTTCCAGGCGCTGGTGGTCTTCTGGGTCGCGGTGCACTTGGAGGTCGGCGGGTCGGTGGGGTCGCTGCCGCCGGAGGTGGCGCCCGGGACCGTCACTTCGCCGTTGCCGCCGTCGAAGACCACGTCGGAGCAGCTGTAGAAGGTCTCCTGGCTGTCCGAGCGGGTCCACACGGTGTAGATGATGTGGCGTCCGCTCTTGCCCGAGGGCAGGGTGGCGTTCCACGTGTACTTGCCGTCGACCGTGCCGACCGGACCGGACTGCGGCGGGTTGGTCACCGTGTCGAACGGCTGGTCCTCCAGGTCGTTCCAGGTGAGCGGCTTCGTCGGGTCGATCGGGTTCTTGGTGACGTAGCTGCGGAACGAACCCGGGTGCGCGGCCCAGGCGTTGTACGAGAACTGCATCGACTTGCCGGACGTCAGATGGGTCACCGGCCAGTCCTTGCTGCCCAGGTCGAAGCCGGAGAAGTCGTAGACGGTGGCGGCGCCGCTGCACAGCTTGCCGTCGGGGATGAAGCCCTTGGTCCGGCCCGCGCCGTCCGAGCGGAGCACCGCGAACCAGTTGTAGAACGGGGTCGCGCCGCTCTTGTCGAACGCGGCCTTGCAGGCCGGGTTGGTCGGCTTGACCTCACCGGTGCTGGACAGGCTGTACTTCCAGCACAGATAGGTGCGGCTGCCCGGCGCCATGGGTGCGCCGTGGGCGGAGGCGCTGCCTCCGGAGAAGAAGACGAGGCCCAGGGCGGGCAGTACGGAGAGCAGTACCAGCAGGGCGGATCTGCGGGCGCGGGGGCTGCCCGGCGGGCGTGGGGGGCGTGCGGGGGCCAGTAATCGTCGAGCCATTGCGCTGGTCTTCCCTTCGACGTGATCGGGTGAGGAACCGTCGGTATGGGAGCGCTCCCAATTTCCTTGTGAACGTAGCGCGCGGGGGTGTGACTGTAAATGCTTCAGGACACGAACACGCGCGCCCTGTCCTCAGTCACGGACCAGGAGGGCCACCGGGAGCCGGTCCAGCAGCTCGGCCAGCGGGGTCGCTCCACCGGCCGCCCGGCCGGTCAGCAGGTCCCGCCAGTGACCCGGGGGCAGGGGCAGCCGGGTGCGGGGGTCCCAGCCGCCCGCCTCGGCCAGGCGACGGGAGAGGCGGGTGATGACGGTGATCGCGCCACCGCCCCCGCCGCTCGTGCCGTCCGTACGGAGGAAGGCCACGCAGTGGGGGGACGCCGGGCCTGCCGCGATCAGGGGGGTGTAGCCGCTTCCGGGGCCGAACCACGACGGGTGGTCCCGGCGCAGCCGCAGCGCGGCCCGGGTGAGCAGCAGCTTCTCGGCGGACAGGTCGTCAGCGGCGTGGCCGTCCAGCGTGGGCGGGCGGCGGTTGTCCGGGTCGACGAGGGCCCGGTAGGCGCGCTCGGTGTCCATGTACAGGTCGGGCACGCCCGGCATGGTCAGGTGCAGCAGGGCCGCGCCGAGCGTGTTGACCCGGGCGGGGGCGGCGATGTCGGACGCGAAGGCGTCCAGCGCCGCCCACGGGCCGGACTCCAGGTAGGCGGTCACGGCGTCCTCGTACGCGGCGTTCTGCTCGGTCCAGGTCGTGCGCAGCCCCGCCTCCCGGACCGCCTTGAGCATCGCCGGTACGAGCCGCTGAGCGTCCGCGGTGCCCAGGCCGAGCGCGGTCTGCCAGGCCGTCCAGGCGAGCTGCGGATCGGGGGCATCCGGATGAGGTGAAAGGTCCGCCGGCAGCCGGCCCCAACGGGCCGGGGACTCGGTGAGGGCGGCGATGCGGGCCCGTACGTCCGCGCTGCGCTTGGTGTCGTGGGTGGACAGCACCGTGCCGGTCGTGGGCCAGTCACGTAAGAGGCGGGCGGCGAAGACGTGGAACTCCTCGGGGGAGACGGCCGGGCGCCCCGGGTCGCCGCCCACCTCCGCCGCCGAGAGCAGCGGGGTGTAGCGGTAGAAGGCGGTGTCCTCGACGGACTTGGCGCGCAGAGCGGCGGCGGTCTGGGCGAAGCGGGCGCAGAAGTCGCGGTGGTCCGGGCCGTCGCCGAGCCTGCCGAGGGCCGCGTCCCGTACGGTGTCCACCGCCCGGGCCTCCGCCTCGACCGTGAAGGCCGTGGCCGTGAAGGCGGTACGGGCGTCCCGCGCGGCCCGGTGCAGCATCGCCGCGTCCGGGGCGTCCGCCTCCGCCGCCGGGGCGTCGACGGTGGCGTACGGGCGGTAGACCGGCAGCCGTACCAGCAGCGCGCGGATCGCCGTGCGCAGCGCCCAGGGCGCGTGGTCGCGCAGCGGCGGCGAGGCGGCGCAGATCCGGGAGGCGGTGCGGGTCAGGCGCTCCACCTCGGCGGCCAGTTCGTGGCGGACGACGTGCCGGGCGGCGCGGTGGACCGTGGCCGCCCAGTCGCCGCCCTCGTCCGGCGGGGCGGCGGTGAAGGCGCGGTAGGCGGCGGTCAGCTTCTCCAGCCCGTCCGGGTCGACGAAGAGGCCGTCGATGTGGTGCAGCGCGTCGTAGCCGGTCGTCCCGGCGACGGGCCAGTGGGCGGGCAGCGGTTCGTCCCGGGCGAGGATCTTCTCCACGACGGTCCAGCGGCCGTCGCCGCCCGTCGCGGCCCGCACCGCCGCGTCCAGCGCCCGCAGATAGCCCTCGGGGTCGGCGAGGCCGTCCGGGTGGTCCACCCGGAGCCCGTCGAGCACCCCGTCGCGCACCAGCTCCAGCAGCGTGCCGTGGGTCGCGTCGAAGACCTCCGGGTCCTCGACGCGCACCGCGATCAGCTCGGAGATGGTGAAGAAGCGGCGGTAGTTCAGCTCGGTGCGGGCCAGTCGCCACCAGCCGAGCCGGTACCACTGGGCGTCCAGCAGCTCGGCCGGCGGCAGCCGCTCGGTGCCGGGCCGCAGCGGGAACTCGTGGTCGTAGTAGCGCAGCACCCCGTCGTCCCCGGGTCGCAGCCGCTCCCACTCGTCGCCGAGCGGCCCGCCGAGCACGGGCAGCAGCACCTTGCGGCCGTGCTCGGCCCAGTCGATGTCGAACCACCGCGCGTATGCCGACTCGGGCCCGTCCCGCAGCACCTCCCACAGCGGCCCGTTGAGCCGTTCCGGCACGGGGACCGCCATGTGGTTCGGCACGATGTCGGCGATCAGCCCCAGGCCGTGGGCCCGGGCGGTACGGGCGAGGGCGCGCAGCCCCTGCTCGCCGCCCAGCTCCGCCCGTACGGCGGTGTGGTCCACGACGTCGTAGCCGTGCGTCGACCCGGGGCGGGCCTCCAGCACGGGTGACAGGTGCAGATGGGAGACGCCGAGCGAGGCCAGATACGGCACGGCCCGCTCGGCGGCCGCGAAGGGGAAACCGGGCTGGAGCTGCAGCCGGTAGGTGGCGGTGGGCACGGTGCGGTCAGCCGTCATATGAACGTACGTACCCACAAGGGGCGGCTCAAGAGATGCCGGACCCCCGTCCGGACCCCCATCCGGGCGCACGCGTTCGCCGGTACGGCAGGTCGCCCGAGCCCGTGAGGCGGCTCGCCGGCAGGACGGCCGATGACCTCAGGCCGGGCGCTGGAGGACCATCAGGCTGCGGTCGACCAGGGTCAGCCGGTCGCCCGCGGCGACCTTCTGGCCGCTGCCGGGCTCCACGCCCTCGGGGACCGCCGTGTCCACGATGACCTGCCACTGCTTGCCGTGGTCGACGGGCACGACGAAGTCCAGGGGCTCGTGGTGGGCGTTGAAGAGCAGCAGGAACGAGTCGTCGGTGATGCGCTCGCCCCGCACGCCCGGCTCGGAGATCGCGTTGCCGTTGAGGAAGACCGCGAGGGACTTGGCGTGGGCGGCCTGCCAGTCCCGCTGGCGCATCTCCTCGCCCTCGTGGGTGAACCACGCGATGTCGGACAGCTCGTCGTGGGTGCCCTCCACCGGGCGGCCGTGGAAGAAGCGGCGGCGGCGGAAGACGGGGTGGTCGCGGCGGAGCCAGATCAGGGAGCGGGTGAAACGCAGCAGCTCCTGGGCCTCCCGGTCCTCGTCGGTCGCGTCCTTGCCGGTCAGCGGCCACCGCACCCAGGAGGTCTCGTTGTCCTGGCAGTACGCGTTGTTGTTGCCGCCCTGGGTGCGGGCGAACTCGTCGCCGTGGCTGAGCATGGGCACGCCCTGGGAGAGCATCAGGGTGGCGATGAAGTTGCGCATCTGACGGCGGCGCAGGGCGCGCACCCCGGGGTCGTCGGTCTCGCCCTCGGCGCCGCAGTTCCAGGAGCGGTTGTAGCTCTCGCCGTCCTGGTTGGACTCCCCGTTGGCCTCGTTGTGCTTCTCGTCGTAGCTCACCAGGTCGCGCAGGGTGAAGCCGTCGTGGCAGGTGACGAAGTTGACGGAGGCGAGCGGGCGGCGGCCGTCGTTCTGGTAGAGGTCGGAGGAGCCGGTGAGCCGGGAGGCGAATTCGGCCAGGGTGCGGGGTTCACCGCGCCACAGATCGCGCACCGTATCCCGGAACTTTCCGTTCCACTCGGTCCACAGCGGCGGGAAGTTCCCCACCTGGTAGCCGCCCTCACCGACGTCCCACGGCTCGGCGATCAGCTTCACCTGGCTGACCACCGGGTCCTGCTGCACCAGGTCGAAGAACGACGACAGCCGGTCCACCTCGTGGAACTGACGGGCCAGGGTCGCCGCCAGATCGAAGCGGAAGCCGTCCACCCGCATCTCGGTCACCCAGTACCGCAGCGAGTCCATGATCAGCTGGAGGACGTGCGGGCTCCGCATCAGCAGGGAGTTTCCGGTGCCGGTGGTGTCCATGTAGTACCGCCGGTCCTCGCTCAGCCGGTAGTACGAGGCGTTGTCCAGCCCCCGGAAGGAGAGCGTCGGGCCCAGGTGGTTGCCCTCGGCGGTGTGGTTGTAGACGACATCGAGGATGACCTCGATGCCCGCCTGGTGCAGCGCCCGCACCGCCGACTTGAACTCCAGCACCTGCTGTCCCCGGTCGCCCCAGGACGCGTAGGTGTTGTGCGGGGCGAAGAAGCCGATGGTGTTGTAGCCCCAGTAGTTGGCGAGGCCCTCGTCGACCAGCCGGTGGTCGTGCACGAACTGGTGTACGGGCATCAGCTCCAGCGTGGTGACGCCCAGCTCCGTCAGGTGTTCGATGATCGCCGGATGGGCCAGCGCCGCGTAGGTGCCGCGCAGCTCCTCCGGAAGCCGCGGATGGCGCATGGTCAGGCCCTTCACATGGGCCTCGTAGATGACCGTGCGGTGGTAGTCGGTGCGCGGCGGCCGGTCGTCGCCCCAGTCGAAGTACGGATTGACCACGACCGAGGCCATCGTGTGGGGGGCCGAGTCCAGGTCATTGCGCTTGTCCGGCCGGTGGAAGTGGTAGCCGTAGACCTCCTCGCCCCAGTCGATCTTCCCGCTGATGGCCCTGGCGTACGGGTCCAGCAGCAGCTTGGCGGAATTGCATCGGTCGCCGTTCTCCGGTGCGTACGGGCCGTGGACCCGGAAGCCATAGCGCTGGCCCGGCATGATGCCCGGCAGATAGGCGTGGCGCACGAACCCGTCCGTCTCGCGCAGCTCGACGGCCGTCTCCGAGCCGTCGTCGTGCAGCAGACACAGCTCGATGCGCGTGGCGGCCTCGGAGAACACCGCGAAGTTGGTTCCGGCGCCGTCGTACGTGGCGCCCAGGGGATAAGCGTGTCCCGGCCAGACCTGCATACGACGACTCTTCCACTTCTCCTCCCGGGGCCGCGAGCACCGCCCGCCCCGGACCGAACCGACCGACGACGCATCCTTTCCCAACTTCACTGGGAGAGCGGTGGTTTCGGCGGAACTTCCTCGAGCGGGAGGCAACCTACGGCCATATCGGTTCGTCCTACCGAGTGACCTTGACGTATGCGATATCCCGCTATGGCAGGGCATACGGATAGATGGGATCGCCGGGGGGATTGGGGAAGAACCTTGCGCAAGTTGAACCATCGCCATCTGGGAAGAGTGATGGCGGGCGTGGCCGTGGCCGCCACGGCCACGGCGGTCATGGTCGGGGTGACGCTGCCGGACAGCGCCTCCGGCAAGGAGGGGCGCGGCGGCGGACCGCAGGGCTCCGCGGCGGAGCAGGGGCAGGCGGCCCGGCAGCTGCCCGGCGTGGTCGAGGACGCGCCCGCCCAGCGGAAGACCGGCACGGGCCGGGACCCGCTCACCGACGCCGAGCTGAACCGCGCCCGGACGCTCGCGCTCGGCCGTGGCTTCCGGGACAGCGGCAAGGACGTCAAGGGCGGCAAGGGCCCGGAGCAGCTCTCCACCGACCTCGCCGAGCTGACCCCCGACGAGGTCGGCGCCGCCGATCCGCCCCGCCGGGCCGACGTCACGTACTACGACTACAGCGACAACACCTATGTGACGAAGACCGTCGACCTGGGCTCGGGCAAGGTCGAGCACACCGACACCCAGCGCGGCGTCCAGCCGCCGCCCAACCGGGACGAGGCGCGCGAGGCGGCCCGGCTGCTGATCGCCGACAAGCTCGGCGAGGGGCTGAAGAAGGACTTCAAGGACGCCACCGGCAAGACGCTGACCAGCCCCGACCAGCTGGCCGTCACCGGCTTCGTCTACCGCACGGGCGTGGACGCCCCGGGCCCCGCCGCCACCCGGGACTGCGGCAAGCACCGCTGCGTGCGGCTGTTCACCAGGGTGGCGGGCGGCCCCTGGATCGACACCCGGCAGCTGGTCATCGACCTGAGCGCCCGGTCCGTCGCCCGGCTGGGCTCGTAGGACACCCGCGTACGCCCCTCCACCCCCCTTTGTGACAGGAGCACACCTCCATGCGTGAAAGAAGGCTGCGCCGGGCCCGTAACCGGTTCGCGGCGGCCCTCGGCGCCTCGGCGCTGATCGGCTCGGTGGCGGTCGCCGCCGGACCGGCACAGGCCGCGCCGCAGGCACCCGCCAAGGCCCCGGCGGCCGCCGCGGACTGCAGCGCCGCGTACAAGATCCAGGAGACCCTGGACGGCGGCACCGTCTGGCGAATGTGCTGGCACTACGAGAGCAAGGCCGGGCTGGTGCTCGACAACGTCTCGTACCAGCCCAAGGGCGAGGCCCGTCCCATCAAGGTGCTGACCTCGGCGAAAATCGGCCAGATCCACGTCCCGTACGACGACGGCAAGGCCGAGTACGACGACCTCACCGGGCAGGGATTCGCCCAGGGGCTGCAGCAGCTGGCTCCGGCCGAGTGCCCCGGCGGCACCATCAAGACCGTGCGGGTGCCGGACGCCTGGGACCCCGCCCACCCGGACATCAAGGGGCTGTGCGCCACCACCCGGGCCCGCGGCCACGCCTACCGGATGAACGACGGCCAGAAGCTCTACCAGGCCCAGGGCAAGGACCTGCTGGTCTACACCGTCAACCAGGTCGGCTGGTACGAGTACATCACCGAGTGGCGGTTCGCGGGCGACGGCACCATGTCGATGCAGGTCGGCGCCACCGGCACGCTCTCCCCGATGGACTACGACGCGGGCGACGGCCGCGGCTGGCCGATCGGCAAGGGCGCCAAGGACTACGCCACCAGCCACGCCCACAACGTCTTCTGGCGGCTGAACTTCGGCCTCGACGGCTCGCCGAAGAGCAAGGTCGAGCAGTACGACTCCAAGACCACGGCCGTCGCCGGCCGGATCCCCACGACCAAGACCACCCGCACCCGGGTCGGCAAGGAGCTGGCGGGCGACGCGGCGGGGTCCCGGTGGTGGCGGGTGGTGAGCACGGCGGGCAAGAACAAGGACGGCCATCCGCGCAGCTACGAGATCGTGCCCGGCCACACCACCAAGTACCAGGGACGCAGCTTCACCAAGCACGACGTCTACTTCACGCAGTACAACAAATGTGAACAGTTTGCGAGCAACAACCTGGCGAACTGCGGTGCCCGGGCCGGTAAGAGCGTCGACAAGTGGGTCAACGGCCAGACGCTCACCCACCCGGTCGTGTGGGTCAACATCGGGTTCCACCACATCGCCCGTGACGAGGACCAGGAACCGATGCCGCTGCACTGGCAGGGCTTCCAACTCGCACCCCGCGACGTGACCGCGATGAACCCGCTCACGCCTCCCGCACTCGCCGGTCACAACGGCCATACAGAAGATTAAGGTTGACCTTCGGGCCGACCGGAGTGTCGCACCGCCCCCGCCTGAGCAGTAGTCTGCGGTGATCGTTGGAGCGGGGGCGGAAGGCGGTGTGCAGGTGAGCTCGGGCGGGCTGGAGCTGCCCCCTGGTGACGGAGGTCCCGGGGGTGACGGCTCCACCGAGGCACCCCCCGGTGCGGTGTCCCTGGTGCGTCCGATGGAGATCGGAGCGGAACTGGACTGGGGCGCGGACGCCTGGGACGAGGTGCGGACGCGCGCACGCCGGGCCGGGCGGGCCTACATCTGGCTGAATCTGGTCGAACAGCGGCTGCGCGCGGTCGTCGGCGCGGTGCTCCGGCCGATCTACGAACCGGTCCACGGCGACGACTGGGTCATCGCCGCCGCCGGACCGGCCGGCCAGGAGTGGGTGCAGCGGGCCGTGGCGGTACGGGAGGTGAGCCGCCGCAAGGGCTATCTGCTCGACCCGGCCGACGACAACACGCTCAGCTTTCTCACCCTGCCCCAGCTGCGCGAACTCCTCGTCCAGCACTGGCCGTGCTTCGAGCCCTACCTGGACGACCGCCGCGAGGTGGAGCTGGCCCTGGACGAGCTGGAGGTCGCCCGTAACGTCGTCTCCCGCAACCGCGCCCTGTCCGGAACCGTGCTGGCCCAGGCCGAGCGGGCCTCGGCCCGGCTGCTGGAGATCCTCGGCAGCGGCACCGGAAACCCCGCCACCGACCGGCTGCCCATCGACGCGGTCGAGGATCTGGTCGGCGACCGCTACGCGGACGTGGTCGGCGTCCACCCCGACCGGGTGCGGCTCCAGCGGCAGCTGCCCGTCGAGGACCTGTTCGCGGGCGCCCGGCGGCTGGACGCGGTCGGCATCGGGCTCAACCTCCTGGTCCAGAACTACTCCGGCCGCCGCCTGGTCCGGCTCGCCGAGGCCGGCTGCCGGGCCCGGCTGCTGTTCCTCAACCCCGCCAGCAGCGCGGTACGGCGCCGGGAGCGCGAGCTGGGTTTGAAGAAGGGCGAGCTGAGCCGTTCGGTGGAGATGAACATCCTCCATATGCGCCGGGTGCGTGCCGCCCTGCGCGACCCGGGCGCCTTCGAGATCCACGTCTTCGACGAGACCCCCCGCTTCACCGCCTACCTGGTCAACGGCGACGGCTCGGACGGGCTCGCGGTCGTCCAGTCGTACCTGCGCAAGGCGCGCGGCATGGAGGCCCCGGTCCTGGTCCTGCGCGGCGGCGGCCGGGGGCGCGAGGTGGTGCGCGAGGGGCGCGACCCGAACGAGGGCGACGGCGGGCTCTTCGGCACCTACCGGGAGGAGTTCGAGAGCGTCTGGTCGGATTCCCGCCCGGTGTCCTGAGGTCCCGGGCATCATCTCCGGATGCGCGGAACGCGGGTGCCCCCGGTCTGCGGAGACTGCGGGGCCCCTGCGCGGGCTCGACCGGCGGGCAGGGCGGCAGCGGGGTCTGTGACCTCAAGGAGTAGGACTCCCGACGCGCACGGAGATGCTGAGTGTTCCGTCGGCCTCTGCTCCGAACGCTCTACGGAACCTCCCGCAATGGCCAGACCTCGACCACCCCTTGCGTGACCGCGCATGGGGTCTTCGACACGAGTTCGACGGCCTCCTCGATGGTCGCTGCTTCGATGATCCCGAACCCGGCCACCGGGAGGGCCGAGGACATGAAGGAACCGTCTTCCACGGTCAAGCGGGCACCGTCGTGGTTGCGCACCTGTACAGGCGAGCCGGCGATGCCCATCACGGCACCGGCCTCAAGCAGGCGGGCGTCATGCGCGTGTGCCTCGTCGCGCACCGCCGCGTCGGTACGGTCGTAGCCGTCTTGGTCCCCATATCCGATGGTCACGAATGTCGCCATGACGGGACCTTCCTCTCGTTCGTGTGGAGTGCTCATCGGTACCGACCTGTGTCCGAGCCCAAACTCATCGTTGTGTCGGGAGATCCATCCCGGGCCGTGTGAGGCGCGGGACGAGTCCGCGTTCACGCAGCCAGGCGAGGTGTTCGGCGGAGAAGTACGCGGAACCAACCGCTGCGGCAGGTCGACGCCCACGAGCAGCGATGATGCGGTGAGCCGACGCACGATGGTTGTCACCAGCAGCACGTGGTGACCTGCGGCCTTGGCCGAGTGAAGCACGGTGAGGTCACCAGATCGGCGCGCTGCCTGTCACCGGCTGCTCCGCCGCTCAGCCCTCTCGGCAGTGGGGTTGGCCGCCGAGGCTGGCGGGGGCCGCCGCGCCCGAGAGGTACCGGTCGAGCATCTCACGGCGCTGAGCGATCTGCTGCTCTTGGCGGGCGAGTTCGTCGCGGACCTGCCGGACGCGGGCCAGGAGTTGTGTGCACTCGCCTGCGGGCGGTGTCGGTGCGGTGCAGGGAAGGATGTCCCGGATGATCTGGGAGGGCAGTCCCGCGCGGTAGAGGTCCTGGATGAAGGCGACCTGGCGTACGGCTTCCTCACCGTAGTCCCGGTATCCGTTGGAGCGGCGGTCGCTGGAGAGCAGCCCTTGGTCCTCGTAGTACCGGAGCGAACGGGCGCTGACCCCGGTGGCCCTGCTGAGTTCTCCGATGCGCACGCCGTCTCCTCCATCGAGCCAGCCTTGACATTCACGTTAATGTCAGAGTTTACCGTTCCGATCATGAAGACGAAAGAAGAGACGAGGCGGCGAACCGCGGTCGTGACCGGCGCGGCGACAGGCATCGGGGCCGCGATCACCGAGCGGCTGGCCAGGCAGGGCATGGACGTGGTCCTGGTCGCACGGGACGGCGCACGCCTGGAGGCGGCGGCCAAGCGGCTGCATGCCGAGCACGGGGCCCAGGTGTCGACGCTCGCTGTGGACCTGTCGCACCAGGGTGCTCCTTCCCGGCTGGCCGAGTGGCTGACGGATGCGGGAACCGAGGTCGACGTGCTGGTCAACAATGCCGGCGCCAGCCTGATGGCGCCGGTCGCCGACAGCGATCCCGCGCGGGTGCGGGGCCTGGTCGACCTCAATGCCGGCGCGGTGGCGGAGCTGACGGCGCTCTTGCTGCCCGCCATGGTCGCGCGGGGGAGGGGAGCGATCGTCAACATCGCGAGCACCGGTGCGTACGCGCCCGCTCCGTATGTGGCCGCCTACGCGGCCTCGAAGGCGTTCGTGCTGTCCTTCACCCAGGCGGTGTGGGCCGAGACGAGGACGACGGGGGTGCGGGTCGTGGCGGTCAGCCCCGGTCCCACCGACACCGCGATGAACACCCGGCGCGTGCCGGGCAAGCGCGGGCCCGATCTCGTCGCGGACACCGTGATGTCCGCCTTGCGCGGCCGGGGCCCGGCAGTCGTCGACGGCCGTCTCAACACGTTCCAGACCTTCGTCTTCGGTCGCCTGCTGCCCCCGTCAGCGGCTGCCCGGATCGCCGAGCGATCCCTGCGCAAGGCGGCGCTCGGGAACTGAAGTTCCGCGCCCGTCCCGGATATTGGTGACATCTCTCATGGCCCGGCGTGAGGCGTTGCCTCAGCGGCTCGGGGCTTGACGCCCTCGTGCGCCGGGTATCGCAGGCGCATGCAGGCATGGGGAGAGGCCGTGTGGACGGGGCCCCGGTGGGAGGTTTTTCTGCGGGGTGTGGTGAGGCGGGCGCTGGCGGGAGATGAGCTCCAGCCGTGGTGGATGCCTCGGCGCGTGCTGAATGTGATGTCGGCCGATGTCGACGTCACTGCCGGTGTCGGGGCGATCTGGATCGTGTGGCGTCCGAAGTCACCGCGGACGCGTGAGCATTTTGCGCTCGTGGAGTGGCATGGCGAGCAGTGGCGGTATGTGGGGGGCGGCAGCGGCTCAGGGGACGATCCTGTCAACGTCGATGTGCTCGACGTGTGCGACGGCGGGGGCGTCCTCAGCCTTACCCGCGGTCTTGACCTTCCCCGCTCCCTCATCGCGGCCCCACGGATCGCGTGTGTCAAAGTGCGCCTCGGGCGGGATGTGCGTCACGTTCTCATCGGTGCCCGCCGTATCGAGGTTTCCGGGCAGCGCAGTCTCATCGCTGTGTGGACGTCGCCCCACAGCAGCCGTGGAGCCCGTCCTGTCATCGTGGCCCTGGGGCGCGGCGGTGCCGAACTCTCCCGCGTGGGCCCACATGACAGCTTGGACACTCATACCCGGGCGCGATGGGGAATGGAGTCGTAGCCGGCTCGCTTCGTGGCTCTCCGTGGAATGGGCCGTCCTGACTGTTGCCTGCCGGTGACCCGGCGAGACCGAGGTTGTGCGGGCGAGACACGCGCAGGCTGAAAGGGGCCACCCGGCCTTCGCCGACACCCCCACTATGGCCAAGCTGCTGACGGAGATGCTCAAGGGCACGCTGGAGGGCGTCATTCTCGCGTCCCTGTCCGGTCGGCCCGCCTATGGCTACGAGATCACGGCACGACTGCGGGAGCAGGGTTTCCCCGATATCGCCGAAGGGACCATCTACGCGCTGCTCGTCAGGATGGAGAAGCGCGGCCTGGTCGACGTGGAGAAGGTCCCCTCCGAGAAGGGGCCGCCACGCAAGGTGCACTCCCTCAACGCTCAGGGGCGGGAGTACCTCGAAGAGTTCTGGAGGACCTGGAGCTTCCTCACGGAACGACTGGAACAGCTCCGCGAAGGGGAGGGCGGGTAACCATGTCCGACGTCGAAAAGAGCGGCTTCGTCTCGAAGGTGATCGGGCCCAGGAAGCGCTGGAGGGCGTACAAGGCGCGCGTCAAGGAGCTTCCCGAGAACTACCGCGCGACGGTCGAAGCGATCGAGCGGTACCTGATGCACTTCGTGCCGTCGGACGCCGACGGCAGTGCGTCGATGTTCGAAGATCTCGCCGACCTGTTCGAACAGGCCGCGGCGGACGGAACGCCGATCCGCGAGGTCGTCGGGGCGGACCCGGTGGAGTTCGTCGAGGCGTTCACCCAGAACTACTCGGAGGGTGGCTATGTCCCCGCCCGGGCGCGGAAGCAGCTGACCGACGACATCGAGCGCGCCGCCGGCGAAGAGACCGGAAGAGAAGACAAGACGGTCTGATAGCGGCACGGCGCATCGTGCTCCGGGAGGGCCGAGCGCCACTTTCATCGCCTGTCCGCACCACACGGCCACGGGGTCATGCCCGGTCGGCCACCTCCCGCCGCATGTCAGCGGCGTCGAGATCGAACACTGTGTGCAAGGAGATTCATGATGGGAAAAGGCAATAACGGCTTCTCCGAAGCAGGGCTGCGCAGACTGCGCGAGGTGCTGGCACGGCATGTCGAGTCCGGGAAGATTCCGGGGCTCGTAGCCCTGGTCGGCCGGGGCGAGGAGGTACACGTCGAAGCGATCGGGACGATGCGTCATGACGGTGGCTTACCGATGCGCCGGGACACCATCTTCCGGATGGCCTCGACGACCAAGCCGGTCGCGGTGTCGGCGGCGATGGTCCTGCTGGACGAGTGCCGGCTGCGGCTGGACGACCCGATAGACCAGTGGCTGCCCGAACTCGCCGACCGGCGGGTGCTCAAGCGGGCCGACGGCTCACTGGAGGAGACCGTGCCGGCGCGGCGTCCGATCACCGTGCGGGACCTGCTCACTTCCACGTGCGGGCTCGGACTGGATACGACGGCGATGGGCTCCCCCATGATGAGCGCGTTCTTCGAGCAGGGGGTTTACGGCACGGAATGGATGTTGCCGGCGCCGGAACCGGATGAGTGGATGCGTCGCCTGGGGACGCTGCCGCTGATGTACCAGCCCGGCGAGCGATGGCTGTACAACGTCAGCGACGACCTGCTCGGCGTGCTGGTGGCCAGGGTCACCGGCCAGTCGTTCGAGACCTTCCTGCGCGAACGTATCTTCGATCCGCTGGGCATGAAGGACACCGGTTTCCACGTGCCCGCCGACAAGATCGACCGGCTGCCGCCCCTGTACGCCCCCGATCCGCAGACCGGAGAGTTCATCGTGGCGGACGAGGTCGAAGGGGGACACCACAGCAAGCCCCCGGCGTTCCCGTCAGGCGGTGGCGGACTCGACTCAACCGTCGACGACTACCACGCCTACTTCCGGATGCTGCTCAACCACGGGACGCACGGCACCCAACGGATCCTGTCCCGGCCCGCCGTCGAGCTGATGACCACCAACCGCCTCACCTCCGAGCAGCTGGCCGCCCGGGAAGCCTGGGCCCGCAACATCGTCCATCTGTCACACGGCCAGGGGCAGCACGGCGGCTGGGGCTTCGGGATGGCGGTGCGCACCTACCGCGGCGACTACGCGCCCATCGGCCAGTTCGGCTGGGACGGCGGAGCCGGCACCACCACATTCGCCGACCCGGACAACCAGCTCGTCGGCATCCTGCTCACCCAGACCGGGATGTCCACCCCGGATTCGGCGCGGGCCATCCACGACTTCTGGACCACGCTCTACCAGGCAATCGACGACTGACCTGCCCACCTGGTCGAGGCCGGTCCGGCAGAAGACCTCGACAAGGCTCCCCGGCCATACGAGACCAGGGCCCCCGCGATGTGAGGAGCGTCTACCGAAGGGCCCCCGAGTCGGCCGAGGCGATGGCCGCGCCCGCGGTCGGTTGAGGGGACCGCACGGTGCGGGCCGTCCAGCGGCCGTCGGTGCGGGTGATGTGGACCGGGTGGTCGAAGCACGTGGTGATCGTGTCGGTGGTCACCACCTCGTCCACGGCGCCCGACGCCAGGCACTGCCCGCCGCGCAGGAGCATGGCGTGGGTGGTGGACGCGGGCAGCTCCTCCAGATGGTGGGTCACCAGGACCGTGGCCAGTTCCGGGTGGGCGAGCCGTAGCGCGTCCAGGCTGTCCAGGAGCTGTTCGCGGGCGGCCAGGTCGAGGCCGGTGGCGGGTTCGTCGAGCAGCAGCGGCCGGGGACGGGGCATCAGCGCGCGGGCGATCAGTACCCGGCCGCGTTGTCCCTGGGAGAGCGTCGGCCAGCGGGCGCGAGGTCCAACGCAAGGCCCATCGCGGGTACGAGAACCGCGTCAACGCTCTCCCAACGGCTACAGACGGACCATGATCGTTCTCGCTGGTACTGCACCGATGTTCCCCGAGGCCGGTCTCGGTGTGCGCGCCCCGGTGACGTCAGCTCCGCCCGCGATGCCGAATGTCGCTGCCAGGGAGGGCTACGCCTCGCAGGTCAGGTCGTGCGCGGGGAGCCGCCCCGTGCGCAGGTAGGCGTTGACGCGCTCGTCGACGCAGGCGTTGCCGTACTCGCCGTACAGGCCGTGCTGGCGGGCGCCGTCCACGGTGAGCAGGCGGGAGCTGGGCCACTGCTCGCGCATGGCCTGGGCGCCGGCGTAGAGGGTGCGGGGGTCGCCGGTGGCGTTGACGAGCAGGGCCGGGGCGTCGTTGTCGAGTACGGTCGGCGCCTCGGCGGGCCGGTCCCAGAACTCGCAGGGGGTGATGTTGTTGGACAGCGGCCCGGCGAGGGGGAACCGTTCGCGGGAGGCCTGGACCGCGCGCCAGTAGCTGCCGACGCCGCGCCGCTCGGCGACGTCGCCGCAGACGATCGCGGTCATCTGGCTGGCGGGGGCCGAGCCTGCCCCGGTCAGCAGGAACTCCAGCTGCCCGGCGAGCGCTTCGGACGGCTCGACCGGCTCCCGGTCCGCGGCGTGCGCCAGCAGCCGTACGGTCGCGGCCAGTTTGGCGCGTTGCTCGTCGAGGTCGCTGCCGAGGCCGCCGATGAGGACGGCGGGGAGGACGTGCTCGTCCAGCAGGTATTCCTCCCCGATCCGCAGCGGCTTCTGCGCGGCGGCGTCGAGGATGTGCCTCACGGTCGCCAGGACCTGGCCGCGCGTTGCGCCCAGCCGGTAGGTGGCGTGCCGTGCGGCGGCCCAGGACGCCCACGCGCGCAGGGCCTCCTCGTTGGCCGCCTCGGCGCCGCGCAGCAGGGTGGGGCTGTAGTGCTCAGGGGACATGACCCCGTCGAGCACCATGCGACCGGTGCGGTCGGGGAAGAGCTCGGTGTAGACCTCGCCGAGGTAACTGCCGTAGGAGTAGCCCAGGTAGGACAGGGCCTCCTCCCCAAGGGCGGCGCGGATGACATCCATGTCGCGGGCGGTGTTGCGGGTGGTGACGTACGGCAGCACGTCGCCGTGGGCGCGCTTGCACCGCCCGGCCAGGTCGCGCGCGACGGCGACCTCCTGGCGGTACGCCGCCCGGTTCGCGCCCGCGGAGCGCAGGGGGGCCGAGCCGAGGTCCCAGCCGCAGTCCAGCGGGGTGCTCCGGCCGACGAAGCGTGGGTCCATGCCGATCAGGTCGTAGCGGTCGGCGGCCTCTCCCATCACCTCCGACTTGGTCAGTGGCATGTGGAGGCTGGGGCCGGCCGGTCCTCCGTCGTTGAGCAGCAGTGGGCCGACGCGGTGGGCGGTATCGGTGGCCTTCAGGCGGGATATGGCGACGGTGATGGTGCGACCACCGGGCTCGGCATAGTCGAGCGGCACGGTGATGTCGGCGCAGTCGGCGCCGGCGGCGTCCAGCTTCTGGCCGAGCTCGTCGCCGGGGCCGAGAGTGCAGGCGTGCCAGTCGGCGTGCTGGCTGCGGAAGCGGGCTAACGGGTCCGGGTCGGCGGCGGCGGTGGTCGTCGCGGTGGCGGCGAGCACTGCCGCACATACCGCGAAGGCTCTGAAAGTTGACATGCCCGCACGATAGGGGCGGCGGACATCTCGGCACACTCCGGGAAAACCCCGAAACCGGGTGGGGTCGTCCCCCAAGAAACCCAGCCCCCGGCGAGGCTGGAATTTCCAGTGTGATCGGCGTCCCGGTCCAGTGCGGTGGTCTCCCAGCCCGCGGCGGCGACTTCGCGTACGACCCGGGCGCCGACGAGCCCCGCCCGCGCTGCGCTGGGAGGGAGATTGCGGGACGTCGCCGATTATTGCCTTCTCGTCCATGCCCAGAACAACGCTAGTCCAGCTCGGAGGCATCGGTATCGATCTAGTCACGGCCATACTGTCTCACCACCTCGACGGCTCACCGGCAGCAGCGTCTGCCACCCGGCCGGGTCTGCTGTTCCTACGGATCAGCGCCTTCATCGAGGAGCACCTCGGCTATCCCCTGTCACCGGCCGTGATCGCCTCCGCGCACCAGATCTCCCTGCGGTACCTGCAGCGCATCTTCCAGGAGCAGGGAACCACCGTGAGCGACTTCGTTCGGCGCCGACGTATCAGTCACTGCTGCAAGGACCTGGCTGATCCGGCCAAGCAGGATGTGCCCGTCCACGCCATAGGCGCCCGGTGGGGGTTTCCCCGTCCCGACGACTTCAGCCGCGTCTTCCGCAGGGCGGTGGGTATGCCTCCCGGTCAGTACCGCGCCACGCACACCACTGTCAGTCAGCCCGCATGACACGGCACCCGCAGCATCGCTTCGGTGAAGCCTCCTTCGGTTCCCAGCGAGCCATGCGAGGGTGGACGATGAGCTGACCCGCTCCCACGGCGTGCGGGGCATCTACCGGCCGGCACCCGAACCGGCTGCGGCGATGGCCGCGCCGGCGTCCGAATGAGGGGACCGCACGGTGCGGGCCGTCCAGCGGCCGTCGGTGCGGGTGATGCGGACCGGGTGGTCGAAGCACGTGGTGATCGTGTCGGTGGTCACCACCTCGTCCACGGCGCCCGACGCCAGACACTGCCCGCCGCGCAGGAGCATGGCGTGGGTGGTGGACGCGGGCAGCTCCTCCAGGTGGTGGGTCACCAGGACCGTGGCCAGTTCCGGGTGGGCGAGCCGCAGGGCGTCCAGGCTGTCCAGCAGCTGTTCGCGGGCGGCCAGGTCGAGGCCGGTGGCGGGTTCGTCGAGCAGCAGCAGCCGGGGGCGGGGCATCAGGGCCCGGGCGATCAGCACCCGGCCGCGCTGCCCCTGGGAGAGCGTCGGCCAGCGCGCGTCGAGCTTGCCGGCCATGCCCAGGGTGGTCAGCAGCCGCTCGGCCCGCTCGCGCTGGGCGGGGTCGGGGTGGCGGCGGGGGACCGGCTCGACGGTGTTGGTGAGCCCGGTCAGGACGACGTCCCGCGCCCGCAGCGGGGAGCGCAGCGGATGCCGGGGGTCGACATGGCCCACGTACGCGCGCAGCTCCCGCAGGTCGACCCGGCCCAGGGTGCGGCCCAGCACCTCCACCGTGCCCCGGGTGGGGTGGGCGTGCGCGCCCAGCAGGCCGAGCAGAGTTGATTTTCCCGCGCCGTTGGGGCCGAGCAGGGCCCAGTGTTCGCCCTGGCGGACGGTCAGCGAGATCGAGCGCAGCAGAGGGGTGCCGTCGCGGACCACATCGACGTCGTCGGCCCTCAGGACGGGGGTGCCGGTCGTCATCGTGCCTCCTCGGCGATGAGCGTCATGACGGACTCCAGGTTCTTCACGGTGGCGGCGATCGCGGCGTCGGGGTCGCCGTCCGCCAGGGCGTCGAGCAGCGCCGTATGGGCGCAGGTCAGATCGGGCAGACCGGTCTCGTGGACGACCATCTCGATCAGCTCCTCGCGCAGCGCCGGCAGGACGGAGGTGAACAGGCCGAGCAGCACGGCGTTGCCGGACAGCTCCACGACCGTGCGGTGGAAGTCCAGATCGGCGTCGACGAAGGCGGCGGGCCCGGCTCCGGCGGCCTTCTGGCGGCGCTTCAGGTCGTCGGTGAGCCGGGTGATGTCCTCGGGGCGCACCCGCCGCGCGGCCAGCCGGGCGGCCTCCACCTCCAGGGCCCGGCGGACCTCGTAGACCTCCAGCAGCCGGGCGCGGCGCAGCAGCTGCCGTACGTCGCGCGCTTCCGGCGGCTCCGTGGCGGCGAAGGTGCCCGAGCCGTGGCGTACGTCCAGCAGGCCGTCGTGGGCCAGCAGCCGGACGGCCTCGCGCACGGAGGAGCGGCCGACGCCCAGTTCGGCGGCGAGGGTCACCTCGCTGGGGAGGCGCTGGCCGGGGCGCCAGCGCCCCTCGGCGAGCATCGCGCGCAGGGCGCTTTCGACCTGCGGCACCACGCGCCCGTGCCGCAGCCGTGAGGCTTTCGCCATCTCGTCCCTCCCGGCAGGCTGTTGATCAGGTCCGATGGCGTCGTGGACTCTAACAGAAGTCATCAGACGTCTGAGGACTCGGGTGCTCCGGAAGCGTCGCCGGAGGGCGCAAGAGGTGTGCAACCGCCCGCAAACCGGCGCCCAAGCGGCCGGGCCCAAGCTGCCCTCGGGGCAAACACCACAGGCCGGAACCGGGGGGAGTGGTCCCGTGCATCTGCTCGACCTGCTCGCGGCCCGTGCCGAACCGGCGGCCGCGGTCCTGCTGACCGTCACCCGGCGCTGCCCGCTCGCCTGCGCGCACTGCTCGACCGCCTCCACGATGGGGAGCGAGCAGATCGACGCCGCCGTGCTGAAGCGTTTCGTCGGGACGTTCACCCCGGGCGACCGCCCCGCGTATGTCCTGTTGACGGGCGGTGAACCGCTGCTGCGGCCGGAGTTGGTCCGGGAGATCGCGGAGCGGGTACGGGAGGTGGGGGGCCGGACCCAGCTGCTGTCCGGGATGTTCTTCGCGGCCCGGGGCCGGACGCCCGCACCGGTGCGGCGGGCCATCGACGCGGTGGACCACTTCGCGGCCAGCGTCGACGCCTTCCACGAACGCCAGGTGCCGCGCGCCGCCGTGCTGCGCGTCCTGCGGCGGCTCCTGGACGAGGGCAAGGACGTCAGCGTCCAGCTCACCGGGCTCACGCCCGACGATCCGTATCTGCGGCAGGCCGCCGAGGACATCCGCCGGGAGCTGGACGACCGGGTGCCGATCCTGGTCACCGTCGTACGGCGGGCCGGACGCGCCCGCACCTGGCTGCCGGAGCAAGGGGCCGAGGCCGTCGCCCACCGCAGCGTGCCCGCCCCCTGCTCGCTCGCCGCGTGGCCGGTGGTGTGCTTCGACGGGACCGTGGCGGCCTGCTGCAACCAGGACGTGGTCGACGCCGCCGCCCTCGGCCGCCTCCCCGCCCATCTGCGGCTGGGGCACATCGCGCGCGACGACTGGGCGACGATCCGCGCACGCCAGCTGAGCCGCCCGCTGCTGCGCGGCATCCGGGCCTTCGGCCCGCGCCATCTGGCCTCGCTCGCGGGCGCCGGTTGCGAGGGCTACTGCGCGGCGTGCGTGAGCGCTCTGGGCGAGCCGGGGACCGCCGCGCGGGTGGGGGCGTTGCTGGAACGGCCGGGGGTGCGGGTGGTGGAGCGGCGGCTCGACGAGGTGGTGCGCGAGGGCGGGGCGGAGGCGTTTCTGCGGCGTTACGGGACCGAGGGGTATCGGGAGCTTGCCGCTCTTGGGCACGAAGCAGGTGCGTCATGACCCCGGCGGGCGCCGCGCTCGACGCCAGGATCGGGCTGCTGCGGCCGGGGCTGCGGGCGACCCTGGCCCGGGTCTGGGCGGTGCCGGACCCGGCCGCCGTCTATCCCGAATACCTGCATCTGACGCACCAGATCATCCGCGCGACCGTCCCCGTGATGGAGGCCGCCGCCGCCCGCAGCCGGGAGCTCGCCGACCGGGCGGCCGACCCGGTGGCCGCCGCGCTCGTGCCGTACTGGGCGCGTCACATCCCCGAGGAGCGGGGCCATGACATCTGGGTGTGCGAGGACCTGGCCGCCCTCGGCCACGACCCCGGCGAGCCCTGGCGGCGGATTCCGCCCGCACCGGTCGCGGCGCTGGTGGGCGCCCAGTACTTCTGGATCCGGCAGCTCCACCCGGTCTGCCTGCTCGGCTACATCGCAGTACTGGAGGGCGATCCTCCGCACCCCCGGGCGGCCGAGCACTTACGCGCGCGCACCGGACATCCGCGCGCCGCGTTCCGCACCCTCGCGCGCCACGCCGAGGAGGACCCCGGCCACCGGGATGCCCTGCGCCGGCTGCTCGACACCCTGCCGCTCGACGCCCGGCTGCGGCGCGCGGTGGGCGTGTCCGCCCTGAACACCGTTCAGCTGCTGGTCGCCGCCTTCGGTGCACTCGCCGACCGGTTCACGCGACGAGACACGGGGAGCGCGTGATGGACCGGCTCTCGCTCACCGCCGCCCTGCGCCACCGCCCGTTCCGCCTGCTCTACGGCGGCCAGGCGATCTCCAGCGTCGGGGACTGGCTGGACTATCTCGCCCTCGTCGTCCTCCTCACCTACACCTGGGGCCACGGCGCGGGCGCGCTCGCCGCGCTCAGCGTGGCGGTGGCCGTTCCGATGGTGGCGCTCGCCCCGGTGGCCGGGGCGCTGGCCGACCGGATGAGCGACCGCATACGGGTGCTGGTCGGCTGCGATGTGATCCGCGCGGGGCTGGCGCTCGGCTATCTCGCCGCGCCCAATCTGCAGGTGCTGCTGGTGCTCGTGGTGTGCAAGGTGTCGTTCGGGGCCCTGTTCACCCCCGTCCACCAGTCCACGCTGCGCTCCGTCGTCCCGGAGGCGGATCTGCTCTCCGCGATGTCGCTCACCGTCTTCACCAACCAGGCCGCCAAGGTGGCGGGACCGGCGCTGAGCGGGCTGCTCATCGCGGGCTTCGGGGTGCGGGCGGCGTTCATCGTGGACGCGGCGACGTTCGTCGTCTCCGCGGTCCTGCTGTCCGCCGTACGACTGCCACCCCGGCCGGACCCGAAGGCGGCCGCGCCGGACGGTGCGGAGGAGTCCGCGGGGCGCACGGGGCTGCGCGCCGACATCGCCGAGGGGATGCGGTTCATCGCCCGCACCCCCGCGCTGATCGCGCTGATCGGCAGCGTCGCGGCGACCCTCTTCCTCGTCCTCACCTTCGACACCCTCTCCCCGCTGGCCATGCGCGAACTGGGCGTCGGCGAATCGTCCCTGGGCTATGTGGTGGCCGCGGTGGGGCTCGGCGCGGCGCTCGGCACCCTGGCGATCAGCGGGCGGGTCATGCGGGCGGGGCCGTTCGTGGTGCTGGGCGTGGCGCAGATCGTGGTCGGCGCGGCGGTCAGCGGCATCGGCACCGGCCTCGGCCTCGACGCCCACGGCATGGTCTGGCTGTGGATGCCGATCGCCGGGGTGCTCGGCTTCGCCGCCGCCGGGATCATGGTCGTCTTCCCGTACGTACTGCACCGCGAGACGCCCCCGGAGCTGACCGGCCGGGTCACCGCGATCGCCAACGCGTTCCCGGTGCTGCTGCAACTCGCCGCCCCGCCGCTGGGCGCGGCGCTCGCCGACTGGGCGGGCGTCGGCTTCGTGTTCCTGACCGCCGGGCCCGCCCTCGCGGCGCTGGGAGCGGTGGTCTGGCTCTACGGCACGCGCGTACGGCGCCGGAGCGAGCACTCGAGCGAGCACCCGAACCCGCACCGGGACGACGACCAACCCCCACCACCCACCGGGAGGGCCGACACCATGCCGGACACACAGCGCCTGGACGCCCTGCGGGCCGCCGGGTTCCCCGTCGACGCACTCACCCCGGGGCAGCTCGACGCGCTCCACGGACTCAGCGACGAGGAGGCCGACCTGCTGATCTCCGTACAGCTACGGCTCCACGCCACCGCCGACGAGGTGGAGGCGCACAGCGGGGAGCCCATCATCGGCGGGGTCCTCTTCTGAGCCCGGCCCGCCGCGACCCGTCGGCCGCCATCACGAAGGGGGCGCCGTGCACGACATGAGCCGCAAGACCATCACCGTCGTCTTCTGCGACATGGTCGGCTCCACGGCGCTCAGCGAGCGGCTCGACGCGGAGGCGCTGCGCCATGTGATGCTGCGCTACTACGACCTGCTGCGCTCCTGCCTGGAGCGGCACGGCGGCACCGTGGAGAAGTTCATCGGCGACGCGGTCATGGCCGTCTTCGGCATCCCCGTCGTGCACGAGGACGACGCGCTGCGTGCCGCCCGCGCGGCCCTGGACATGCTGGCCGCCGTCGAGGCGTCGGGGGAGGAGCTGGAGCGCGAGACCGGGGCCCGGATCGCGGTGCGCATCGGCATCCACACCGGCGAGGTGGTCACCTCGGGCGCCGCCGACGCGGGCCACGCCCTGGTCTCGGGGGAGGCGGTCAACGTCGCCGCCCGGCTCGAACAGCACGCCCCCGCCGGGCAGATCCTCGTCGGCGCCGACACCCACGGACTCATCGCGGCACACGCCGAGACCGTCCCGGTGGAGCCGCTGACCGTACGGGGCAAGTCCGAGCCGGTGCCCGCCTGGCGGCTGACCGGGATCCGGCCGCAGACGCGGACGCTCGCCGGGCCGCCCGGCGTCCCCATGGTCGACCGGGGCGACGAACTGGCCCAGCTGCGCATGGCGTTCGCCCGGGTGGTGCGCGACCGCTCGTGCCATCTGGTGACCCTGTTCGGCGACCCGGGCGTGGGCAAGAGCAGGCTGGCCCGCGCGTTCGCGGCCGAGGCGGAACGCGACGGCGCGCTCGTCGCGGGCGCCCACTGCCCGCCGTACGGCAGCGCCGGGCCGCTGGCCCCGCTCGCACCGCTGCTGACCCAGGCGCTGGGCGCGAACCCCCGGGCGCGGCTGGCCGAGGTGCTGGGCGGCGGGGACGCCGAACGGGACGCGGCCACCGCGCTGGCGCGGCTCGCCCGCACCGGCGTCTCCGGTACCTCCTTCGACGAGACCCGCTGGGCGCTGCAACTGCTGTGCACCGCGCTGGCGGGCACACGTCCGCTGGTCGCCGTCGTGGACGATCTGCACTGGGCGCACGAGGACCTGCTCGGCGCGCTCGACCACCTCGCCGACTGGGTCCAGGGCGCGCCGGTGCTGCTGCTGTGCGTCGCCCGGCCCGAGCTGCTGGAGCGGAACCCCCAGTGGGGCAGCGGCAAGCTCAACGCCACCGCGCTGGTGGTGCCGCCGCTCGCCGCCGACGACTGCCGCGAACTGGTGCTGCGGCTGTACGAGCCGGACGGCGCCCACGACCCCGAGGTGGTACCGCACACGGCCGCCGCCGCACACGAGCGGATCGTGGAGCGGCTGGTGCACCGCTCCGAGGGCAACCCGCTGTTCGTCGAGCAGATCGTGGGGATGGTCAGCGAGAGCGACGACCCCCGCTTCGTACCCCCGTCGGTGCGGGCCGTCGTCGCCGCCCGGCTGGACCGGCTGGAGCCCGCCGAACGGGCGGTGCTGGAGTGCGCGGCCGTCACCGGCGCCGAGTTCACTGCCGCCGACCTCACCGCGCTGCTGCCCGCCGGGGACGGTCCGGTCGAGCACGCGGTCCGCACGCTGGTGCGCCGCCGCCTCCTGGAGGCCGCCGGAGCGCCCGCCCCGGCGGAGCCCGGCGCGGCCCGCTGGCGCTTCGTCAGCCAGCTGATCCGCGACGAGGTCTACAGCGGCATGTCCAAGCTGGTGCGGGCCCGGCAGCACGAGCGGTTCGCGGAATACCACGCCGAACACGCCCCCGAGGAGCAGACCGAAGAGCAGACCGAAGAGCAGACCGAAGAGCAGACCGAAGAGCAGAACGGGGAGCAGACCGAGGAGCATTCCGACCACCACACCATCGGCACCCACCTGGAGGAGGCGTTCCGGCTGCGGCTGGACCTGGGCCCCGCCGACGCCACCGCCCGGAATACCGGCGCCCGCGCCGCCCGCCACCTCGCGGCGGCGGGCACCGCGGCGCTCGGCCGCGGCGACGTCCGCTGGGCCGTCGACCTGCTGCGCCGGGCGCTCGCCCTCACCGACGCCCTCCCGGAACCCCAGCCCCACGCCGGTCTCGCCGTACGGACCGCCCTCGCCGAGGCGCGGCTGGCCGCCGGGGACGCGGCCGAGGCGGTCGGCGCGCTGCGGCAGCTGCTCATCGACGCGCGCGCCGCGGGCGACCGGGGCGTCGAGGCCCGGGTCCGGCTCCAGCTCGCCTATCTGGAGCCGGGCGCGGACGGCTTCGGCGCCGTCCTCGACGTGGCCCGCGACGCGGTCGCCGTCTTCACCGGATCGGACGACGCGCTCGGCCTGGCCCGCGCCTGGCTGGCCATCGGCCAGGAGCGGCAGAGCCGCAGCCGGCACGGCGAGGCCGCCCGCTATCTGACCCGCGCCCTGCACGAATCGGTCCGCGCCGGGGCCGGTCTGGAGCGCGCCGGAAGCCTGGGCGCGCTCGCCGTGTCCCTGTGGCTCGGCCCGGAACCGGCACCCGTGGCGCTGCGCCGCTGCGCCGGGTCCCTGGACGATCTGCTCGCCGGGCGCCGGATGGCGCGGGCCACGGTGTCCTGCCCGATGGCCGCCCTGCTGGCGATGCGCGGCGACCACACCGAGGCGCGGCGGCTGCTCGCCGACGCCGTACGCACCCTCGGCGACCTCGGCCACCTCTTCGCCGTACCGGCCGTCCATCTCTTCCAGGCCACGGTGGAGGAATCGGCGGGATGCTGGGACGACGCGATACGGCTGCTGCGCGCCGCCCGCGACGAGCTGGAGCGGCTGGGCGACGGGCAGTTGCACGCCACCGCGACCCGCGATCTGGCCCGGGTGCTGCTCTCCCGGGGTGGTGCCGACGACGAGGTGGCGCGGCTGGTCGGCGGGCTGCTCGGCACCGACCTGGACGCGCTGCCCGCGGCCGCCGCCGACGTCCACGGGATACGCGCCCGGCTGGCCGCGGCGGGCGGCGACGCGGCCATCGCCGCCCACCACCTCGCGGCGGCCCTGGACGCGGCCCGCGGGACCGATTCGCCGGTGTGCCTGGCCGGTGCCGAGTTCGACCGGGCGCAGGCCGCCGCCGCGCTCGGCCGCGCGCCCGAGGCGGTGGCGGCGGCCGGTGAGGCGCGGCGCCACTTCACCGCCAAGGGCCATCTGGTCGGGGCGGAACGGGCCGCGGCGTTCGCCGCCGCGCTGGGAGGTGACGCCGGATGACGGCCACCGGAGCACGGCTCACCTGGAGCCTCCTCGGCCGCGACCGCGCCGAGATCGAGGTCCGCACCGACTGGGCGGGCGCGGACGGGGCCGAATGGGCCTGGGGCGGCGCCGACGGCCGGGGCGTGCGGGTGTGCGTCCTGGACAGCGGGGTCGACGTCGGCCACCCCTCGGTGGGCCCCGTCGCGTCCTCGCACACGGTCCGGGAGGCGGCCGGCGGCGGAAACGAGGTCGTGGCGGACACCGGGGGCGACTCCTGCGGACACGGCACCGCCTGCGCGTCGATCATCCGCAGGATGGCCCCGGAGTGCGAACTGCACAGCGTCCAGGTGCTGCGCTCGGGCTACCGGGGCAGCGGGGGCGCGCTGATCGAGGGCGTGCGCTGGGCGGTCGACCAGGGCTACGACGTGATCAACATGAGCCTGTCCACCACCCGGCCGGAGTTCGCCCAGGCCCTGCACGAGATCGCCGACCGCGCCTACTTCGGCCGCAGCCTGCTCGTCGCCTCCGCGCACAACATGCCGGTGGAGAGCTTCCCATGGCGGTTCTCCTCGGTGATCTCGGTGGGCAGCCACGAGGAGGACCGCTCCGAGCTGCTGCTCTACAACCCGGCCCCGCCGGTGGAGTTCTTCGCCCGCGGCGTCCGCGTCCCCGCCGCCTGGCCCGGCGGCACCACCCGCCGCTGCACCGGCAACAGCTTCGCGACCCCGCATGTGGCCGGGATGTGCGCCCGGATCCTCGGCAAGCACCCGGACATGACGCCGTTCCAGGTCAAGCAGGCGCTCTTCCTCGCCTCGGCCAACGTCAGGAGGGCCTAGATGACCGCGTACGAGCAGGACGAGCGGGACGGGCAGGACCAGCAGTACGAGCCCGAGGCCGAACACCGGCTGCTGCTGCAGTCCGTGGTGGAGACCGCGCGGGCCATCTTCGAGGCCCAGGCCAGCTCCATCTTCCTGCTGGACGAGGCGGACGGCGCCCTGGTCTTCGAGGCCGTCTCCGGCAAGGGGGAGGGCGACCTCGTCGGCCGCCGCTTCCCGGCGGGGCGCGGGGTGGCGGGCTGGGTGCTGCAGTCCCGTCAGCCCATCGAGGTCGATGACGTGGACGAGGACGAGCGCTTCGCCCGCGACCTCGCCGAGTCCACCGACTACGTCCCACGGGCGCTGATGGCCGCGCCGCTGCTGCACGGGGACGAGGTGCTGGGCGTCCTCGAAGTCCTCGACCGCAGCCGGGAGATACGGACCACCCTGGCAGCCATGGACCTGCTGGCGCTCTTCAGCGCGCAGGCGTCGGTGGCGCTGCGGCTGGTACGGCACGGCCGCCGGACCCGCCCGGCGGAGGACGGGCCCGGCGCACCGGGCATGGAGGGGCTGGGCGCGGAAGGTCTGGACGGTCTGGACGGTCCGGGCGTCGACGGGCTGGCGCGGGCCCTGGCCGCGCTGCGCGGCGAACGGCGCGAGGCCGGCCGGCGGCTGGTCATGTCGCTCGAAGAGCTGCTGAGCGGGGAGAGGTGACCAGCCGCCGGGCCCGGACTCCTACAGCCCCAGCAGCTCCACATCGGCCCGCATCTGGTCGCGGGCCAGGTCGAGCACCAGACGGGACAGCCGGAACCGGCAGTGGCCGTCCGGGCCTGGGTCGGGGGCGAAGCCGATCAGCTGGGCGTCGAGCAGCCTGCCCAGCACCCGCCGGGCTTCGGCGGGGCCCGCGCCGAGCCGGTGCAGCGCCTCCCGGAAGGAGAACTCCCCCTCGTGGGCGAGCAGCCGCACCGCGGACCAGTCGGCCTCCCCGGCGGCCGCGTAGCCGCGCATCAGGCGCTTGCGCAGATCGACGTCCCCGACCGTGAACTCGTCCAGCCGGTCCGGTGACTCCAGCGCGTCCGCCAGCCCGTCCATGGGCCAGCGGCGGTGCCCGGCCAGCCGCCCGCCCGCGATGCGCAGCGCGAGCGGAAGCCCCTCGCACGCCTCCACGATGCGCCGGGCGGCCGCCGGTTCGGCCGCGACCCGCTGGCCGCCGACGATGTGCCGCAGCAGGGCCAGGGAGTCCTCCGGGGGCAGCGGGTCCAGCTCCACGACCCGGGCGCCGTCCAGCCCGGCCAGCGGGGTGCAGCTGGTGACGACGGTGGTGAAGACGGGCGAGTTGGGCAGCAGCGGCCGTACCTGGGAGGCGCTGGTGGCGTTGTCGAGCACCACCAGGGCCGGTTCCGCGTCGTCGGCGTGGGCGCGGTACCGCCACAGCAGTTCGCTCAGCTCGCACAGGGGAGGGGCGGCGTGGTCGAGTTCCTGGAGGAGTTCGGCCAGGGCCTGGGAGGCGTCCTTGGGGCGGCCTTGCGGATCCATCAGGTCCACGTAGTACCGGCCCCCGGGGAACGCCCCTTCGGCGGCGTGCGCGGCGGCCACCGCCAGCGAGGACTTGCCCACCCCCGGACGGCCGGTGATCAGGGTGATCTGCCAGGGGGCGGGCGCCTCGGCCGTATGGGCGCTCACGGCCGGGAACAGCTCGGCCAGTTCGCGCCGCCGGCCGGTGAAGTCCGCGAGCCCGGGCGGCAGCTGGACGGCGGCGGTGTCCCGTCCGGCGGGGGCGGCCGCGCCCGGGGGCGCCGCGTACAGCGGGTCGCGCGGCGCGGGGGTGGGGGAGATGCCCGCGAGGATGTCCTGCTGCAGCTGGCGCAGGACGGTGCCCGGCTCCAGGCCGAGTTCGAGGGAGAAGAGGCGGCGCGCGTCGTCGAAGGCGATGAGCGCGTCGCTCTGCCGTCCCACCCCGTGCAGGGCCTGCATGTACTGGGCGCGCAGCTGCTCCCGGTAGGGGTGGGCCAGGATCAGCGGCTCGACCTCTTCCAGGACCTCGTGGTAGAGCCCGAGGCCCAGCCGCGCGGTGAACAGCACCTCCAGCGCGGACAGCCGTCGCTCCTCCAGGCGGGCGGCCTCGTCCTCCAGCAGGGCGGGCCCCTCGAGACCGGTGAAGGGGCGGCCGCGCCACAGCGCCATGGCGTCGCCCGTGAGCCGGTCGACGCGGGCCGGGTCGCCCGCGGTGGCCGCGCGGCGCGCGAGGTCGACGGTGTGCTCGAAGCGGACCGTGTCGATCTTCTCGGGGTCGACGGCCAGCCGGTAGCCGGGGCGCTGGTGGACGACCCGGGCCGTCTCGTCGGCCGCCGCGAGCGTACGGCGCAGATGATGCACGTACACCTGGATGTTCTTCCCCGCGCTCTTCGGCGGGTCCTCGTTCCACAGCGCGTCGACCAGGTGGTCCACGGAGACGACCTGGTCGGGCCGGCACAGGAGTGCGGCGAGCAGAAGCTGCTGTTTGTGCGGACCCAGGGTTACGGATCCCGTCGCTGTCGTGGCGATGAGCGGGCCGAGCACACTGAACTGCATATCCCCGCGTTTCCTTCCCCGTCTTTTTTGGTGCCCGTTACGTATGCGATCGGTGGTATTGGGCAATGGCCGCAGGGCCCAGGCGGTACACCGCCTGGGCCCTTTTCATCACGGTGTCCGGTCGATTACCAGACGAAGGCGCCGCTCAGCGGGGCGTCCACGCCGTGCGGGACGACGTCCTCGGCGGAGTCCAGGCGCTGCTTGATGGAGTTGAGCAGAGTCACTTCCTCCTGGCTGAGGGAGGAGATGGCCTCCAGCTGCTGCGGGTTGGCGCCCTTGAAGTTGTGCCCCGCGGCGGCCAGTTCCTTGAGCGCGTCGAACGACATGGTGAATCTCCTTCGTAGGGTGTGAGTGAGAGAAACTTTTCAGTCGCGCCGTTGCCTCTTTGTTCGGGCGGCGATCTGCCGCTCCCGTCCCCCATGTCCCTCCTCGGACCTAGGCGTTGGCGATCGTCATGGGAACCGTCGTGGCATCGAGCACCGCCGCGAGCGCGTTGTTGGCGGCGTCGATGGAGTGGAGCGCGCTGAGCCCGATCGCCGTGACCAGGTCCGGCGTGAGCGGCGCCTCGTCGAGGGTGCGCATCAGCTCGTCGCGGTGCTTGATGTCGAGCGCGGCATGGCGCTCCAGGGTGCGGAAACCGGTCCGTGGGAATCCGGTGCGGCGCATCAGCTCGGGCACCAGCTCCGCGGACGGCGGATTTCCCTCCAGGACCGCGATATGGCCGAGCAGACAGGCCGGGTGATAATGCTGGATCCAGTAGTACTGGGCGCCGACCAGATTGGCCACGGAAGCGGACGGAAGGCGGCGCAGCGGCTCGTCCGGATCGCCTCCGATCGCCGCGAGGTCCTGCCGGAGCCATTCGTCATGGCCCTGTTCCTCGCGGATATGCCGGGTGAAGTACGGTACGAGCGCGGCCGCGACCGGATCGTCGTCGGCCAGTTCCCCGCAGCGGGCCAGTGCGCATTCCATCAGCGGCACCGTCGAGCGAATGGAACTGTGCAGCATGCAGAGGTATTCAGGATACAGCTCGCCCAGCCGCGGAGAATTCCAGAATCTGCGGGTCGTCGCCATGAGCTGGGGGAGCAGAAGGCCGGTTTTGGCGCGCAGGGCCTGGCTGTGCCGTGTCATATGAGATCGTCTTTTCCGTGATGTTCCCGTGGATTAGGAATTCAGGGTGGCGATCGCCGCCAGCATCCGGTCGCTTTCTCCCTCGGCCCTGCGCTTCGTCATCGTCCAGCACAGTCCGCAGATGGACGAGAACTGCCGGTCGGCCAGGTCGCTGAAGCCCGGGAGGGCGGTGAGCGGGCCCGGTCCGACGGACCCCAGCGCGGTGAAGAAGGAGTCGTTCGTGAAGCCGGTCACGGCGGCCGCCACTTCGGAGCCGTCCGCGCAGTCCCGGCGCAGCGCCGCCGGACCCGCGCCCATGATCACGGACTCGTTGCAGCACGCGGTGACGCGGCCGTCGTAGCGCACCACCGCGGCGTCCACGACGTCACAGGGCCCGAAGGAGCGCCCCGAGTGGCGCACCGGCCGGTCGTACAGCCCGGCGCCCCTGCCGTGCGGAAGGCCATGGGTGGGCACCAGTTCGGCGTGGTCGGCCCAGCCCGGGCCCAGCGCCGCGGCCAGCGACTCGCGGGTGCGGTCCAGGGTGTCGCCCTCGTCGATGGCCTGGACGACGATCGGCAGCCCGTGCCGGGCGATCACCCGCGCCGCGTTCCGGAACCGCTGGGGCCCCTGGCTCGCGACGTGGTGGGCGTCGGTGCTCAGGTAGACGGCCGCCGACCGCTCCAGGACCCGGTGGATCCACTGCGGGGCGTGGTCGCTGCGGGCCCAGAAGCCGCTGGTGTAGAGCACCACATGCTTGCCCGCGGTGGCCAGCCGGGTGACCGCGAGGGCCAGGGCGCGCCGCTCGACGAAGGGTTCGCCCCCGGAGATGCCCACCATCCGCACCTCCGGCAGGGCGGCGAGCCGGTCGACGATGGAGGCGAAGAGCGCGTGGTCGGTGATCCGCGGGCTGTCCGGGCGGGAGTCCACCGAGCAGTGGGCGCAGCCCACCGGGCAGCGGTCGGTGATGAACAGCAGCACCGAGGCGCCCCGGGTGCGCCGGATGCCCAGCACCTCCCGGTGGCCGAGCCGGTTCACACCAGGCTCCCCGCGGGAGTTCTGCGCGACGGATCGTGGCCCAGGGACACCAGGTCGGCGTACTTGGCGATGCCGTACTGCCGGGCGAAGGCCAGCGGCCCGGCCTCCACCAGCAGCGATTCGGTCTGCCGCTCGATCAGCCGGGTGGCGGGCCGGTCGGCCAGCTCCCGGACCGCCCGGGGTACGGCGCTGTCCTTGGAGAGCACCCAGCAGGTCTCGCAGTACCCGGGGCTGCCGCAGCCGGGGTCGCCGATGCTGCCGCCGTTGCCGCCGCTGCTGGCGTCGGCGCCGAGGCTGCCGTGGCGGTCCATCAGGTATTCGGGTCCGGTGGCGCGGATCGCCCGCACCATCGGATTCTCCAGCGCGCGTTCCTTGATGGCGGGCCAGTCGTCGCGGGCGATGTGGCCCAGGTAGAGGTGGGGCGGCAGCGGTACCTTGCCGTCCATCACGTCCTGATTGCCGCACGCCGTCACCTGCCCGTTGAAGCCGATCACGGGCCAGGCGGAGACCGCGCAGGGCGCGGGGTCGACGGTGGACTTGGGCAGCGGTACGCGCTTGAGCAGCCAGGCGTCGGCGCGCCCGTGCGGGCTGACCGGCGCCACCAGCATCGGCACCCGGTCGTCGAAGACCCGCCGCACCTCGGCGGTGATGTCGGCGAGATACGGATCGTCAGGGCCGAGGCCGGTGAGCTGGAGGCTGACGTCCTTGCCCTCGTCCAGCAGCTCCCGCAGGACCCGGAAGACCGAGGCCCGGGGCACCTCCTCCTCGTGGAAGCGGTCGAGGCTGGCCGAGAAGTGGTCGACCGCGTCGATGGCCCGCTTGAGCGGCCGTGGAATGCGGCCGCGGTCCGCGAAGTAGAGGCCGGACAGGACGTGGGAGCGGGACCCGGCGGCACGCGCCAGTTCGGCGATCTCCCGCACCAGGCGCGGCCGCAGCAGGGCCTCGCCCCCGGACATGAGCACGAACTCCGGGCGGTTTTCCGGGGTGAAGGATTCCGCGAATTTCCGGAACATCTCTTCCGGATATTCCTCACTGTCCAGCATCGAGCTGGTGGAGCAGTGCTTGCAGTGCAGCGGGCACCTTCGGGTGATACCGAAAAACACGGCCGAGGCCGGCACCGGTCGGTAACGCAAGATCTCCATGAGGTGCACCAGGAATCCCCCTCCTGTGACGGCTCATTGGGTGTTGCGCTTTCTATGTTGCGGCGCCGGCCTTGAATCGAACTTTCGTGCCGGTTGCGAACTGGTTTTCTAGTTCGGTGATAAAAAGCGTCAGGCCGCCGGAAGGGCGCCGTCCGCCCGATTACGCAGGGCGAGCGCGGCCGGAAGCGCCGTGGACACCAGGGCCAGTGCGGCGACTCCCGCGAGCACCAGGAGGTAGCCCCCGGGAGGAATGCTGAATTCCATGGACCCGGTGAGCGCCCCGTTGGCTCCCGCCAGTCCCGCGCAGGCGATGGCCGTACCGACCGCGGCACCGATCAGGACCGCGATGAAGGTCTCCAGATAGAGCATGCGGCTGATTTGTCCCCGGCTCGCGCCCAGCAGTCGCAGCAGGGCGAACTCCCGTGCCCGCTCGGCCGTTCCCATGAGAAGCCCGTTGACCACCGAGACCGCCGTGAACATCACCAGCACGGACAGCACGAGATAGGTGCCGGTGGTGTTCTGCGCGAGGGCGGTGCGGGTGGCGGAGGCGTATTCCCCGACATCCGTGGCTTTGGCCGTCGGATGGTCGCGCACCAGCGCGTCGGCCGCTTCCCGCAGCCGCTTCTCCTCACCGGATTTCGCCCGCACCAGCACCGAGTCGTCCAGTTTCTGGTGCATATGAGGGGCGAGATAGCTCTCGGAGAGCAGAATGTCGCCGAGCCCCAGCGGCCGGTCGAATACCGCGCCGACGGTCAGCGACACCTTCGTACCGTCACCGAGCCAGCCGCGCAGCCGGTCGCCCACGTGCAGCGAGTGCTCCTTGGCGTGGGTGCGGCTGACCGCCACCGTGCCGTCCTTCGCCAGGCTGGTCAGCGAGCCCTCCCGCAGCCCCAGGTCGAGCACCTTGGCCGCGGCCGCCGGGTCCAGCGCCTGCGCCCCCAGCACGTCCGGGGTGCCCAGCACGTACGAGACGAAGGTGGTCGAACGCGTCGTCGCCACCGCTTCCGCGCCCGGCAGCCGGCGCGCCGCCGCCACCACATCGGGCGGCAGTCCCGGCGCGTCCCGGGGGAGCAGCACCACATCGGCGCGGGTGCGGCGGTCGGTCTGCTCGGCGGTGATCCGGTTGAGCGACCCGGTGACCAGCAGCACCGTGCACGCCATCGTCGTGGTGAGCATCAGCGCGGAGGCCACCGAAGCCACCCGCCGCACCGAGGTACGGGAGTTGGCGTGCGCGAGCCGTCCGGTGGCGCCGATCCAGGACACCAGGGCGCCCAGCGGCGGCTCCAGCACCCGCGTCAGCAGCGGCCCCAGCAGCACCGCGGCCCCCATCAGCAGCATCACGACCAGGTACTGGAACGCCACCCCGACCTCGCCGCCGATGTGCTGGGTGGCGAGGAACAGCGCGATCCCGCCGCCGAGCGCCACCAGCGCCAGCAGCAGCCGGGTGACCGGCATGATCCGGCGCGGCGCGGCCGCCTCCTGGAGCGCGTCCGCGGCCCGGATGCGGGCGACCCGCCCGGCGGCGAAGACCCCGGCGAGCAGGGCGAGCAGCAGCGTCGCGGCCGCCGCGATCAGGAACGGCAGCGGCCCCACCACCAGCTGGTACGCGGACGGCACCGAGCCGCGGTCCCGCAGCGTCCCGAGGACCACTTTCGCCAGCGGCACCGCGAGCGCGAACCCGGGCACCAGCCCGATCACCGAGGCCAGCACGGTCTCCCAGGTGACGACGCGCCGCACCTGCCAGGGCGTCGCCCCGACCGCCCGCAGCAGCGCGATCTCATGGGTGCGCTGGAGGACGCCGAGGGCGATGGTGCCGCCGAGCACGAAGACGGCGAGGAAGCCGCCGAATCCGGCCATCGGCCCGAACAGCAGCGTCGCGTCGTCCAGTTGCCGTGTGGTGTCCGGAGCCCCGGCCTCCGCCCGTGCGTCCCCCGTGAGCACGTCGGTGCCAGGCTTGTCGAGCGCCTTCCTCAGCTTCCCGGCCAGCTCGTCCGCGTCCACGCCCCGCGCGGGGAAGACGCCCACGGCCGCGGCCTCGCCGCCGGACCGGGACAGCCGCTCGGCGGTGGCCGCGGAGAAGAACAGCGCCGACTGGTCGGGCAGCCCGTTCCGGCCGCGCGGCGCGGCGATTCCGGAGACCCGGAACCGCTCGGTGCCCGAGTCCGTGACCACGGTGACGGCGTTGCCCGTCTTCAGATGCGCGCGGGCCGCGACCGAGGCGTCCACCGCGACCTCGTCGTCCGCGCCCGGCGCCCGCCCCGAGCGCAGGGTGAACGGGGTCAGCGCGGCGGCCTCCCAGGCGTGGCCCTGGGCGGGCCCGTCCTCCGGTCCGGCCAGCGGCACCCGGCCCGGGCCGACGGCCTGGGCGTAGAACGGGGTGTCGGTGACCACCCGGCCCACGCCCTCGACCGCCCGCACCGCCTCGACGGCCTGGCGGCTCATCCGCGGCGGCTGGTCCAGGGGGTAGTGCTCATGGTCGACGTTCTGCCCGGATCCGGTCCGTACGACGAGATCGGGGTCCATGCGGACGACGGCCGCCGTGGCGCCGAAGCGGTCCGTCTCCGGGACGGCCCGCAGCCCCGACTCGATCAGCACTCCGCACGCGGCGAGCAGCATCGCGGCCAGGGCCGAGGCGCACAGCGCGCCGATGAATCCGTACCGGTGGTGCCGGATTCCGCCGAGAGCGAGGCGCAGCACCGTCAGGCCCCCATCCGGGCCATGCGGTCGGCGACCCGCTGCGGCGTCGGGTTCTCCATCGCGTCGACGAGGGTGCCGTCGGCGAGGAACAGCACCCGGTCCGCGTACGCGGCGGCGCCCGGATCGTGGGTGACCATGATCAGGGTCTGGCCGGTGCCGTCGACCACGTCGCGCAGCAGGCGCAGCACGTCCTGGCCGGACGACAGGTCCAGGGCGCCGGTCGGCTCGTCCGCGAAGACCACCTCGGGCCGGGTGACCAGGGCGCGGGCGACGGCCACCCGCTGCTGCTGGCCGCCGGACAGCTCGGCGGGCCGGTGGCCCAGCCGCTCGGTGAGCCCGGTGCGGTGCACCACGTCCCGCATCCAGTCGCGGTCCGGCCGCTTCCCGGCGAGCCGGAACGGCAGCAGGATGTTGTCCTTCGCGGTCAGGGACGGCACCAGGTTGAACGACTGGAAGACAAAGCCGATCCGTTCCCGGCGCAGCAGCGTCAGCTTGTGCTCGCGCAGCCTGCTGATGTCGGTGTCGCCCAGGAACACCCCGCCGGAGGTGGGGCGGTCGAGACCGGCGGCGCAGCGCAGGAAGGTGGACTTGCCCGAGCCGGACGGACCCATGATGGAGGTGAACGACCCGGGCGGCAGCGCCACGGTGACGCCGCGCAGCGCGTGGACCGTGCCGTCCCCCCGGCCGTAGCGCCTGGTCACGTTCTCCAGCCGCATGGCGGGGAGCGCGCCCCGCGGGGTCATGCGCGCCGTCTGATCCGGCAGCGTCATCAGATGCCTTCCTCTCCGTGGTGGTTCATTCGCGTCATCCGTAGATGCTGGTCAGCGCGCGGGCCGCTCGCGCAGCATCCGCCAGGCCGGGACCAGGGCCGAGGCGAGCGCGAGGGCCACCGCGCCCGCGGCCGCGGCGAGGAGGAATCCGGGCGGGCCGCTGATGTGGACGCCGCCGGTCAGCGCCATGCTGGTGGCGGACAGCACGATCGCGGCGACCGCCGCGCCGAGCACCACCCCGCAGCCGGCGACGACCAGGCTCTCCCAGGCCACCAGGGCCAGGACGTTGCGCCGGGTGGCCCCGATCAGCCGGAGCATCGCGAACTCCCCGGTCCGCACGAGCGTCGCCATGACGACCGTGTTGGCCAGCGCGAGCGCCGTGAAGGCGGCGATGAGCGCGCTGAAGAGATAGACCGGCCAGGTCTCCTCCACCGCGCCCGCCGCCCCGGCCTCCCGCATCTGGGCGCGGTCGGCTGCCCGGGCCGAGGGCCAGCGCTGGGTCAGCCGCGCCAGGTCCCGGTCCAGGGACGGCCGGTGGTCCGGGCCGGTGATCAGGTAGACGGCGTCCAGCAGCGGGTCGGGGGTGTGCGGGCGCAGCACGGCGGCGGGCACGACGAGGTCGGCGAAGCCGAGGGAGCGGTCGAAGCGGGCACCGATCGTCAGCTCCTTCCGGGTGCCGTCGGGCAGCCGCAGCCGGATCCGCTCGCCGGTCTTCCAGCCGTACTCCTTGGCCTGCTCCTCGCTGACCGCGACCGCCCGCCCGGCCGTCAGCCCGCGCAGATCGCCGTCCTTGAGGTGGATGTCCAGGGCGTGGGTCACGTGCGCGTCGGCGCCGAGCGCCCGCGCGGTGACGCTCTCCGCCTCGTCGGTGTGCACCGACGTCCGCACCCAGGCGGTGCTGGTCGAGGAGACCGCGGTGACGCCCGGCAGCCGCGCCGCGTCCTCGGCGACGCCCGGCGGCAGCCCCTCCGCGTCGTGCGGCAGCAGCACATGACCGGCCGTCAGCCGCTGCCCCGCCCAGTCGGCGGCCACGCTCTGCTGGGTGGTCTGCATGAACAGCGCCGATACGGCGAAGCCGACCATCAGCACGATCGGCACCGCGGCGGCCGCGACCTGGCGCGGCGCGGCCGAGGTGTTGGCCAGCGCCAGCTGCCCGGTGCGCCGCGAGAAGGCCCGTAGGAGCGCTCCCACGAACGGCGTGAGGGGGCGGACCAGGGCGGGGCCGAGCGCGCCCGCCGCGATCAGCAGCGTCAGGACGCCGCCGAACGCCAGCCCCGCCCCCGACACCCCGCCCATGGAGATGCCGAACGCCAGGAACAGCCCGGTGAAGACGAGGAAGGCCAGCCCGGTCAGCAGCCGCGACCGCGGCATCCGCCGCTCCGGCGCCGCCGCCTCGCGCAGCGCCTCGGCCGGGCGCACCCGGGCGGCGCGGCGCGCGGCCGACCAGACGGCGAGCCGGGTGATGACGAGCCCGGCGACGGCGGCCCCGGCCAGCGGCCACGGCCCGACCTCGACCTTCAGTTCCTGCGGCGCGATGCCGAGCGAGACCAGCGCGCCGGCCAGCGGCCCGGCCAGCGCGGCGCCCGCCGGGATGGCGATCGCCGCGCCGACGATCGCGACCAGCAGCGTCTCCCAGCCCAGCATGCGCTTGATCTGACGCGGCGTGGCGCCGATCACCCGCAGCAGCGCGATCTCCTGGTAGCGCTGGAGGATCGCGAAGGCGAAGCCGCCCGCCATGACGAACAGGGCGACGAACACGGCCAGCGACCCCATGGACACCACGAAGACCAGGGTGTCGATGAAGAGCACATCGCTCGAGGAGACCTCCGCCTTGCCGGTGTCGGTCAGCACCTCGACCGCCGGGCCCGCCCCGAGCGCCGCGCGCACCCGGCCGGCCACCGCGCCCGGATCGGCGCCCGCGGCGGTCGTCACCGCGATCGCGTGCACCCGGCCCCCCTCCGGGGCGAGCCGGGCCGCGGTGTCCGGCGCGAAGAACAGCGCCGACTGATCCTTCGTCAGCCCCGCGCGCGGCCCGGCGACGATGCCGCTCAGCCGGTACGTACGGCGGCCCTCGGCCCCGGTCAGCACGGTCACGGGACCGCCGACCCGCAGGCCCCCGCGGCGCGCCGTGGCCGCGTCCACCACCACCTCGCCGTCCGCGCCCGGGGCCCGGCCCGCGCGCAGCGTGTACGGGGTGACGCGCGCGCTCGCCCAGGAGTGGCCGTAGGACCGGGTGCCCTGTTCGGGGGTGACCGGGCTGCCGTCCGAGCCCACCGCCTGCGCGTAGAAGGCCAGGTCGGGGACGGCCGAGCGGACGCCCTCGACGCCGCGCACCCGCTCCACCAGCCGGGCCGGCACCGGCGGGCGCGGCACCAGCGGCGCCTCCACGTCGCCGAACCCGGGCCGGTGCTCCTTCCCGTCCAGACCCACGTCGGAGTTGCCCGCGACCACCAGGGACGCCCCGTGGAAGCGGTTCGGCTCGCCGTGGCCGCGCAGCGCGGACTCCAGCAGGATCCCGGCGGAAGTGAGCAGCATCAGGGCCAGCGTCACCGCCGCGAGTGACCCCGCGAACAGGGAACGCCGGGCGCGAAGCGTACTGAAGGCGAGCCGCAGCACGGCGCTCCTCATGTCGTGATTCGTGTCGACCCAGGGGTGTCTAGGCAGGATCCTCCGGTGGTCTGTCCGAATTCTGTCCGCCGTCTGTCCTTCTGGGCCGTTCGTGTCGGCTGGTCCGGACCGGTTCGCGGGACAGCCGTACCCGTCCCATGGTCCGATATCACCCATGGAGTTCGAATTACTCGGCGACCTCACGGTTCGTAACGGCTCCGGCCTGGCCCTCGCCATCGCCGGAGCCCGGCCGCGCGCCCTGCTGGCCCTGTTGCTGCTGCACGCCCCCTCGGCGGTCAGCACCGGCCGCATCCTGGACGAACTGTGGACGGGGGCACGGGCCAAGGACCCGATGGCGGCCCTCCACACGGCGGTGGCCAAGCTCCGCCGCGCCCTCCAGCCATACGCACCTGGCCTGGTCGTCACGGGTCCAGCGGGCTACCGGCTGGACCTGACCGGGCACACGGTCGATGTGCGGCTGCTGGAGGGGGAGCTGGCCCGGGCGCGCGCCGCCGAGGACCCCGGCCGCCGGGCGGCGCTGCTGCGCGCCGCGCTCGACCGGTGGTCCGGAACCCCGCTCGCCGGGCTGCCCGCGCTGCCGTTCGTCCAGGCCGAGCGGGCCCGGCTGGAGGCACTGCGGCTCACCGTCCTCGAGGAGCGCGCCGACGCCGAACTGGCCGCGCACGCCGCGGCGGGCGGGCCCGCGGGTGGAGCGGATCCGGCCGATCTGGTCGAGGCGCTGCGGACCGCCGCCCGCGCCGACCCGGACCGGGAGCGACTGCACGCCCTGCTCATCCGCACGCTCCAGGCGTGCGGCCGGCAGGCCGAGGCGCTGGGGGTGTACCGGGCGGCGCGCGCCGATCTGCGCGAGCGGCTGGGCATCGAGCCGGGCCCGGAGATGCGCGCCGCCCAGCAGGCCGTCCTGCGCGGCTTCTCCCTCACCGGAACCGCGGCGGGCCCCGGGAACGGCACCACGGCCGGGGCGGCGGCCGGAAACGGCGCCACGGCAGGGGCGGTACGCGCGCGGCGCGGCCCCGCGCCCGATCCCGCCGCCCACCCGAGCCTCCCGCCCGGCACCGACTTCGTCGGGCGCGGCCCCGAACTCGCGGCCGTCGCCGCCCAGCTGGCCGAGGCCCGGCTGGTCACCGTGACCGGCACCGCGGGCATCGGCAAGACCCGGCTGTCCCTGGCCGCCGCGGCCCGCGAACAGGAGGCCGGTGCCACCGTCTGGCGGGTGGACCTGGTGCCCTGCTCACCCGCCGACGTACCCGGCGCCGTCGCCGCGGCACTGGGCGTGGCGCCCGGCCCCGCCGAAACCCTCGCCGACCGGATGCGGCTGGCCATCGGGCGCGCCTCCCGATGCCTGCTGCTCCTCGACAACTGCGAACACCTCACCGAGGCCGCTGCGGATCTCGCCACGCGGCTGCTGGACGACTGCCCCCGGCTGCGGGTGCTGGCCACCAGCCGCGAAGGACTCGGCGTGGCCGGGGAATCCCGCCTCGCCCTGCGGCCCCTGACCGGCCAGGACGCCACCCGGCTCTTCCTCGACCGGCTCGCCAGGGTCTCCCCGGCCGCCGCCCGCGCCGCCGACTGGGACGAGGTCCGGGACCTGTGCGAGGCCGTCGACCGGCTTCCGCTCGGCATCGAACTCGTCGCCCCCAAGGCCGCGTCCACCCCGCTGCCCGTCATCGTCCGCCAGCTCCGCACCCGCCGCGGGCTGCTGGAGGTGCCGCTGCGCTCCGCAGACGCCCGCCACGGCACCCTGCGCGCCGCCCTCGACTGGAGCTACCGCCTCATCACCGATGAGGAGCGGGAGGCGTGGCGGGCGGTGTCGGTGTTCGCCGCGCCCTTCACCGTCGACGCCGCCGAGGCGGTCGCCGGGCCCGGCGCGGGCGACACCCTCGCCCTGCTCGCCGAGAAGTCGCTGCTGGTCTACGACCCCGGCCCCGGCAGCCCCCGCTACCGCATGCTCGTGTCCCTGCGCCAGTACGCCCGGCAGGCGCTCGCCGAGCGCGGCGAGGAGACCGGCGCGCTGCGCCGCCACGCCGACTGGGTCGCCGCCCTCGCGGAGCGCACCGACGCCGCGCTGCGCACCGGCAGCGGCCCGGCCGCCTTCGCCGAGATGAACACCGTGACCCCCGAAGTCGCCGGATGCCTGGACTGGCTGCAGGACAGCGCCGACCCCGCCGACCGGCTGCTCGGCTCCCGCATCGCCACCCACCTCTCCCTCTACTGGATGGCCGCCGGCCAGCGCCAGGAGGGCCACCGGCGGCTGCTGCGGGCCCTGGAATCCACCCCGCCCACCGCCGACTGGTACGCCGAGATCCTGGCCTGGTGCGGCTGGCTGGGCGTCAACATCCGCCGCGCCGGGGACGACGACGAACTGCTGCGGCAGGCCCTCCCCGCCGCCGAGAAGCGCGGCGACCCGGCCCAGGTCACCCTGGTCGGAGCGCTCGCCCTCACCGTCCACGTCCGCCAGGAGCGGCTGGCCGAGGCGCGCGAGGTGGCCCGGCGCACCGCCGCCGCCCTTGACGAGCACGGCCACCGCTGGGAGACCGGGGTGTGGCAGCTGTTCCACAGCGAACTCCTGGTCGCCGAGGACGAACGGCGCGCCGCCCTCACCTCCGCCATGACCGCCCGGGAGCTGCTGACCACCCTCGACCCGCACTCCGCCGCCACCGCGCAGATCATGACGGGCATGGCGTACGAGCGGCTGGGCGAGCGCGCCCTGTCGGTGCGCGCCTTCCGCGCAGCCCACGACGAACTGCGGCTCATCGGCGCCGAACACGAGGCCGCCTACGTCAAGGCCGTGCTCGCGTACGCGGCCGCCGGCGACGGCGAATGGGACGACGCCACCTCCTTCGCCGACGCCCTGGAGACGTACGCCCGCGAGAGCGCCGAGGGCTATCTGCTGGCCAAGGTGGAGACCGTACGGGCGCTGGCCGCCCGCGCCCGCGGCGACCTCGACCAGGCCGAGCGGCTGCACCTGCGCGCCTCCGAGCGCTATCAGAACGGAAACCGCCCCGAATGCGCCGCCCACGACCTCACCATGCTCGGTGTGGTCGCGGCCGAGCGCGGCGAATCGGTGCTCGCCCAGGTCCGCTGGGAACACGCGCTGCGCACCGCGCGGCTGTCCGGCCGCCGCTACGCCGAGGCCCTGCCGCTGCGCGGCCTCCTCGCGCTGCGCGAGGCCCAGGGCGACGAGCCGGCCGCCGCCGAGCTGCGCGACCGGCTGGAGCGCACGGTCCGCGAGGCCTCGCCGTCGCGCACCACCGAGTGCCCGTTCCATCTCGCGGTCTCCTCGGTCGCGTGCGACGCGACCGCCCGAGCCGTGCCCGGCCCTTGACGCCCCCGGCGCCTGGCCGCGGGTGGCCCGCCCGCCACCCGTTGTCAGTGGCGCGTGCGAAGGTGGCGACACCTGGGGGAAGCACAACAAAGGGAGGGCAACCGCCATGGGCTGGCACAGGGAGCTGCTGATCGGGTTCGATCTGGAGACGACGGGCACGGACCCACGCGAGGCGCGGATCGTGACGGCCGCGGTGGTCGAGGTGCGGGACGGGGAGCCGATCGGTCGGCACGAGTGGCTGGCCGCGCCGGAAGTCCCCATTCCGGACGATGCGGTGGCCGTGCACGGGATCACCAACGAGCGGGCGGCGGCGGGCCGGCCCATACGCGAGGTGGCCGACGAGATCGCGGACGTGCTGGTGGCGCACTGGCGCACGGGCGCGCCGGTGGTGGCGTACAACGCGGCGTTCGATCTGAGCCTGCTCGCCGCCGAGTTGGACCGCCACGGGCTGCGCTCGCTGAGCGAGCGGCTGGGCGGCGCGCCGACCGGCCCGGTCGTGGATCCGTACACGATAGACCGCGCCGTCGACCGCTACCGCAAGGGCAAGCGCACGCTGGAGGCGGTCTGCGGGGAGTACGGGGTGGCGCACGAGCGCGCCCACGAGGCCGGGGCGGACGCCCTCGCCGCGGTGCGGGTCGCCTGCGCGCTCGCCGAGCGGCACCGTCAGGTCGCCGGGCTGGAGCTGTGGGAGCTGCACCACAAGCAGGTGGGGTGGTACGCGCACTGGGCCGCCGACTTCCAGTCGTGGCTGCGCCGCGAGGGCACCCCGGACGCGGTCGTGGACGGGGGCTGGCCGCTGCGCGAGGCGCGGGCGGCGGTCGGGTAGTCCCGGTGTCACCGATGAGTTTCCGCCGTCCGGCCGGTCCGTAGAGGTGAGGGGGAGTGGACCGGAGAACCGAAGCAAGAGGAGAGCTACCGATGACCGACCGGACGGACCAGACGGACCAGACTGGGCGCATTGATCTCGGCCCCGCGGCCCAGCGGGTGACGGCGCTGCTCAGCGGCGTCTCGGACGACCAGCTCGGGGCGCCCACCCCCTGCGGGGACTACTCCGTGGGAGAGCTGCTCGACCACTTCATGGGGTTCACGATCGGCATGCGCGACGCGGCGCGGAAGACCACTGGCGGGCCGGACCCGCAGCCCCGGCCGGGCCAGGGGGCGGCCGAGGGGCTGGACCCCGGCTGGCGCCGGGAGCTGCCGCGCCGGCTGGACGACTTGGCCGCGGCCTGGCGCGACCCGGCCGCCTGGCAGGGCACCACCCAGGCCGGGGGCGTCACCATGGCCGCCGACGCCATCGGGCTCTTCGCACTGGACGAGCTGGTGATCCACGGCTGGGATCTGGCCCGTGCCACCGGCCAGCCCTTCGACTGCGACCGGCCCAGCGCCGAGGCCGTGGTCGGGCTGCTGTCCGCGTTCCCGGAGGAGGCGCGGGGCAGCGGGTTCGGTCCCGTGGTGACGGTGCCCGAGGACGCGTCCGCGCTGGACCGCGCGGTCGGGCTCAGCGGCCGCGACCCCGCGTGGCGGGCCGCCGGCTAGAACGCGTACCAGCGCACCGACGCGTCGCCCTCGCGCAGCGAGGCCACCCGACGGCGGAACTCGGCCAGTGCCGCCGGGTTCCCCGGCGCGTGCTGGGCCACCCACGCGCAGCTGGCCGTCTCCCGCGCGCCCCGCAGCACCGCGCAGCCGGACCACTCCCGCACATCCCAGCCGTACGCCGCGGTGAACTCGTCGTACGCCGCCGCGCCGAGCCCGTAGCGGTCCCGGGTCAGCGCCATCACGACGAGGTCGTGCTCGCGCAGATCGGTGGCGAACGTCTCCAGGTCGAGCAGGACCGGACCGTCCGGTCCGATGTGCACGTTGCGCGGCAGCGCGTCGCCGTGGATCGGGCCGGGCGCCAGGTGCGGGGTCAGCTCCGCCGTGGCCGCGGCGATGTCGTCGCGGCGGGCGCGCAGATACGCGGCGTCCGCCGGATCGATCGCCTCCCCGGCCAGCCGCAGCCAGCGTTCGACCCCGCCCAGCAGATCACGGCGTGGCAGTGTCAGGTCCGGCGGCGGTTCCGGCAGGGCGTGCACCCGCCGCAGCAGCGCGGCGAGGTCGCGCGGCCCGGCGGGGCGCTCCGGCGGCGGGAGCCGCTGCCAGTAGGTGACCAGGTGGCCGTCGTACGCGAGCGGCTGCTCCGCGCCGCCGAAACGGCGGTCCGGACGCACCGCGGGCACCCCCTCACGGGCCAGCCAGTCGGCGACCCGCAGCTCCCGCGCAGCCCGCTCCCGTACGCCGAGGTCGCGGCTGACGCGGACCACCAGGGAGAGGCGGTCGAGGGCGAAGACGGCGTTCTCGCCGAGCGCCAGCAGCCGCGCCCCGGCGGCGTCGGCCGTGCCGTGCGGCAGCGCTGCGCCGAGCACCTCCCGCGCCCGTTCCTCCGTGAACCCCGCGTCCGCCACGCCGTACCTCTCCGCCGCCACTGCCGAACCGGGTCCCGGACCGCCCGGCCCCGGACGGCCCAGTCTCCCACCCGGCAGCGCAGGCCACGGCGGCGAACCGAGCGCTTAAACCGGGCTGAAGATCTGCAGGCGGTCGCCTACGTCCGGGGCCTGGCGGCGGCGGGTCGGGCGGCCCGGCTCCACGGTGCCGATGTACAGCCAGCCCAGGGCCCGTTCGGGCTGGTCCAGGTCGAGCAGTTTGCGGACCGGTTCGGCGTCGAGCTGGGCGCCGGTCCGCCAGATACTGCCGAAGCCGCGGGCGTGGAGCAGCAGCATCAGGGAGGTGGTCATCGCGCTGACGGCGGCCATCTGCTCCCATTCCGGCACCGGGGACGTGGTGTCGGGGGAGAACACGAGCGTGGCCAGCAGGGGTGCCCGCCGGGTCTTGGCCCGCATCGCCTCGACGCTCTTGCCGTTGTCCTCGGCCAGGGCGGCGGCGAGCGCGTCCCGGGCGTCGCCGGACATCAGCAGCCAGCGCCAGGGCCGCAGCATGCCGTGGTCGGGGGCGCATGAGGCGGCCTTGAGCAGGTAGCGGAACTCTTCGGGGCTGGGGGCGGGACCGGCGAGCTTCTGCTCGCTGCGGCGGGTGAGGATGGCCGTCATCACGTCCATGCGGGTTCCCTTCTCTGGTGGGGCGTGCCGAGCAGCAACTGTTCGGGGCCGGCGGGCAACGCGCGGCCCATCAGGGAGTGCAGAAGCGGGTAGGCGGTGGTGTCGCCCGCCAGGACGCCGCCGAGCAGGGTGCGGGCGTCGTCGGCGAGGACGAGCTTGGCGTAGCTGCCCGCCCGGTGGTGGTGGCGGACGAACTCGAGGGCGCCGGGTGTCTCGGCGTGGCAGTCGCCGAAGCTGGCGACGTCGACGCCGAGCAGTTTGAGCCGGGTGGAGGTGTCGGCCCCGGCGAAGGGCCGGGCCGGGAGGCCGAGGAGTTGCGCGGCGACGGATTCGGCCATGCGGTAGCCGGGCGCGACGAGCCCGTAGCAGCGCCCCTGCACGGCGGCGCATTCGCCGATCGCCCAGATCCGGGGGTCGGTGGTGCGGCAGTGGTCGTCGACGAGGATGCCGCCGCGGGGCCCGCGCGGCAGACCGGACGGTTCGGCCAGGTCGTCGCGGGGACGTACGCCGGTCGCGAAGACGACCAGGGCCGCGTCCAGGCGGGTGTGGTCGTCGAGGGTCACCGCGCACACCCGCCCGTCGGGGCCGGGGTCGACGGAGCGGGTGATGGTTCCGCAGTGGGGCTGGACCCCGAGCTTGCCGACGAGGTCGGCGAGGACCTGCCCGGCTCCGGCGTCGATCTGGAGCGGCAGCAGATGCGAGGCCGTCTCCACCACGTGCGGCCGCATGCCCAGCAGCCGCAGCGCGTTGGCCGCCTCCAGGCCGAGGAGCCCGCCGCCGATGACGACGCCCGCCCGGCCGGGGACGGACGCCGCCCGGATGGCCTCGACGTCCTCGATGGTCCGGTAGCGGAAGCAGCCCGGCAGGTCGCGGCCCGAGATGGGCGGGACGAAGGGCCGGGAGCCGGTGGCCAGGACCAGCGCGTGGTAGCCCGTCACGGTGCCGTCCGCGCTGGTGACGGTGTGGGCGCGGCGGTCGATGGAGACGGCGGTGGTGTTGAGCCGGATGTCGGCCATGGGGTCGTCGAGGAGGTCGGGGCCGGTCAGGTCGAGCGCCGCGGCGTCCCCGTCCTCCCCGTCCGCCCCGCCTTCCAGGTGCGACGAGAGCGAGAGGCGGTCGTAGGCGGGCCGGGGTTCCTCGGCGAGGATGACGATGCGCCACCGGTCTTCCAGGTCCCGGTCCCGGATGCGCTCCACCAGCCAGTGGCCGACCATGCCGTGGCCGACGACGACGAGGGTGCGGGTCACCGGACCGCCTCCGCCACGGCGGGTTCGGGCCGCGGCTCGGCGGCGTGCAGGGCGGCGCACAGGTCGCGGACCGCGCCCGCGCAGCTGCCGCAGCCGGTGGTGGCGTGGGTGGCCGCGGCGAGCGCGGCCGCGTCCCGGGCGCCGCGGCGCCAGCTGTCGGCCAGGGTGCGTTTGGTGACGTTGTTGCAGTGGCAGAGGACCGCGTCGTCCGGCATCTCGACCGGTCCGTGGCGCTCGGCGGGGGCGCCCAGGAGGAACGCCAGCCGGTCCGTGGGCACCGGCAGCCCCTGGTCGCCCAGGGCGCCCAGGGCGGCGATGGCCTGGGGGTAGCCCACCAGGACGGCGCCGACGAGCCGCTGGTCGCGCAGTTCCAGCCGGGCGTAGCGGCCGCGGGCGGGGTCCTGGAGCGTCACCGTCTCCTCGACATCGGCGGCCGGTCCGGGCGGGCCGAACGCGGCGACGTCCAGTCCGGGCGCCTTCAGCCGGGTCACGGGCACGCTCGCGCGGGGCCGGGCCCGGCCGCCGCAGAGCGTCGCCGCGAGCCGTTCCGCCTGGTCCCAGGCGGTGGTGGCGAGCCCGGGGACCGTGCCGTGCTCCTCGGCGCAGTCGCCGATGGCGTGGATGTGCGGATCGTCGGTGGTCAGCGTGTCGTCGACCACCACGCCGGTGCCGACGGCGAGCCCGGCGGCCCGGGCGATACGGGCGTCCGGCCGGACACCGGCGCACACCACCACGCTGTCGGTGCCGATGGCCTGGCCCCGGTCGAGGGTGAGGGTGCCGGGGGCGTACGCGACGGCCTGCCGGGACGGCTCCAGCCGGATGCCGTGGTCGCGCAGCCCGCGGGCGAGGATCGCCCCGGCCGTGGCGTCGAGTTGGCGGTTCATCGGGTACGGGCGCGGGTGCACCAGGGTGACGCGGGTGCCGCCGCGCCGCAGGGCGAGCGCCGTCTCCACCCCGAGCACCCCGGCGCCGACCACCGCCACCTGCCCGCCGGTGACGCGCCGGCAGTCGGCGACGGTACGCAGCGGGGTGACGCCGTCGGCGAGCCTGCCGGCTTCCGTCAGCAGGCCGGGGACGGCGGGTATCCGGGGCCGGGCGCCGGTCGCGAGCACCAGGTGGTCATACGGGTGGCTGGTGCCGTCCGACGCGTGCGCCAGGCGGCGTTCCCGGTCGATGCCGGTGACCCGGGTGCCCAGCCGCACCACGGTGCCGTCCGGCGGACCGGGCAGGGCCAGGGCGCGGGCCGGGAGCGTGCCGTCCAGCACCGAGGGGAGCAGCACCCGGTTGTACGCGGCCACCGGCTCCGCCCCCAGGACGGTGACGGTGCCCCGGTGGCCGTGGTGGTGCAGCCGGTCCACGAGGCGGTGGGCGGCGATGCCGTTGCCCACGACGACGACGGCGCTCATGCCGTGTCCGTCCAGGGTGCGATGCGGACAGCGCAGACCTTGAACTCGGGCATGTGGCTCTCCGGGTCGAGGGCGGTACTGGTGATGAGGTTGGCCCGGCCGTCCGCGGTGAAGTGGAACGGCAGGAAGACGGTGTCGGCGCGCAGGGTCGGCACCAGCCGCACCCGGGCGACGGCCGTGCCCCGGGCCGAGCTGACCCGCGCCAGGTCGCCCTCGGCGAGCCCGGCCCGCTCGGCGGTGTCCGGGTGCACTTCGAGATACGACTCCGGTTCGGCCGCCAGCAGTTCGGGGACCTCGCGGGTCTGGGCGCCGGACTGGTAGTGCGCCAGCACCCGGCCGGTCGTGGCGAACAGGGGGAAGCGATCGTCGGGGAGTTCGGCGGCGTCCCGGTGGTCGACCGGGCGGAACCGGGCCCGGCCGTCCGGGTGGGCGAAGCGGTCGAGGAAGAGCCGGGGCGTGCCCGGGTGGGGCGGCTGCCCGGGCGGGGTGGCGGGGCAGGGCCAGTGCAGGGCCTCGCCGGCGTCGAGCCGTTCGTAGCTGACGCCGGAGTAGTCGGCCCGGCCGCCCCGGGTGGCGCGGCGCAGCTCCTCGAACACCTCGCGCGGTACGGCGGGGAAACGTTCCGGCGGCTGACCGAGCCGGATCGCGAGCCCGCGCAGCACGTCCAGGTCGCCGCGTACCCCCGGCGGGGGCCCGGAGAGCCGGCGGCGGCGCAGCACCCGGCCCTCCAGATTGGTCATGGTGCCCTCCTCCTCGGCCCACTGCGTCACCGGCAGCACCACATCGGCCAGCAGCGCCGTCTCCGACGGCATGAAGTCGGCCACCACCAGCAGCTCCAGCGCGGCCAGCCGCTCGGTGATCCGCGCGGCGTGCGGCGCGGACACGACCGGGTTGGAGCCGAACACCAGCAGCGCGCGCGGCCCGCCGGCGCGGCCGAGGGAGTCCAGCAGCTCGAAGGCGCTCGGCCCGGGGCCGGGCAGCTCCTGCGGCGGCACGCCCCAGACGGCGGCCACCTCGGCGCGCGCCCTTGGGTCGGCGATCGACCGGTAGCCGGGCAGCTGGTCGGCCTTCTGGCCCAGCTCCCGGCCGCCCTGTCCGTTGCCCTGCCCGGTGAGGCAGCCGTAGCCGCTGCCCGCCCGGCCGGGCAGGCCCAGGGCGAGCGCCAGGTTGATGAAGGCCGCGACCGTGTCGGTGCCCTTGCTGTGCTGTTCGGCGCCGCGCCCGGTGAGGACGTAAGCGCGCCGGGCCTCGCCGAGCATCCGTACCGCCGCGCGCTGGGCGGCCACCGGCACCCCGGTGACCCGTTCGACGCGCTCCGGCCACCAGGCCACGGCCCGCTGCCACGCGGCGTCGAACCCGACGGTGCGCCGGTGCAGATAGCCCTCGTCCATCCCGCCCTCGGTGACGACGAGATGGAGCAGGCCGAGGGCGAGCGCCAGGTCCGTACCGGGCTGCGGCTGGAGGTGGAGGGCGGCCGCCTCGGCGGTCCGGGTCCGGCGCGGATCGATGACGATGAGCCGCGCGCCCGCCAGATGGCGCATCAGCGGCGGCATGGTCTCGGCCGGGTTCGCCCCGGCCAGCAGGATCACCTCGGCGTCGTCGAGGTCGGCCACCGGGAACGGCAGCCCGCGGTCGAGGCCGAAGGCGGCGTTCCCGGCGGCCGCCGCGGAGGACATGCAGAACCGGCCGTTGTAGTCGATGCGGCTGGAGCCCAGCGCCACCCGGGCGAACTTGCCCAGCAGATACGCCTTCTCGTTGGTCAGCCCGCCGCCGCCGAACACCGCCACCGCGTCGGGGCCGTGCACGTCCCGGATCCGGCGCAGCCGGTCCGCGACGGTGTCCAGCGCCCGGTGCCAGCCCGCCGGTTCCAGGGATCCGTGGGCGTCCCGGATCAGCGGATCGTGGAGCCGCACCGGGGTGTCGAGGAGGGCGGGTGCGGTCCACCCCTTCTGGCACAGCCCGCCCCGGTTGACCGGGAAGTCGGAGGGCGTGACGACCACCGCGCCGTCCTCGTGGTCCAGCCGGGTGCCGCACTGCAGGGCGCAGTACGGGCAGTGGGTCGCCACGGCCGACGCGGAAGACGAGGACGCGGAGCGCGCCGAGGGACTGGAAGGGGCCGTGGAGGGCGGCGATTCGGACACGGGCGGTGATGCGGGCACGGGCGGTGATGCGGACACGGGCGGTGATTCAGACATGGGAGACCTCCGCGCGCGGCACGGAGCGGCCGGCTCCGGGCCCGCCGCCGGGCGCGCCGCGCAGATAGACCGCCCAGGTCACCACCGCGCACACCGCGTAGTAGCCGAGGAAGGCGGCGAACGCGGCGTCACCGGTGCCGCCGGGGCCGTCGTAGCAGGCGCGGAGGGCCAGGTTGACGGCGACGCCGCCGAGCGTGCCGACCGCGCCGGTGACGCCGATGACCGCGCCGGACAGCTCGCGGGCCCGGGCGAAGGCGCGGGTGGCGTCCTCGCCCGCGGTGACGGCCTTCTCCGCGTCCTGCGCGAAGACCGCCGGAATCATGGTGTACGCCGAGCCGTTGCCGATCCCCGACAGCACGAAGAGCACGCAGAAGGCGGCGACGAACAGGGGGAACGAGTGGGTCGCGGAGGCCAGCAGCAGCACCCCGGTTCCGGCGGCCATGGCGGCGAGGTCCACCAGCGTCACCCGCGCGCCGCCCCACCGGTCGGCAAGCCACCCGCCGAGCGGCCGGAACAGCGAGCCCAGCAGCGGGCCGAGGAAGGTGTACGAGACGGCCTCCAGCGCGGAGGCGCCGAACTCGTACTGCAGGACCAGGCCGAACGCGAAGCCGTATCCGATGAACGAGCCGAAGGTGCCGACGTACAGCAGCGACATCCACCAGGTGTGGCGGCTGGCCAGGGCCTCGCGCAGCGCCCCGGGCCGGGCCCGTACGGTCGCGAAGTTGTCCATCCGCCGGGCGGCCAGCACCGCCAGCACGGCGGCCGGGGGCAGATAGACGGCGGCCAAGTACTCGGGGTGGCCGAGACCGGCGGTGGCTGCCACCAGCAGCCCGAGCAGCTGCACCACGGCCACGCCCAGATTGCCGCCGCCCGCGTTGAGCCCCAGCGCCCGGCCCTGGTGGCGGCGGGGGAAGATGCCGCTGATGTTGGTCATCGACGAGGCGAAGTTGCCGCCGCCGAGCCCCGCCGCCGCCCCGGCCACCAGGAACACCCACAGCGGGGCGTCCGGTCGCTGGATCACCCAGACGGCCAGCGCGAGGGGGAGCAGCAGGGAGATGGTGGCGCACACCGTCCAGTCGCGGCCGCCGAAGCGGGTCACGGCGTAGCGGTAGGGCAGCCGGAGTGCCGCCCCGGCCAGGGTGGGGACGACGACCAGAAGGAACTTCTGCCCGGCGTCGAAGGTGAATCCGGTCGCGGGGGACATGAAGAGGACCAGGACCGACCACAGGCTCCATACCGAGAAGCCGAGGTGTTCGGTCGCGACGGACAACACCAGATTGCGCCGTGCGACGCGGCTGCCCTCGCGTTTCCAGAACTCCCGGTTCTCGGGGTCCCAGTGATCTATCCAGCGGCCGGAACCGCCCCGAGCCTTGCCCATGAGTTGCCTCGGCCTCCACTCGCATCTGAACACGGTCACAGTCATCAGTGGTGGTGATGGTGATGGTGTTGAAGGTGGTGCTTGGTGTGGCACGAGAATGCTGATGCCGGATTCCTCCAGGGGTGTGGAAGCTCCAGAGGCATATCCCAGGGTGCCGGGATGCGGAAAGCGGGCTCAATTGAACCTTGGTACACACGACAGACCGGCCTCACGCAGGGCAGCAGAGGCCGGCCGGCTCTTGGAGGCGCCTATACCCCGTCACATGGTCGTGCGCAATGATTCAATCCAGGCATACGAGACCAGGCCCGCTTGCAGCCTGGACTCCACGCGCAGCTTGGTCAGGATCTGCGCCACATGGGCTTTGACCGTGCGTTCGGTGACGGCGAGCCGGGACGCTATGGATCGGTTGGACTCCCCGTCACCGAGCAAGCGGAACACGTCGAATTCGCGACTCGAAAGTGAGGGCACCCGGTCCAGCTCTTCCTGCCAGGTCCGGCGAGCGTTGGGTGCCAGTGGTGCTTTCCTGGCGGCTAAACCGATCAGGCTTCCCTGTGTGGCCATGTATCTCCCTCTCCCGAAAACGCGGGTCGCGGGGTCCGGGCAATAGGTGAATTCACGTCAGCCTTATGGGCCCGGGCAGTATACGGAGACGCCGATGTCAGAGGCATGTGACGAGATTCACTTCCCGTTCCCGCGGCCGGCCGGATGCCGCCGTCGACCTGCGGGTCTGTGGTGGCGGACGATGCGGAATCGTCTTGCTCTCTGAGACGGCGTCACCGGCGGGCCGCAATGGCGCGTTCTCGCTCAAGGCGTGGACGGGCGATCATGCTAGATTCACTCGATTTCCGGTCAATCGCCGGTCAATCGCCGGTCAACCGCGCCGCTCAGCGCAGCCGTTCACGGTCCTCCGCTTCCGCGACGGCCATCGTCCCGGCCGCTTCCTCGGGCTTCGGCCGCGCCCGGCCCCGGGTGACCGCCAGCACCGCGCCGGCCAGCAGCACCACCGCGCCGATCGCCTGGACCGCGCCGAAGGTCTCGCCCAGGAAGAGGTAGGAGCACAGGGTGCCGACCGCGGGCACCATGAACATCATGATCGAGGCGGAGGCCGGGCCAACCGCGCCGACGCCCCGGTAGTAGAAGAGGTTCGCCACGGCCGTCGGCCCGATCGCCACGAACACCGCGTTGATCCAGGTGGTGGCGGGCACCGCGCCCCAGTCCGCGTCCATCGCGGAGGGCACGCTGTAGAGCCCCAGCAGGATGGCGCCGCAGCTCATCGCGTACGCCGTGGCCCGGAGCGGTTCGATCCCGGCGAGCACCCGGGGGCCGAGCAGGGTGAACGCCGCCCAGCAGCCCGCGCTCAGCAGGAACAGCACATCGCCGATGAACCGGTCGCCGCCCGCGCCCGCGTCGGTCCGCGCGCCGATCAGGAAGATCACGGCCCCGGTCAGCCCCAGCGCCAGCCCCGCCACGCGCCCGGCCGACGCCCGCTCCTTGCGGGTGACCAGCAGGAACCCGGTGGTCAGCACGGGGCTCATGACCGGGATGATGGTGGTGCTGTCCATCGCCGGGGCCAGTGAAAGCCCCCAGAAGAACAGCAGGTTGTACAGGAAGACGCCGAGCACCCCCGCCCCGGCGGCCCGCCCCACGTCCCGCTTCGACGTGGCCTGCCGGGAGGGGGCGAAGCGCAGCGCGATGAGCAGGATCACCGCCCCGCCGCCGAAGCGCAGCAGGGCCGCCACGGCGTGCGGCAGATGGTCGACAACGACCTTGGAACTGCTGAAGCCGCTTCCCCAGAGGACCATCGTGGTCGTCAGTAAGAGATAGGGGTTCGTGCCCCCTCCGGGCTTTTGCTGTTTCTGCGACATGCGCTTCCCCCTTTGCCTGCTGCGTGGCTGCTGGTGCGACTGATGCTGATGTGGCTGGGCGCCCGGCCGCGTCGGAGCGGGGCCGTCCAGATGACGTCCCGTCACCTGTAGTGGTCGGCCACAGCGTAACGGGCGGGTGAAGGGCCCGTGCCCCCGCCTCGCCGACGGCGCCCGAACGTGCCTGTACGAAGGTTCAATTGAGGCCCCCGAGGCCCGGCGGTGATAGTGAATCGCATCCCGGCCCGGCGCCGGGTCATCGCGAACACCCGTGGCGGGCACGGCCCTGCGCGGTGCGCTGCGCAATGTCTTCTGTCATTCCCGACGGCCGCAAGAAGGGTTTCCCGAAATGCTGCTGCAATCCATGACATCGGACCCCATCGCGCGGAATTCCGATCTCGTGAGCCTCTTCCGCGAGGTCGCCGCGACCACACCGGAGCGGACCGCGCTGTCCGCCGAGGACGACCGCGTCTCCTACCGGCGGCTCGACGCCTGGTCGGACGCGGTGGCCCGCACCCTGCTCGCCGAGGGGGTCAGGGCGGGGGACCGGGTGGCTCTGCGCATGTCGCCGGGGGCCGAGGCCATCGTCGCGATCCTGGCCATCCTCAAGTGCGGTGCCGCGTACGTCCCGGTGGACCTGCGCAACCCGGTCTCCCGGAGCGACTTCATCCTCGCCGACAGCGGTGCGAGCGCGCTGATCGGCGAGGTCTACGAGGGATGCGCGGTCACCAGGGTCGTCGGCACCGCGGCCGTGACGGAATGCCGGGACGCCCGGCCCGGGCCCGTGACGGGTGCCCCGGGCCCGGGCGCCGAGGACATGGCGTACGTCATCTACACCTCCGGGACCACCGGGAACCCGAAGGGCGTGCCGGTGCGCCACGCCAATGTGCTGGCCCTGCTCACCGGCGCCCCCTCGGTGTTCGACTTCACCGCGGACGACCGCTGGCTGCTCTTCCACTCGCTGTCGTTCGACTTCTCGGTGTGGGAGATGTGGGGGGCGTTCTCCACCGGCGCGGAGCTGGTGGTGCTGCCGCACTGGTCGGCCCGTACGCCCGAGCAGTATCTGACGGTCATCATCGACCGGGGTGTCACGGTCATCAACCAGACGCCCACCGCCTTCCTCGCGCTCACCGAAGCGGCGGTGCGCGGCGGCCGGGACGTCTCGGGGCTGCGCTACGTCATCTTCGGCGGCGAGAAGCTCACCGCCCCCATGCTGCGGCCCTGGGCCAAGGCGTTCGGGCTCGACCGGCCGCGGCTGGTCAACGGCTACGGGATCACCGAGACCACGGTGTTCACGACCTTCGAGGAGATCGGCGAGGCGTATCTGTCGCAGGACGCCTCGGTCATCGGGCGCGCGCTGCCGTCGTTCGCCACCCGGGTCGTCGGCGACGACGGCCGTGACGTGGCGCTCGGCGGGACCGGTGAACTGTGGCTGGCCGGTGCCCAGTTGGCCGAGGGCTATCTGCGCCGCCCGGAGCTGACCGCCGAGAAGTTCCCGGTGGTGACGGACGGGAAGACCGGCGAATCCGTCCGCTACTACCGCACCGGGGACCTGGTCAGCGAGCTGCCGGACGGCCGGTTCGCCTACGAGGGCCGCGCCGACCTCCAGATCAAACTGCGCGGCTACCGCATCGAGCTGAGCGACATCGAGACCGCCGTGCGCCGCCATGACGACGTCCTCGACGCGGTCGTCACGGTGCGCGAGTTCAAGCCCGGTGACCTCCGGCTGGTCTGCGCCTACGTGGCCCGCGAGGGGAGCGCGACCACCGCACGGGAGCTGCGGAACCACATCAAGACCCTGTTGCCGGCCTATATGCATCCGGCGCGCTACCTGCGGCTGCCGGGGCTGCCCCGCACCGTCAACGGAAAAGTCGACCGGGCGGCCGTCGTCCGGTCCTGGGAGGAAGAGGTGGCACGTTCATGACGCAACCGATCATCGACACGCAGTCGGCGAATCCCGACGACCTCGCCGTCACCTGGGTGGGCGAGGTGCTGGAGGAGTCCGACCTGTCCGCCCAGGACAACTTCCTCGACCTCGGCGGCCACTCCGTCCTGGCCCTCGAGCTGAGCGAACGGGTCAAGAAGACCCTCGGCGTCGACCTGGACATGCAGATCCTCTTCGAGCGCAGCATCGGCGAGGCCCTCGCCGACGCCGTCGCCCGCGCCCGGACCGCCAAGTAGTAAAGGAGAGTTGCCATGACCACAGTGAGCGAGCAGGCCGACTTCACCTTCAGCCCCGAAGAGGTGGCCCGGTTCGAGCGGGACGGCTACATCGGCCCGGTCAAGATCTTCGAGCCCGAGGAGATGACCCGCCGCTGGAACACCATCCGGCGCCAGCTCCTCGACCGCTCCCTGGCCATCTACCCGGACAGCAACGGCAAGGCCAACATCTCCAACTACGACCGCCACCTGGACATCGACCTGCTGTCCGAGCACATCATGCGGCCCGAGATCGTCGACCGCGTGGCGTCCCTCATCGGCCCCAACCTGCTGTGCTGGCGCAGCGAGTTCTTCCCCAAGTACCAGGGCGACGAGGGCACCGACTGGCACCAGGCCGCCACCTTCGCCCACGCGACCGGCAAGCGGCAGATCATCTGGCCGTCGGACGAGGGCCGCCCCGCCTTCATCGGCACCATCACGGTGTGGACCGCGTTCACCCACTCCACCGAGCAGAACGGCTGCCTGCAGCTGATGCCGGGCACCCACACGTCGATGAACTACGACGAGTCCAAGGGCATGGACTACGACGCGGACGCCATCAACCAGCGCGAGAAGGACGGCATCAAGCGCGGCTTCTTCGGCTACGACTACCGGACCCTGCAGAAGGACCCCGACTGGAAGCCGGACGAGTCGCAGGCCTACCCGATGGTCCTCAAGCCGGGTGAGGCCGTCATCTTCTGGTCGAACACCATGCACGCCTCGCTGCCGCACACCGGCAGCAAGACCGACTACCGCATGGGCTTCGCCGCCCGCTACGTGCCCACTCAGGTGCAGGTCTACCCCGGCACCGAGGGCCTGACCGAGTACGGCGACGGCATCAACCTCGAAAAGTACGGCGCGGTCCTCGTCTCCGGCGTCGACGAGTACAAGCACAACCGGATGGCCCGCACCAGCCAGCGCGGCTACGAGTTCGTGGCGCGCCAGGTCCCCGGCCGGCCGGCCGCCGGCTGACCTCGTCCGGCACCACGGCGGGGCGGCCCCGGGCCGCCCCGCCGTGCCCCATTCGCGCACCCGCGGTGCTCGCCGCGACGGTCCGCAGGAGGTACGTATGACGGTCCGCAGGAGGTACCCATGACGCCCCGCCCCCTCATCATGCTGCACCACGCGGGCGGCTCCGCCGCCGTCTTCGACCGGCTCGCCGAGGCCCTGCCGGACGGCATCCAGCCGCTGCCGCTGGAGCTGCCCGGGCGCGGCAAGCGGTGGCGCGAGGCGCCCGTCACCACCATCGAGGACGCGGTCGACGACCTGCTGCGGGCGGTCTCCGGACACCGGGACGACATCGCCGTCTTCGGCCACAGCGTGGGCGCCTACCTCGGCCTCTGCCTGGCGGCCCGGCTCGCGGAGACCGGCGGGCCGCGCTGCTCCGCCCTCATCGTCTCCGCCAACGCGGGCCCGGTGAGCGCCGAACTGCCCTGCGAGGGCTCACCGTTGCTCACCACCGACGAGGAGATCTTCGCCATCGCCGAGAAGTCCGGCGGCACGATCTCCCCGCAGATCCGTGACCACCCCATGCTGCGGGAGCGCACCGCGGCCCTGCTGCGCGCCGACTTCTCGCTCGGCGACTCGTTTCTGCGCAAGCGCCGGGCCACCACCGTGGCCACCGATCTCGTGGTGTGCTGCGGCGCCGAGGACGTCTTCACCGACGCCCAGCTGGACAGCTGGCGCCACAGCACGACCGGGCGGGCGGAGATCACGCCCCGCCTCCCCGGCGGCCACTTCTACCTCGAACAGCCCGCCCAGGCCGCCGTTTTGGCCGAGACCATCACCCGTACGCTGCTGGGACCGGCCGGCCGCACTCCTTGACGCGCGCCGCGCACCGTCCGCAGGATGACGGCGTGACACCCACGACCGCGACGGCGCGGTCCGACAAGCCTCCGGCCCGCGGGCCGGGCGGCGGCGGCGCCCCCGCCGCGCGGCGGGGGCCCGGAACCGGCCACGGCGCGTGGTTCCTGGTGCTGCCCGCGCTGCTGCCGATCCTGCTGCTGAGCGTCGGCCCGCTGCTGTACGGGATCGGGCTGGCCTTCACCGACGCCCAGTCCGGCCGTACCGGGCCGACCCAGTGGACCGGGCTGCTCAACTTCCAGGACCTGGCCCGCGACACGCTCTTCTGGGAGTCGTTCCGGATCGGCCTGGTGTGGGCGGTCGCGGTGACCGTTCCGCAGTTCGTGCTGGCCCTCGGGCTGGCGCTGCTGCTGGCGCAGAACCTCCGCTTCCGCTGGCTGGCGCGGGCCCTGGCGATCGTGCCGTGGGCGATGCCCGAGGTCGTCGTCGGCATCATGTGGCGGCTCGTCTACCACCCCGACGCGGGGCTGCTGAACGACACGCTGGGCACCGACCGGGACTGGCTCGGCAGCCTTGCCACCGCCCTGCCCGCCGTGATCGTCGTCGGCGTCTGGGCGCGGCTGCCGCAGGTGACGGTCACGCTGCTGGCCGCGCTGGGAGGCGTACCGCGGGAGCTGCACGAGGCCGCGGCGATGGACGGCGCGGGCGCTTGGCGGCGCTTCCGCACCGTCACCTGGCCCGCCATCCGGCCCGTGGCGCTCGCGATCAGCGCGCTCAGCCTCATCTGGAACGTCAACTCCTTCGCGCTGGTCTACGTCCTGACCGGCGGCGGGCCCGGCGGCCGCACCCGGCTGCCGATGCTCTTCGCGTACGAGGAGGCCTTCCGCTACGGGCAGTTCGGGTACGCGGCCGCCATGGGATGTGTGCTGGTCGCGGTCGTCTCCGTGCTCCTCGCGCTCTTCCTCGTCGGCCGGCTCAAGCGGGACGACGCGTGAACCGGGCCGCCGCGCTGCGCAGGCGCCGGGCCGCCCGCGCCGGGCAGTACCTCGCCCTGCTGGGCTATCTCGTCTTCCTCGCGTTCCCGCTGCTGTGGCTGCTGTCCACCGCGTTCAAGCCGCCGCGCGAGCTGGTGAGCCCGGACCCCAGCTGGATCCCCGATCACCCGACGCTGGACAACTTCCGGCAGGCGTTCGACGAGCAGCCGCTGCTGCGGGCGGCCGCGAACAGCCTGACCGCCTCCGTCGCCGCCGCGGCCATCACCGTCGTCATCGCGACCCCGATGGCGTACGTCATGGCCCGGCACCACCGCTCCCCGCTGTCCCGGGCGGCCACCGGCTGGGTCGTGGTCAGCCAGGCGTTCCCCTTCGTCCTGGTGATCATCCCGCTGTTCCTCGTGCTGAAGAACCTGTACCTGATCAACTCCCTGTCCGGCCTGATCATGGTGTACGTGGTGTGGTCCCTGCCGTTCGCCCTGTGGATGCTCGCGGGGTACGCCCGGGCCGTGCCCAGGGAGTTGGAGGAGGCCGCGGCCGTGGACGGGGCGGGGCGGCTGCGCATTCTGGTTTCCGTCACCATGCCGCTGCTGGCGCCCGGCCTCGTGGCCACCGCCCTCTTCGCCTTCATCACCGCGTGGAACGAGTTCTTCTTCGCGCTGGTGCTGCTCAAGACGCCGCAGAAGCAGACCATGCCGGTCGTCCTCACCCACTTCATCGGGGCGGAAGGTGTCGCCGACCTCGGGCCGCTGGCCGCCGCCTCGCTGCTCGCCACCCTGCCCTCGCTGGTCCTGTTCGCCGTCATCCAGCGGCGGATCACCAGCGGGACCCTGGCCGGGGCGGTGAAGTCCTGATGCGCCGCCGTACGCTGCTGACCGGCGCCGCGCTGCTGGCCGGATGCGCGCCCGCGCGCCGCCGGGCCCGCGGGGGAGAAGTGACCCTGCGCTTCCAGTCGCTGGCCTGGCAGAAGGAGTCCGTCGAGGCCAACAAGCGCCTGGTGGCGGAGTGGAACGCGGCCCACCCCGGCATCAGGGTGGACTACGTCCAGGGCAGCTGGGACGGCGTCCACGACCAGCTCCTCACCTCCTTCGAGGGCGGCGAGGCGCCCGACATCATCCACGACGCCGCCGACGACCTCGCCGACTTCGCGTACGGCGGCTGTCTCGCCGATCTGCGGGGGCTGTTGCCGGACCGCCTGACGGCCGACATCCCGGCCCACAGCTGGGCGACCACCACCTTCGGCGACGGTGTCTACGGCGTGCCGTTCCTCCAGGAACCCCGGGTGATCATCGCCAACCGGAAGCTGCTGGAGCGGGCACGGGTGCGCATTCCGACCGTGCGCGACCCCTGGAGCTGGGCGGAGTTCGAGGACGTGGCGCGAGCGCTCACCCGGGACGGGACGTACGGCGTCGCCTGGCCGCTCAAGGAACCCGTCGCCGCGACCCTGGGCCTCGCCCTCTCCACCGGCGGCCGGGTCTTCCACCGGGGCGCCGACGGCAAGGTCACGGTCCGCTTCGACGCCGCCGACCAGCGTGTCCCGCGCGCCATCGCCCGTACGGCGGCCAAGTCCACGCTGGGCATGGGCGGTTCGGACACCCTCCCCGGCTTCTTCGGCGGAAAATACGCCATGGTGCCGCTCGGCTTCTCCTACCGCCAGCAGATCGTCCAGCAGGCCCCCGAGGGCTTCGCCTGGACGGTGCTGCCCGCGCCCGCCGGGCCCGGCGGCGACCAGCGGCAGGGCGTCAGTCCGCAGACCCTGTCCATCGCCGAGGACAGCCCGTACCGGCGGGAGGCGGCCCGCTTCCTCGACTTCTTCCTGCGCCCGCGCAACATGGCGCGGCTCGCGCTCGGCGACTGGATGCTGCCCACCGGCACGGGGGCGCTGCGCGACCGGGCGCTGCGCACACCCGAGCACGGCTGGGCGACCGGCACGGCGCTGGCCGCCCGACTGCGCCCGGCCCCCGCCCTGTCGGTGCGCGGCTATCCGGAGTGGAAGGACAAGGTGGCCACGCCCGCGCTGCAGGAGTACTACAGCGGAGCCATAGGAATGGAAAGACTGAGAAAAAGATTGATCAAGGACGGAGGGCTGGTGCTCGCTCGATACCAGCGCTAAGGTGTGGACGGGTGTGTCGATAGTTGCATGAGGCAATTGGCCTCGCCTAAGTTCCGCACCATGACCTCAGCAACGCGTGCCCAAGAGCCCGCTCATATAGCCATGTTCGGCATAGCGGCGCACGGGCACGTGAACCCCAGCCTTGAGGTGATCCGCGAGTTGGTGGCCCGCGGCCACCGGGTCACTTACGCCATTCCCGCGTCGTTCGCCGCGAAGGTCGCCGGAACCGGCGCCGAGCCCAGGACGTACGAGACGGTCCTCTTCCGCGACGAGATACCGGAGGGCGCCGAACTCATCGACTACGTCGAGCCGTTCCTGACCGAAGCCATCCAGGCGCTGCCGCAGCATCTGGCGGCGTACGAGGGCGACGAGCCGGACCTGATCCTCTACGACCTCACGGCCTACCCGGCGCACATCCTCGCCCACCGCTGGGGCGTCCCCGCCATCGAACTCGCGCCGAGCTTCGTGGCCTGGGAGGGCTACAAGGAAGAGGTCTTCGACCCCCAGTACGGGCATCTGCGGACGTCCGAGCGGGGCCGGGCCTACTACGCGCGCTTCCGCGCCTGGCTCGCCGAGCACGGTCTGCCCGGCACCGACCCCGACCGGCTCACCGGCCGCCCCCGCCGCTGCCTCGCCCTGATCCCCGAGCTGTTCCAGCCCCACGCCGACCGCGTCGACCCGTCCGTCTACTCCTTCGTCGGCGACTGCCACGGCAGCCGCCACGAGGAGGGGGAGTGGCGGCGCCCGGACGGCCTCGCCCCGGCGGATCGCGTCCTGCTGATCTCGCTCGGCTCGACCTGGACCAGGGAACCCGGCTTCTACCGCGCCTGCGTCGACGCCTTCGGTGAGCTGCCCGGCTGGCACGTCGTCCTGCAGATCGGCGAATACGTCGACCCGGACGGCCTCGGCGGCCTGCCCGCCAACATCGAAGCCCACCCCTGGGTGCCGCAGCCCAGCGTCCTGCGGCAGGCCGACGCCTTCGTCACCCACGCGGGCGCGGGCGGCAGCCAGGAGGCGCTGAGCCGCGGCGTGCCGATGGTGGCCGTGCCGCAGGCCGTCGATCAGTTCCGCAACGCCCAGACCCTCCAATCGCTCGGTGTGGCCCGCCAGTTGCCCAAGGAAGAGGTCACGGCGGAAACCCTGCGCGAGGCGGTCCTCGCGCTCGCGGACGACCCCGGGGTGGCCGCCCGCTGCGCGGAGGTCAAGGCCAGCATGGCCGCCCAGGGCGGCCCGAAGCTCGCGGCCGACCTGATCGAGGACGAACTCCCCGCCGGGCGGCTCAGCGGTTCGGGGCGCTCCCTGCAGTCAACTCCCGTACGAGCGTGACCCATTGCCCGGGCGACACCCGGGCCACCACCACGTCCCGCCCGATCCCCGCCCGCCCGAACGCGGCGGACAGCCGCCGGGCCGGGCAGGCCCGCCGCAGCGACGCGTGGAGCGAGCCGCCCACGCCCGAGTAGCCCAGCTCCACCAGGTGCGCGTACGCCGCCCGCTGGTCCGGATCCGCCAGCAGCGGGCGCGGGCGGCGGATCAGCCGCAGAATCCCGCCGTGGACCTTCGGCACCGGCCGGAAGGCGGTCCGCTCCACCCGCCCGCACAGCCGCCACTCCACCTCCGGCCAGGTCCGTACGGTCAGCAGGCTCCAATGGCCGAAGTCCCCGGTGCGCTTGCGGGCGTACTCCAGCTGGGTGAGGAAGGTCGCCGAGGTGAGCCGACGCGCCGCCAGGGCCCAGCCGACGATCTCGGCAGTGCGGGCGTAGGGCACATTGCCCACCAGGGCGAACGGCTCACGCGGCGGCACGGCGGTCAGAAAGTCCTGGTGGACGACGCGGGCCCGCGGATACGCGGCGAGCCGTTCGCGCAGCCCCGGGACGAGATGACGGTCGATCTCATAGCTGATCAGCTCACGGCAGCGCGGCGCCAGCGCCTCGGTGAGCGCCCCCTTGCCCGCGCCGACCTCCACCAGCAGATCGGCGGGTCCGGGGCGGGCGGCGCGGACGACCCGGGCGACGGCGTCCGGATCGGTCAGGAAGTTCTGCCCGTACGCACGCCGCGCCTCATCGCGTGCGGTACGGGGGTGTTGGGTGTTTCGGTCGCGGGTCACGGCCACGGTCCTTTCGGAGCCGGGCGGACGGCAGCGGCACACGGACGAGCGGGCCCTGCCGCCCGTCCGGAAGGTGTGATTCCTGGACTGGCGGAAGGCCCTGGCCACGGGCATGCGGAAGCGGGGGGAAACGGAGACTCAGGGGACGAGCCGGCGGACCAACGGACCCTGCGCGTCAGCGGTTCAGCGCGTGAGCAGGGCAGCGGGTCAGTGGGTCAGCAGCTCGGCGAGAGACGGGGCGCGTCCGGTCCGGCCAGGGCACCGGGGCCACGCCGCGGGCGGCGGTCGAGCGAGAGATATGCGCACACACGCGCCACCGCGGCACGGCCGTCGGTGGTGAGGCGGGTGAACACGCCGATGCCGGGACTTCCGCCCATCGGTGCACTCCTCCCGTGCGCGCGTACGCGATTCGACGCGTATGCGGATCTCCGCCGTTTCCTCGGCACCGTACGGACGGGACGGAGCGCGCCGCAACGGGTTTTCCGGCCCTCGCCGGTCCAAGTCGCGTACCGGTAACGGGACTTGTCATGATCGTCCCGAGAAGACGTTGCATATGTCACACATGGACCAGGATCTTGAATTGCCCGGTTCGATCCGCCAGGGTTTCGTCTCAGCCCGGAGTGATCCGAACACGCTCCGGCGCCGGCGCGCCCGCGTGAGCGATCACCGAGCGCGCAATCCCCCCACAACCGCACGAGGAGGATCCCTCGTCATGGCAGTACACAAGCAGCGCAACGCGCGTCGACTCACCCTTGCGATAGCCGCGGCGGGTGCCGTCACCGCCGGTGCCTTCGTGGCCGTCCCGGCCGGCGCCGCCACCGCGAAACCCGCCGAGGGCACCGTCTACGGCACCCAGGCCAAGAACGCCGTCGACGGCAGCTACATCGTCATGCTCAAGGGCGGAAAGACCGTCAAGGCCGCCGCCCAGGGCAAGGATCTGGCCCAGGAATACGGCGGCAAGCTGCGCCGCAGCTACGACTCCGCCGTCAACGGCTTCTCCGCGGACGGCCTCAGCGAGACCGAGGCCAAGCGGCTGGCCGCCGACCCGTCGGTGGCCAAGGTCGTCCAGAACCACCGCTACTCCATCAAGACCACCCAGGCGGACCCGCCGTCGTGGGGTCTGGACCGGATCGACCAGGCCGACACCAAGGGCGACAAGAAGTACACCTACCCGGACGGCGCGGGTGAGGGTGTCACCGCGTACGTCATCGACACCGGGGTCCGCGCCTCGCACAAGGACTTCGGCGGCCGCGTCACCTCCGGCTTCGACGCCATCGACAACGACGAGGACGCCGACGACGGCAACGGCCATGGCACCCATGTCGCGGGCACCATCGCCGGTACCGAGCACGGCGTCGCCAAGAAGGCCAAGGTCGTGGCCGTGAGAGTCCTGGACGACCAGGGCTCGGGCACCACCGAACAGGTCGTGTCCGGCATCGACTGGGTCACCAAGAACCACAAGGGACCGTCCGTCGCCAACATGAGCCTCGGCGGCACCGCCGACGAGGCCCTGGACGCGGCCGTGCAGAAGGCCATCGACTCCGGTGTCACCTTCGCCGTCGCGGCAGGCAACGAGTCCGCCGACGCCGACCAGAGCTCGCCCGCCCGGGTCAAGGACGCGATCACCGTCGCCTCCAGCACCGACGCGGACGAGCAGTCCGACTTCTCCAACTTCGGCAAGGTCGTCGACCTCTACGCCCCCGGCTCGGATATCACCTCCGACTGGAACACCGGGGACGACGCCACCAACACCATCTCCGGTACGTCGATGGCCACCCCGCACGTCGTGGGCGCCGCCGCCGTCTACCTGAGCGGCCACCAGGACGCCAAGCCGGCCGACGTGGCGAAGGCGCTCACGGACGGCGCCACCGCCGACAAGATCTCCAACCCGAGCGAGGGCACCCCGAACAAGCTGCTGAAGATCGTCAAGTAGCCCCGGGGGCCTTCCCCTCACACATGACCGACCCGGCCGCCGCGTCCACCCCACTGGGCGCGGCGGCCGCTTCAGCGTGGTACTGGAAGCAACTGGCTGACGCCTTGGGCCCGTTGCTCCGTCGTGGCAGCCTGATCGGCATGAACATCACGGACGGATACACATGGGCGGCGGTCGAGGACGCGCCGGTGAAGGAACTCTTCCCGGGCATCGGGCTGCGCCCCCTGTGGACGGGCGAAAACGGCGCGAAGGCCCACGTCGTGGAGATGGACCCGGGCAGCGCCTGGGAGGGCTTGGACGTCCACGAGCCCGGCCCCGAGGAGGTCTTCGTCGTCTCCGGCACGTTCAACGACGGCCACCGCGACTATCCCGCGGGCACCTTCCTCCACGCCCCGGCCGGCTCCTCGCACATCCCGCAGACCACCACCGGCTGCACGCTCTTCGTCTTCTACCCCGAAGGCTGACCGGCAAGTGGCCCATGGGATGAGCGGGGGAATGTCCCATGGGCGTAGGCCGGCCGCCGACTACGCTCACCGGGCATGACGACGAACACCCCTACCGACACCGATGCCCCCACCAAGGTCGATTTCTACTTCGACCCCATCTGCCCCTTTGCCTGGATCACCTCCCGCTGGATCCTGGAGGTCGAACGCCACCGCGACCTCGACCTCCGGTTCCGGGTGATGAGCCTGTCGGTCCTCAACGACGGCCGTGAGGACCTGCCGGAGCGCTACCGCGATCTGCTGGACAAGGGCTGGGGCCCGGTTCGCGTCTGCATCGCGGCCGCACAGCACCACGGCGAGGAGGTGCTGCGGGACCTCTACACGGCCCTCGGCACCCGCCTCCACACCGGTACTGCCGAGGAGGAACCGGACCACCGGACCGTGATCGAGGAGGCCCTTTCCGAGGTGGGCCTGCCCGCCGACCTGGCCGGGGCCGCGCACTCCACCGACTACGACGACGCCCTCCGCGCGAGCCACCACGAGGGCATGGACCCGGTCGGCGAGGACGTCGGCACCCCCACCCTCCACATCGACGGGGTGGCCTTCTTCGGCCCGGTGCTCTCCTCGATCCCCCGGGGCGAGGACGCCGTACGGGTCTTCGACGGCGTACGGCTGCTGGCGGGCTACCCGGACTTCTTCGAGCTGAAGCGCACCCGCACGGGCGGCCTCGACTTCAGCTGAGCCGGACGGGCACGGCGGGACCGCTCCGACTCAGCCCTCGAGACCGCCGAGCAGCGGGGCAACCTCCAGGTCGACGGTGAACTCCCCGGCGACCTGGACGGACTCCTTGCCGGTGACCGTGGTGACTTCGCGGTACGTATCGGCCTCCAGCTCATGCACGACCACCCGCACCTCGGGCTCCAGCTCCACCCGCCAGAAGGCGGGCACCTTGGCCTGGGCGTAGAGCGCCGGCTTGAGGATGCGGTCGGTGGACCGGTTCCACGGAGACACGATCTCCACCAGCAGCAGTACCGCCTCCAGCGGCACGGCCAACGTCCCCCGCTGGACGGCGGAGCGGTCGACGACGGCGATGTCGGGGATGAACAGCCTGGATTCCCCCGTCACATTCACCGCCTCGGCGGCGAGGAACGGGGCACCGGACCGGTCCAACGCTGTGGTGATCTGGTTGCTCAGCCTGAGGGACACGATCTGGTGGTCCCAGCTGGGAGTGGGGGACATCATGAGGGCACCGTCCACAAGTTCAATGCGGGCGCGTGCCGGGTGTTCCGGAAACGCAAGGACGTCCTCGACCGTCCAGGGGCCTTCGTGATCGTCGACTCGCATCTCAGGGACGCTCATGACCGTCACCACCGCCTCCTCGTGTTCCTTGGCTCCAGCATGGCACGCAGCTCGGAGTAGGCGCTGAGACTTCCAGGCCGAGCCGCGAGTTCGCTGCCAGAAAAGGATGCGATCACCCTTCGGAGTGACGTGGGCGCGCAGTGTGCTCGCAGCTTGCTGGGCGGACGCAGCCCCGCAGACCTCGTGTCGAGGCTGACCGCGTTGGGCTACCGGCTGCCCGACGAGGTGGCCTATCCGGAGGTGTGCGGCACCTCGCACCCGGTGGCGCGGAGCGCTCAGGCCGTCAGCAGAACCCGCCGCGCCACCCGGGCCTCGTCGTAGCGGGCCAGCAGCAGCCGGGCCAGCTCGGGAGCCGGGCCGAGGACGTCGGCCAGGACGTCCGCGCCCGCCGCCTCGGCGCCGCGGGCGATGCGGTCGGGGAGGCGGCCGGGTGCGATGACGTACGGGGCCACGGCCACCTGTTCGACGCCCTCGGCGCGCAGGGCCCGCACCGCGTCCTCGGTGCGGGGAAGAGAGGCGGAGGCGAACGCGGGTCGCACGGCGCACCAACCGGTGTGCCGCCACTCCCGCGCGATTTCAGCGATCACCGCGATCGCCTCCGGGTCGGTGGAGCCCGCCGAGGCCAGGACGACGCCGGTCCGGTGCCGGTCGGCCGGGCGCAGCCCGGCCTCGTACAGGCGGTGTTCCAGGGCCTCCACGAGCAGCGGGGAGGGGCCCAGGACATCGGCCTGGCGGACGGTCAGGCGGGGGTGGCGGGCCGTGGCCTCGCGCAGCACCGCCGGGATGTCGGCCTTCGCGTGGAAGGCGCGGGTCAGCAGGAGGGGGAGGGCGACCACCTCGTCCGCCCCCTCCGCGGCGAGCCGGTCCAGGACCTGGCCCACCCGTGGTGCGTTGAACTCCAGGAAGGACGCTTCGACGCGCAGCCCCGGCCGCAGCGACCGCACGCGCGCGCACAGCGCGCCGACGGTCGCCGCGTGGCGGGGGTCGCGGCTGCCGTGGGCGACGACGAGGAGGGTCGGGGCAGACATGGTGGTTTCCGTGGTTTCCTTCAGCGGGCGTTCGGCGCCAGGCCGCGGTTGCGCAGGACGCGGCGCTCGATGGGGGCGAAGATCAGCAGTTCGATGGCGATGCCGACGACCAGGATCATGATGATGCCGAGCAGCACGCTCGCCATGTCGGAGTTGTTGCGCGCGTTCTCCAGGTACTGGCCAAGACCCAGGCCCAGGTCGGGAGACTTGGCGATGATCTCGGCGGCCATCAGGGAGCGCCAGGAGAAGGCCCAGCCCTGCTTGAGTCCGGCGACGTAGCCGGGCAGCGACGCGGGCAGCAGGATGTGCCAGGCGCTGACCAGGCCGCGGGCGCCGAGGGTGCGGCCGGCGCGCAGGAACAGCGGGGGCACCCGGTCGATGCCCGCGACGAGGCCGTTGGCGATGGAGGGCACGGCGCCGAGCAGGATGACGGTGTACATCATCTGGTCGTTGAGGCCGAGCCAGATGACCGCGGGCGGCACCCAGGCGACCGAGGGCAGCGACTGCAGTCCGGAGAGGATCGGGCCGAAGGCGGCGCGGACGAAGTTCACCCGGGCGACGATCAGCCCCAGCGGGGTGGCGATCGCGAGCGCGATGAGGAAGCCGAAGAGTCCGCGCGAGACGCTGGTCCAGATGATGTCGAACAGCTCGCCCTGCAGCCACAACTGGCGCAGCGAGTCCCATACCAGGCTGGGGTCGGGGAGCTTGTAGTCCTCGGTGACCTTGGCCCAGACGAGCACCTTCCACAGGGCCACCACCGCGATGACGGCCACGATGGGCGGCAGCACCTTCTGGGTGAGCACCTGGGTCACCGGGACCCGCTTGATCTGGACCGTGTCCAGTGCGTCGAGCCCGGCCTCCAGGCCCTCCAGGTCCTCGGCGGACTTCTTCGCGCCGTCGGTATTCGGGGCCGTGTCGGCCGCGGCGGTCCTACTGCTGGCCATGGCGGCGGATCTCCCCACGCAGTTCTTCGGTGATCTCGATGGACAGGTCGGCGACGGCCGCGTCCTCGATGCGGCGCGGCTGCGGAATGTCGACCGACCAGTCGCGGACGACCCGGCCGGGGCGCGAGGACAGCAGCACCACGCGCTCGGCCAGCCGGACGGCCTCGCGGACGTTGTGGGTGACGAACAGGACCGAGACGCCGGTCTCGCTCCAGATCCGGGTCAGTTCGCCATGCAGCACGTCCCGGGTGATGGCGTCGAGCGCGGCGAACGGCTCGTCCATCAGCAGCACGCTGGAGTCCTGGGCCAGCGCGCGGGCCAGCGCCACGCGCTGCCGCATGCCACCGGACAGCTCGTGCACCCGCTTGCCGTGCGCGCCCTTCAGGCGCACCAGCTCCAGCAGCCGCTCGGCCTCCGGCCTGCGGTCGGCGCGGGGCACGCCGCGCAGCCGCAGCGCCAGTTCGATGTTCTTGCCCGCGGTCAGCCACGGGAACAGCGCGTGCTCCTGGAACATCAGGGCCGGGCGGCTGCCGGGCACCTCGATGGTTCCGCTGGTCGGGCGGTCCAGGTCGGCGATGAGGTTCAGCAGCGTCGACTTGCCGCAGCCGGAGGCCCCCAGAATGCAGACGAACTCGCCGGGCTTGATCTCCAGGTTGATGTCGTCGAGGACGGGCTGGGCGGCGCCGGGGCGGCCGAAGGACTTGTGGACGTGGTCGATCCGGACCGCTCCGGCGGAGTCGGCGGCGCCGGGCGCGGCCGGGCCCGCCAGGTCGGCCTTCTCGGTGGTCAGTGCCGGGGACATCCGGTCACCTCCTGATGGGTGGCGTACGTGTGGTCACGTGCGTACGGGAGCGGGCGGCGGCTACTGGTCGCCGAGGCCCGCGGCCGAGACGGCCGGCCTGCCCTCGGACTTCAGGACCTTGTTGAGCGGGGTCAGGTCGTAGATGCCCTTGAGGTCGGGCTTCTCCAGCAGCCCGGCCTTGACCGCGTGCTCCGCCTCGGTGTTGAGGGTCGAGGCGAGCGGATCGTCGGTGACCTGGATGGACTTCCAGGCCGGGTCGATCACATTGGCGGGCAGCGGCTTGCCGGTCTCCTCCTTGAGGGCGGCGTTCGCCGCGGCCTTCGCCTTATCGGGGTTGGCCTTGATCCAGGCGTTGGTCTTCACCGATCCGCGCAGCACGGCCTCGACCACCTTCGGGTGCTCCTCGAGGAACGACTGCTTGACGATCAGATTGGTGATGACGAACTTCTTGTCCGGCCACAGCGACGACTCGTCCAGCAGGGTCTTGCCGCCCTCGGCGATCAGCTTGGAGGCGGTCGGCTCGGGCACCCAGGCGCCGTCGATGGAACCGGACTTGTAGGCGTCGGGGGTCACCTTGTTGTCCGAGCGGACCACGGAGACATCGCCCTTGCCGCTCTGCGCGTCGACCTTCCAGCCCTTGGAGGCGATCCAGTTGAGGAACGCCACGTCCTGGGTGTTGCCCAGCTGCGGGGTGGCGATCTTCTTGCCCTTGACGTCGTCCAGCGTCTTGATCTTCTTCGGGTTGACGACGAGCTTGACCCCGCCGGAGACCGAACCCGAGATGATCTTGAGGTTGGAGCCGTGCGACTTCACATAGCCGTTGATGGACGGCGACGGGCCGATCCAGCCCATGTCGATCGAGCCCGCGTTCAGCGCCTCGATCTCCGACGGCCCGGCGTTGAAGACGTACGGCGCGACCTTCGTGCCCCGCAGCGCCTGCTGGATCTGGCCGCCCTTGCGCAGCCCCACCAGGGCGGTGGCGTGGGTGAGGTTGGCGAAGTAGCCCACCTTCACCTTGTCCAGGCCGTCGACCTTCTTGCCGCCGGCCGCGGGCAGTGCCGAGGACCCGGTGTCGTCGGTCTTCTTCTGCGAACCGTAGCCGCAGCCACCGAGCGCGCCGATCAGCAGCGGAAGGACGGCGGCGGCCGCCAGCAGGCGGGTGGTGTGGCGGCGGCGCGACGGGGATGTCGCGCGGGAAGCGGCAGACGACACGGGATGTGTTCCTCTCGGAGGGCCGGGCGCCGCGTCAGGGGACGCCCGGCGGTTCACAAGGTCTCGGGGAAATGGGGCACGGCACAGCGGGGAGGGCGCGGTTCAGCGCACACATCGCCCGACTCCGCCCTGACCACTGCCCCGGGCGCCGCTGCCCACGCGGCCGCCCTCCTTCGCGAACGTCGAGAACACCTCACCGGTCATGGTCAGAAATCCCAGCCCTCGTCGTCGGCAGCGTCGGCGGCGTTCTCGCCGTCCGCGGCGGACGCCTGCTCGGCGAACGAGTCGCCCGCCATGCCCGCGGTCAGCGTCGTGCCGTCCGCCGGGTCGATCAGCAGGAAGGACCCGGTGCGGCGCGACGCGGCGTACGCGTCCAGCGCCAGCGGCTCCGACGTCCGCAGGACGACCCGGCCGATGTCGTTGGCGGCCAGCTCACCCGGCGCCGGGTGGTGCGAGAGGTCGGCGAGCGTGAGCCGGGACGGGATGTCCTTGACGATCGCCTTCACCGTGCGGGTGGTGTGCTTCAGCAGCACCCGGTCCCCGACCCGCAGCGGACGGTCGTGCAGATGGCACACGGTCGCCTCGACGTCCTGGGTGGGAGTGGGCGCGTAGGCGCTCGGGGCGAGTACGTCGCCGCGCGAGATGTCGAGGTCGTCGGCGAGCCGGATCGTCACCGACTGCGGCGCCCAGGCCAGGTCGGCGGACTGGCCCAGCGCGTCGATCCCGGTGATGGTGCTCGTACGGCCCGACGGCAGCACCGTCACCTCGTCGCCGACGCGCAGCACACCGGAGGACACCTGGCCCGCGTAGCCGCGGTAGTCGGGGTGCTCGGCGCTCTGCGGACGGATCACGACCTGCACGGGGAAGCGCGCCGGGTCCTGCGACGGGTCGGTGCCCACCGGCACCGTCTCCAGGTGCTCCAGGACGGTCGGCCCGCCGTACCAGTCCATGTTCGCGGACGCGGTCACCACGTTGTCCCCGGCCAGCGCGGAGATCGGGATCGCGGTGATCTCGGGGACGCCCAGCGAGGCCGCGTACGAGGTGAACTCCTCGGCTATCGCGGCGAACACCGGTTCCGCGTAGTCCACCAGGTCCATCTTGTTGACGGCGAGGACCACGTGCGGGACCCGCAGCAGCGCGGCGACCGCGGCATGCCGCCGGGTCTGCTCCACCACGCCGTTGCGCGCGTCCACCAGGACGACGGCCAGCTCCGCGGTGGAGGCGCCGGTGACCATGTTGCGGGTGTACTGCACATGGCCCGGGGTGTCGGCGAGGATGAACCGCCGCCGCGGGGTGGCGAAGTAGCGGTAGGCGACATCGATGGTGATGCCCTGCTCACGCTCCGCCCGCAGCCCGTCGGTCAGCAGTGCCAGGTCCGGGGTCTCCTGGCCACGACTGCGGGACGCGTGCTCGACCGCCTCCAGCTGGTCGGCGAGCACCGACTTGGAGTCGTGCAGCAGCCGCCCGACCAGGGTCGACTTGCCGTCGTCCACCGAACCGGCGGTGGCGAAGCGCAGCTGGGAAGAGGCCGCGGACTGCTCCACCGCGGTCACCACGGCCTGCTCCTCGGCACTGAGATTGCTCGTCATGGCTAGAAGTACCCCTCGCGCTTACGGTCCTCCATCGCGGCCTCCGACAGCTTGTCGTCGGCGCGCGTCGCACCCCGCTCGGTCAGCCGGGATGCCGCGATCTCGTCGATGACCTGCTCGATCGTGACCGCGTCCGACTCGACGGCACCGGTGCAGGACATGTCGCCCACCGTGCGGTAGCGCACCTGGCGCCGCTCCACCGTCTCGTCGTCCCCGGGACCGCCCCACTCGCCGGGGGCCAGCCACATGCCGCCGCGCCGGAACACCTCGCGCTCGTGCGCGTAGTAGATCTGCGGAAGCTCGATCTTCTCGCGCTCGATGTACTGCCACACGTCCAGCTCGGTCCAGTTGGACAGCGGGAACACGCGGACGTGCTCACCGGGGGAGTGCCGGCCGTTGTACAGCTGCCACAGCTCGGGGCGCTGACGGCGCGGGTCCCAGCCGCCGAACTCGTCCCGCAGGGAGAACACCCGCTCCTTGGCGCGCGCCTTCTCCTCGTCCCGGCGGCCACCGCCGAACACCGCGTCGAAGCGGTTCTTCTCGATGGCGTCCAGCAGCGGAACGGTCTGCAGCGGATTGCGGGTGCCGTCCGGGCGCTCCCGCAGCCGCCCGTCGTCGATGAACTCCTGCACGGACGCCACATGCAGGCGCAGCCCGTGCTCGGCGACGGTGCGGTCGCGGTACTCGATGACCTCGGGGAAGTTGTGCCCGGTGTCCACGTGCAGCAGCGAGAACGGCACCGGCGCGGGCGCAAAGGCCTTCAGCGCCAGATGCAGCATGACGATGGAGTCCTTGCCGCCGGAGAACAGGATCACCGGCCGCTCGAACTCGCCCGCCACCTCGCGGAAGATGTGCACCGCCTCGGACTCCAGTGCGTCCAGGTGCGAGAGCGCGTAGAGGTCGCCCTCGTCCGAACCGGACCCGGTTCCATTGATCGGAGCCACGGTCGTCATGCCAGTCCCCTCTCGCTCAGTAGAGTCCGAAGTGCCGCCGCCGACTCCTGGACACCTTGCTCGTGCGCCGCGATCCGCAGATCCGGGTCGACCGGGGCCTCGTACGGGTCGTCGACCCCGGTCAGCCCCGTGATCTGGCCCGCCGCCTGCTTCGCGTACAGCCCCTTCACGTCGCGCTCGGAGCACACCTCGACCGGCGTGGCGACGTGCACCTCCAGATACGCGGTCCCCTCGGCCTGGTGGCGCTTGCGCACCGCCTCCCGGCTGTCCGCGAACGGCGCGATCACCGGCACCAGCACCTTGACCCCGTTGGAGGCCAGCAACTCGGCGACGAAGCCGATCCGCTGCACATTGGTGTGCCGGTCCTCGCGGGAGAAACCGAGCCCGGCGGAGAGGAACTCGCGTATCTCGTCCCCGTCCAGCACCTCCACCCGGTGGCCCTCGCTGCGCAGCCGCTCCGCGAGCGCGTACGCGATCGTCGTCTTTCCGGCGCTCGGCAGACCGGTCAGCCACACGGTGGCCCCGGTGTGTATCGGCGCGCTCATCTCGTTCTCCTGGTCGACAGCCATCAGCCGTGCAGTCCGCATTCCGTCTTGTTGCTCCCCGCCCAGCGGCCCGACCGGGCGTCCTCGCCCTCCAGCACCCGACGAGTGCAGGGCGCGCAGCCGACGGAAGGATATCCGTCCATGAGCAGGGGATTGGTCAGTACACCCTGTTCAGCGACGTACGTATCCACGTCCGCCTGCGTCCAGCGGGCTATCGGCGATATCTTCACCTTTTGCCGCCGGGCGTCCCAGCTGACGACCGGGGTGTTCGCACGGGTCGGGGACTCGTCGCGGCGCAGCCCGGTGGCCCACGCGTCGTACGCCTTCAGCCCCTCCTCCAGCGGCTGCACCTTGCGCAGGGCGCAGCACAGGTCGGGGTTGCGGTCGTGCAGCTTCGGCCCGTGCTCGGCGTCCTGCTCGGCCACCGTCTGGCGCGGGGTGAGGGTGATGACGTTGACGTCCATCACGGCCGCCACCGCGTCACGGGTGCCGATGGTCTCCGGGAAGTGGTATCCGGTGTCGAGGAACACCACGTCGACACCGGGGAACACCCGGGATGCGAGATGGGCCACCACCGCGTCCTCCATCGAGGAGGTGACGCAGAACCGCGGCCCGAACGTGTCGGCCGCCCAGCGCAGGATGTCGAGCGCCGGGGCGTCCTCGAGGTCGCGGCCCGCCCGCGTGGCGAGGGCTTCGAGGTCGGTGTGCTGCTGAAGCTGGGTCATATCGCTGAGTCCCCTTCTCCGGCTTGGTCGCGCCGCAGGCCCTTGGCCAACAGCCCGAGGAACGCCAGGCGGAACGCCCGATTGCAGGACGCGCATTCCCAGGACCCGTGACCCTCCTCGGAGGGCCGCAGGTCCTCGTCCCCGCAGTAGGGGCAGTAGAACGGCGCCGCCCTCTCGCTCATTTCAGGGCGTCCTCACCGGCACGCCCCGCCCAGGTGGCGAACCGCTCGCCGTCCTCGCGCTCCTCCTGGAAGCGGCGCAGCACGCGCTCGATGTAGTCCGGGAGTTCGGCGGCGGTGACCTTCAGGCCACGCACCTTGCGGCCGAAGCCCGGGTCCAGGCCCAGCGCGCCGCCCAGGTGCACCTGGTAGCCCTCGACCTGCTCGCCGTTGTCGTCCATGACCAGCTGGCCCTTGAGGCCGATGTCCGCGACCTGGATGCGGGCGCAGGCGTTCGGGCAGCCGTTGAGGTTGATGGTGAGCGGCTCGTCGAACTCGGGCATCCGCCGCTCCAGCTCGTCGATGAGCCAGGAGCCGCGCGCCTTGGTCTCGACGATCGCGAGCTTGCAGAACTCGATGCCGGTGCAGGCCATCGTGCCGCGCCGGAACGGGGACGGCTTGACCTGGAGGTCCAGCGCCTCCAGCCCGGAGACGAGCGACTCGACCTGGTCCTCGGCCACATCGAGCACGATCATCTTCTGCTCGACGGTGGTGGTCAGCCGCCCGGAGCCATGGGCCTCGGCCAGGTCGGCGATCTTGGTGAGGGTCGCCCCGTCCACCCGGCCGACGCGCGGCGAGAAGCCGACGTAGTAGCGGCCGTCCTGCTGGCGGTGCACGCCCATGTGGTCGCGCCACTGCCGGACGGGCTGCTCGGGCGCCGGGCCGTCGGCCAGCGGGCGCTTGAGGTACTCGTCCTCCAGCACCTGGCGGAACTTCTCCGGGCCCCAGTCGGCGACCAGGAACTTCAGCCGGGCGCGGTTGCGCAGCCGCCGGTAGCCGTAGTCGCGGAAGATGGAGGTGACCCCGGCCCAGACCTCCGGGACGTCCTCCAGCGGCACCCAGGCGCCGAGCCGGACGCCGATCTTGGGGTTGGTGGACAGCCCGCCGCCGACCCACAGGTCGAAGCCGGGGCCGTGCTCGGGGTGGCGCACCCCGACGAACGCGACGTCGTTGATCTCGTGCACGACGTCGAGCACCGGGGAGCCGGAGACCGCGGTCTTGAACTTGCGCGGCAGGTTGGAGAACTCCTTGCTGCCGATGTAGCGGCGGTGGATCTCCTCGATGGCGGAGGTGCCGTCGATGATCTCGTCCTCGGCGATCCCGGCCACCGGGGAGCCGATGATCACGCGGGGGGTGTCGCCGCACGCCTCGGTGGTGGACAGACCGACGGCTTCCAGCCGCTTCCAGATCTCGGGCACGTCCTCGATCCGGATCCAGTGGTACTGGACGTTCTGCCGGTCGGTGATGTCGGCCGTGCCGCGCGCGAACTCCTCCGAGATCTCGCCGACGACCCGCAGCTGCTCGGTGGTCAGCCGCCCGCCGTCGATCCGGACCCGCATCATGAAGTGCTCGTCGTCCAGCTCCTCCGGCTCCAGGATGGCGGTCTTGCCGCCGTCGATCCCGGGCTTGCGCTGGGTGTACAGGCCCCACCAGCGCATCCGGCCGCGCAGGTCGGCACCGTCGATGGCGTCGAAGCCACGGTGGGCGTAGATCGTCTCAATGCGTGTCCGCACATTGAGACCGTCGTCGTCCTTCTTGGTCTGCTCGTTGCCGTTGAGCGGGGTGAAGTGACCCGCGGCCCACTGGCCTTCGCCGCGATGGCGTCCGGCCTTACGGCGGGGCGTGGCTGCTGCGCGTTCCGGTGTGGCGGGCATGGCGGTATGTGTCCTTCTGAGCGGCTCGGTGCGGCGGATGATCTCGCGCGCACGCTCTGACCTGCGCAGGAGCGCAGGCGGGCACGGCGCTGCGGCGGATACCGGTGCGGGTGGATACGACGGGGAGGTGTCGAGGCGTGCGCGCTCGCCCACGTCATCGGGGGCGGCGGGAAGTGCGGGGAGGCTGTCCGGGGGCCGATACGGGCCCTGCTGAGTGCGTCAGCTCGCCGGACAGATCGCGCTGGACATGCGGCCGAGGTCGACGTGGCGTCGACTCACCAAGGCAATTCCAGCTCGAGACATGAGGGAAGCGTGGCACGCGCATCTTCGGCGAGTCCACCTTTGTCCAGTATCCGGACGTCTCAGTCTCGTTTTGTGAGATGGTGTGGGGTTGGTCACCCTTCGGTCTCGGTCTTGACGTCGAAGACCCGGAAACCCCGGCGGCGGTAGTTGTCGAGCGCGTACGGCCCGTCCTTGCTGCATGTGTGCACCCACACCCGCTTGGTCGGCAGCAGCCCGGGCCAGCGGTCGGCCAGGTCCCAGGCGCGGCGGGCGCCCCAGGTCAGCAGGTGCCCGCCGATGCCCCGGCCGCGGAAGGCGGGCAGCAGCCCGAAGTACGTGATCTCCACGACGCCCGCGTCCTGCGGGTCCAGCTCGATGTACCCGGCCGGGGTGCCGCGCTCGTACGCGACCCACGTCTCCGCCCCGGGCCGGTCCAGGAACTCCAGCCACCGCTCGTGCGACCACTCCAGCCGGTCGGTCCAGTCGTTGTCCGAGCCGACGGCCGTGTAGAGGAAGCGGCTGAACTCCGGGCTCGCCACCTCGGCGCGGACGATCCGCACCCCCGCCTCGGCCGCTGGCTCCCGCGCCGGGCCGAGGTCCGCGGACGAGGTCTGCTCCAGGGACCAGGTGGTCACATCGATGGTCATGGGGGCAAGCCAACCATGGATCGTGCAACGCGACGCAACCTTTGCCGCCCGGCGCACCGGGCGCGGACAGTGTCCGCAGCGGGCGGAGGGCGGTGCCGAGTCGGCGCGGCGTCCCCCTCCGCCGACGCATTCCGGCCGGGTGCGCCGGTGATCGTGTCGGTCACGCCGAAGTGTGCCGGATACGGTTGGGGCGTGCAGCCAGCAGAAGACATTCCGAAGCCGTCCGGGCGGCTGAACAAGGCCCGCGCCATGTACCGCAACGTGTCCAAGCGCAGGATGGCCTGGCTGCTGCTGAAGGACACCATCGACTCCTGCATGGAGTACCGGGTCACCGGCCTCGCCGCCGAGGCCGCCTTCTTCACCCTCCTGTCGCTGCCACCGCTGCTGCTCGGCCTGATCGGGCTGCTCGGCTACTTCGACGCGTGGACCGACACCGAGACCGTGGCCACCATCCGGCAGAACATCCTCGACGCGTCGGGCACCGTGCTCTCCGACAAGGGCGTCAAGGAGATCGCCCGGCCGCTCCTGGACGACGTCATAGAGGGCGGCCGCCCCGACGTCATCTCGCTCGGCTTCGGCATCGCGCTGTGGTCCGGCTCCCGCGCGGTCAACGTGTTCGTGGACACCATCACCATCATGTACGGGCTGGAGGGGCGCCGCGGCATCGTCCGGACCAGGCTGCTCGCCTTCAACCTCTACCTGGTGGCCCTCGTCATCGGGGCGGTGGCGCTGCCGCTGATGGTCATCGGCCCGGAGACCCTGGTGGACTTCGTGCCGTCCAGCGCCACCCTCGTGCGGGTCCTGTACTGGCCCACCGTGATCCTGCTGTCCGTCGCCTTCCTCACCACGCTCTACCACGTGTCGGTGCCGGTGCGGTCGGCGTGGCGGGAGGACATCCCGGGGGCGCTGGTGGCGCTCACCATGTGGGTGCTCGGCAGCTTCCTGCTGCGGATCTACCTCATCCACACCGTGGAGGGCCCCACGATCTACGGATCGCTGGCGGCGCCCGTGGCCGTCCTGCTGTGGATCGGCGTGGCCGCCTTCGCGGTGCTCGTCGGCGCGGCCGTCAACGCCGCGATCGACCGGGTGTGGCCCTCGGTGGCCACCGCCGCCGGCCGCGCCCAGCGGGCGGCCTGGACCCGGGAACAGGTGGCCCTGGAGCGCGCCAGGGACCAGCGCACGGCCGACGACGGGGCGGCCGAGATCACCCCGCCGTCGGAGTTCCCCGAGCGCTGGGCCCAGTTCCTGCCCCACGCGGACATACGGAGCCGGCTGCACCACCACGGCAAGCGCGACCGCGAGCCGAAACGGGACGAACCGAAGGGCGCCGAGGCGGGGCCCACCGCCCCCCAGCAGCCCGAGGCGAAACGCCCCGAGGTCAGGGCCGCCGAGGACGGTGCCACACGGGACGGGGCGCCCCCGGCGTAAAACGCGTCGCGCTCCGCACCGGCGCTCGCCGATACTGCGGCGCATGGTTTCCTTCTCCGACTTCGACACGCGCGGATACCGCACGGTGGACGTCGCCACCGGCTACGGACAGTGGGTCGAGACCTACGAGCAGAGCGTCGAGGACGTGATGGACCTCGCCCTCCTCGACGAGCTCACCGAACCCTCGTGGACCTCCGTCCGCCGCGCCGCCGACCTCGGCTGCGGCACCGGCCGCACCGGCGCCTGGCTGCGGCGGAACGGGGTGGCCGCGATCGACGGCGTCGACCTCACCCCCGAAATGCTCGACCGCGCCCGTGCCCGTGGCGTCCACGACCGCCTGTTCCAGGGCGACGTGCGCGCCACCGGCCTCGACGAGGGCGCGTACGACCTGGTCATCGCCTCGCTCATCGACGAACACCTGCCCGAGCTGCGCCCGTTCTACGACGAGGCGTGGCGGCTCGCGGAGCCCGGCGCGGCCTGTGTGGTGGTGGCCTTCCATCCGCACTTCATCATGGCCACCGGCATGCCGACCCACTTCACCAGCGACACGGGTGAGTCGGTCGCCATCAGCACCCATGTCCATTTGCTCAGCGAACACATCACGGCGGGGCTGGGCGCGGGGTGGACGCTCGCCGAGATGCGGGAGGGCGTGGTGGACGAGCGGTGGCTGGCGGTGAAGCCGAAGTGGGAGCGGTTCCGCCACCACCCGGTGTCGTGTGCGCTGGTGTGGCGCAAGAAAATCTGACGGGGCGTATGCAAAACGTTTCTTCGCTACTGCGATTGGGTGTACCTTGCGGATCACGCCTTTTGATCAAGGGGTCCCGACCCAGTAACTCCATTCCTCAATGGGAGTGTTGTGATCAACGCAAGGAGCGTTTTCGTCGCCGTGGCCACCACGGCCGTACTCGCTGTGGGTGCGACGACGATACTCGCCGGAACCGACCAGTGGATGTGGTTCGCACGGCAGTCGGCAGGTAGCCAGGTGAGCGCCTGACCGACAACCCGCACCATCCGCCGGGCGCTGACGCTGCGTCAGCGCCCGGCGAGCAGGCACCGCAGCCGCTCGGCCTCCACCCCCGCCTCCAGGCTCTCGTACAGGGCCATCGCCTGCGCCCCGTAGTGGTGCGCGGTCTCCCGGTCGGCGGCGGACAGCGCCGTACGGGCCAGGCCCGCGAGGGCGTGGGCGCAGCCGAGCGGGAAGCCGATGCCCTGGGCCAGGTCCAGCGCCTGCCGGTAGACCTCGGTGGCGGTGGCGAGGTGGCCCGAGCGGTGGTGTGCGTCGGCCGTGCCGATGAGCGCCCGCTGCCGTTCGTACGTGTTGTCGATGCTGCGGGCCGCCCGGTCCGCCTGCGCGAAGTGGCGTAACGCCTCGTCCGTACGGCCGCTTTCGGCGTACGCGGTCCCCATGCTGATCAGCACGTTCGCCTCGCCGAGGGTGTCGCCGCCCGCCCGGTGGCTGTCGAGGGCGCGCCGGAAACACCTCAGCGCCCGGGCGGTGTCCCCGGTGGCCTGGTGCACCCGGCCGAGGTTGGTGTCGAGGATGGCCAGCTCCTGACGGCCGCCGAACTGCCGCGCCAGGGTGCGGGACCGCTCGTAGTGGGCGCGGGCCTCGTCGTAGCGGGCCTGGAGGTACGCGAGTTCGCCCAGGTTGTTGAGGGCCTTGGCCTGGCCCCGCAGATTTCCGAGCGCTTCGTGGACGCTGAGCATGACCCGCACCCGTTCCAGCGCCTCGGCGTACCGGCCCGCGTAGTGCAGCGCCGCCGCCTGGATGTTGAGGCAGTCCGCCTCCCCTCCGCGGTCGCCGACCTGCCGGAAGCGCCCGATGGCCCGGTCCAGGACCCGCAGCGCCATCTCGCCGTGTCCCGCCGCGAGATGGGCGCGCCCGGACTGGAGGAGGGCGTCGGCGCAGCCGTGCGGATCGCGGAGGCCGCGGAAGAGGATCAGGGCTTCGGTGGCGCAGCGCTGGGCCTCGTCGTGGCTCTTCTGGGCCAGCACCTCCGCGCGTTCGACGAGCGTTCTGGCGAGGGCGGGCCGGTCGGCGCGGGCGCGCAGGACGGTCAGGGCGGCGCCGTACAGCTCGGCCGCGATGTCCCAGGTGCCCCAGGTGTTCAGCGCGCCCGCCAGGACATGCGGGAAGAGGGCCGCGTACGACGGACTCCGGCCGGGTGCGGTGCGGGCGGCGGCCAGCAGGTTGGCGCGCTCCAGGGTGAGCCACACCGACGCCTCGTCGGCGTCGGCGAACTCGGGTGCGTACGGGGACTCCTGGGGCGGACCGGGCGGCCGTGGCCGTCGCTGCGGATGGACGAGGCGGTCGGCGCGGTGTGCGGCGGTGAGGTAGTAGCCGAGCAGCCGCTCGACGGCAGCGTGGCGGGCGGTCTCCGGCTCCTCCCGGGCACAGATCTGGAGGCCGAACGCGCGGCCGAGGTCGTGGAACCGGTAGCGGTCGAGCACCGGTTCCTCCAGCAGATGGCTGTCCAGCAGCTCTTCGACCACCCGCCGGATCCGCGCGGCCTCCGGTCCGGCGAGCGCGGTGGCGGCGCGGAGGGTGATGTCGGGGCCGGTGTGCAGGGCGAGCCTGCGGAACAGGCGCCGGGCGGGGGCGCTGAGTTCGGCGTACGAGAGCTGGAAGGCCGACGCCACCGCGGGGTCGAACTCCTCCAGCGGGTCGGTGGCCTCCGCCAGCCGGTCGAGGAGGTGGTGCAGGTCCCAGGCGTCCCGGTGCCGGAAGCGGCTGGCGAGCAGCTGGACGGCGAGGGGGTGGCAGCCGCACGCGGCCACCACCCGCCGCAGCGCTTCGGCGTCGGCGGCGGACGGGGAGGGGGACAGCCGGGCGGGGCCCGCGATCCGGGTGAAGAGCGCGACGGCCTCCGCCTCGGAGAGGACGTCCAGATGGAGCGAGGCGGCGCCGTTCAGCCCGACCAGCCGGTTGCGGCTGGTGACGATCGCCCGGCAGCCGGGGGAGCCCGGCAGCAGCGGGCCGACCTGGGCGGCGTCGCGGGCGTTGTCGAGGATGACGAGCACTCGGTGGCGGGCGGTCCAGGCCCGCCATCGGGCCGCGCGTTCGTCGAGCGAGTCGGGGAGCGGCCCGGGCGCGCCGGAGGCGTGCAGCAGGACCGCGAGCGCCTCCGCGGGGTCGCAGGGCTGCTGCCCGCCGTAGGCGTGGAGGTCCACGTAGAACTGCCCGGCCGGGTACGCCTCGCACAGGCCGTTGGCGGCGCGGATGGCGAGCGCGGTCTTGCCGACGCCGGGCATGCCGTGGATGACGGTGAGGGGGAGGGAGGTGGCGGGGGCGGCCGATGAGGTGAGCAGGATGCGGAGTTCGCTCGTCCGGCCGGTGAACTCCCGGACATCACGCGGAAGGGTGTTCCCGGGCTCCCGGACGACGGGTGCCTCCGCGGAGGGCGTGGCCGGACGGTCGACGCCCATCAGCGCTCGGTCCTGATCGAGGATGCGCTGATGCAGTTCGCGCAGTTCCGCCCCGGGTTCGATGCCCTGCTCCTTCCGGAGCAGCCGCCGGGTGTCCCGGTAGACGGTGAGCGCCTCGTCGTCCCGTCCGGAGCGGTAGAGCGCCAGCATCAGGGAGGCGATCGCCTTCTGGGCGTACGGGTTCTGCGCGGCCAGCTCGCGCAGTTCGCCGATGAGGTCCGCGTGCTGACCCAACTCCAGCTGGAGGCGGATCCGTTGCTCCCGGACCCGGCGGTGGTCCTCGACCAGCCGGGTGCGGGCCGCCGCCGCCCAGGCGCCGGTGAACTCCGCCAGCGGCTCGCCCCGCCACAGCTCCTCGGCGGCCCGCAGCAGCCCGACGGCCCGCTCCCGCTCGCCGCGCGCGGCCGCCGCGCCCGCGTCGCCGCGCAGCCGCTGGAAGCGCAGCAGATCGATGTCCTCCGGGTTCACCCGCAGCCGGTACAGCCGCGGCGACGGCCGCTCGACCCCGGCCCGGTCCCCGACGGCCTGGCTGAGCCGTCTGCGCAGCCGGGACAGATAACTCTGCAGCGTGTCCAGGCCGGTCGGCGGCGGCTCACCGTCCCAGACCCGCTCCATCAGGGTGTCCGCGGTGACCGGCTCGCCCCGGGCGTGCACCAGCACGGCGAGCACACAGCGCTCTTTGATCGAACCGAGCGCGCACGGCCGCTCGTGATGCCATAGTTCGAGGGGTCCCAGAGCAAGCAGTTTCACCGTCGGCCCCCGATGGGTGTGCTTCTCCCCGCCGTTTCCGGCAGCCCGCGCCCGTGCGTACGGCACTCACTTCACTGTTGCCGTGCGGCCGGGGGTGGCGGACAGAGGCGCACGGATGCGTGGCGGGCGCACGTCCTCACCGCTGTGATCAGGCGTGATGGGGACGATCAGCGCCGCAGGACGGATGCAGGAATTCCGCAACCACCGCGTCCAGTCTCCCGGGCACGCCCTCCACCGGCGGCCGACCGGGTCGCCGGCCGGAATCGGGCGCAGGGCCCGAAGGGAAGACCGGGGGAAGTCGAACCAATGAGCGTGACCATGCTGGAAGCCCACCCGCGCCATGTGCCGGTGCGCCCGGACGTCGAGTACTGGGCCACCCGGGAGATCCGCCGAAGGGTCCTGGCCGTGGTGCACACCGTGACCGCCGGACAGCGGCTGCTGGACGCCATCCGGCTGCTGGAGGGCGACGCGCGGGTGCAGGTGTTCTTCACCGCGGCGCCCGATGTGTTCAGCAACGGCGTCGCGGCGTTCCTGGAGGGGCTGCGGGGGCTGGTGCTGCCCTGGAGCCAGGCGGTGCAGACGCCGTTCGACCTCGCGCTGGCCGCGGGCCACGGCAGCCTGCACGAACTGCACGCGCCCGTCATCGTGCTGCCGCACGGCGCCGGACACAACAAGATCGTGCCCGGCCGCCGGCGGGGAGGCGCGGTGGCACAGCGCAGCGTCTACGGGCTCAGCAGGCAGCGGCTGGTCCGTGACGGGGCCGTGGTGCCCGAGGCCATCGTCCTGGCGCACCAGGAGGAACTGGCCCGGCTGGGCCGGGAGTGCCCGGAGGCGCTGCCGGTCGCGGAGGTGGTCGGCGACCCGTGCTTCGACCGCATCACCGCGAGCCTGCCCGCCCGCGCCCTGTACCGGGAGGCGCTGGGCGCCCGGGCCCGGCAGCGGCTCGTGCTCGCCTGCTCCACCTGGGGCCCGAACTCCCTGCTGGGGCGCGGCTTCGAGGTGCTGGAGCGGCTGGTGGCGGAGCTGCCGAGGGAGGAGTTCCGGGTCGCCGCGCTGCTGCACCCGCATGTGTGGAACGCCCACGGCGAATGGCAGGTCCGCAGCTGGCTCGCCCGGCTGGGCCGCTCCGGGCTCACCGTGCTCAGCCACTACGCCGACTGGGTCGGGGCGCTCGTCGCGGCCGACTACATCGTCGGCGACCACGGCTCGGTCACGCTCTACGGCGCGATGACCGGAGTGCCCGTCCTGATGGCCACCCTGCCCGACGCCGATGTCGACCCCCGGTCGCCGCTGGCCGAACTGGGCTCGTTCGCACCCCGGCTGCACGAGGACCGTCCGCTGCGCGAGCAGTTCAAGCGCAGCTCGGCGACGTACCGGGCGCACCGCCACCAGCGGGTGGCGGCCCGTATCACCTCGGAACCGGGCCGGTTCGCCCGCAAGATGCGCACACTGCTCTACCGCAAGCTGCGGCTGCGGGCCCCCGCCGGGCGGCCGACCACCGAGCCCGCGCGGCTGCCGTTCACGGTGCCGTACGACGAGCCGGGCAGCGTGGCGCCGGGTGGCATGCCGCCGGGGGCCGTGTCATGACGCCGGTGACCGCTGTGGTGAAGGAGCCCGCCCGTGGTGTCCTGACGGGCCGCGTCCAGGTCGCGCTGCTGCCCCCGGGGCGCGGCGCGCGGCGGACGCGGGCCGCCCGGGCGGTGGCTTCCCGGGCGGTGGCCTCCCGGACCGTGGCCTCCGGGGCCATGGCCTCCCGGACGGTGGCTTCCCGGCCCGCGGCCTCCCGCACCGTGGACGAGCATCTGCGCGTCCTGCTCCCCACCCCGATGCCCTCGCTCTCCCCCCTCGCGGACGTGCTGCTGGCCGGGGCGGAGGCCGGGACCGAGCCGCGCCGGCAGACCGCCGCGCTGGCCGCCCGTCACCCCGGTGCCCTGGTGGTGGCGGTGCACCGGGGGCTCGACCTGTGGATGCGGCTGGGCCCCGACGGGCGCACGCTGACGCTGCGCGCGCGGTGCCCGGCGGCCGGGCCACCGTGGGCGGTGTGGGCCGTCTGGGCCTCGGTGGCCCACGCCTGGCTGGTGGCCGGGCTCCCGGCCGAGGAGCTGGGCGCGGCACCGCTGCGGCTGATGTGGGTTCAGCCAGCGGTGCCGTCCGTGGCCTGGTCGTCCAGCCGCCCGAGCCGGGTGCGTACGGCCTCGGCGTGGGCCGACTTCGAACGACCCACCGCCGAGTAGAGGTCCAGCGCCTCCCGGTAGCGCTCCCGGGCCAGGTCCGTCCGGCCACGCCGCTCGGCGAGCGTGGCCAGGCTCTCCACGGCGCGGGCCGTCTCGTAGTGCGCGGCCATGCCGCGCAGGGTGGCCAGCGCCGTGGACAGCCGCTCCTCCGCGAGGTCGAGCCGGTCCCGGCCGAGGTGGGCGCGGCCGAGGAGGGTGGCCGCGCGGGCGGCGTTGTACGCGTCGCCCGCCTCGTCCAGCGTGGTGTGCGCGGCGTCGGCTTCGGCCTCCGCCTGCTCCCACTGCCCCCGCTCCAGGGCGATGTCGGCGAGGTTGAGCCGGGCCAGTCCGCCCGCCCGCCGGTCGCCGGCCCTGGGCAACTCCGCGGCGGCCCGGGTGAACAGCTCGGCCGCCCGGTCCAGGCGGCCCAGCCGCTGATGGGCCAGGCCCTGGTAGTTGAGCGTACGGGCGTGGCCGAGCGCGTTGCCGCCTGCGCGGAACGTCCGCGCCGCGCGCTCGAACATCTCCAGAGCCCGCTCGTGGTCGCCCATCCCCAGCTCGCCCATCCCGCCGGAGGTCAGCATCCGGCACTCCGCGACGGTGTCCCCCAACTCCTCCGCCGCCAGCAGCCCTTCGCGGTCGGCGGCACGCCAGTCCTCGTAGAACTTCCGGCGCAGGAACAGCGGCCACAACGCGTCGGCGAGCTGCCAGGCGACGGTGGGGAATCCGGCGGGGCGGGCGATGCGGATCACCGCCATCAGGTTGGGCAGCTCGCCCTCCAGCCAGTCGAGCGCGGCGTCGGTGCCCTCGCCGAAGTCGGCCGGTTCGGGTTCGCCTTCTTCGCCGTAACTTCGGTCCAGCGTCCGGTGCTGCGGATCGACGATCTCCTCGGCGCGGGTGGCGGTGGCGAGGTAGTGGTCGGCGATGCGGCGCAGGGCCGCCGCGCGCTCCTCCGCGGTCTCGTCCGCCTCCGCCTTCTCGGCGGCGTGCAGCCGTACGAGGTCGTGGAAGCGGTAGCGCTCGTCCCCGGCGTCGATGAGCAGGTTCGCGTCGTACAGCAGGTCCAGCGGACCGGCCGCGTCCCGGCCGCCGCCCAGCGCCGCCCCCGCCACCGCGCTCCCGAACTCCGGGCCCGGATGCAGCCCCAGCCGCCGGTACAGCCGGGCGGCCTCGGCGGGAAGCCCCTGGTACGACAGGTCCAGAGCGGCCCGTACGTCGTGATCCCCTTCGATGGCCAACGCCTCCAGCCGGCCGCGCTCCTCGGTCAGGGCGCGCACCATCGTCGTGAGGTGCCGTCGCGGCCGCGCCGCGAGCCGTGCCCCGGCCACCCGCACCGCGAGCGGCAGCCCGGCGCACAACTCGACCAGCGCCCGCGCCTCTTGGGGCTGCGCGGCCACCCGGCCGTCGGCGAGCGTGACCTCCAGCAGCTCGACGGCCGCCTCCGTGGCCAGCGGGTCCAGATGCACCGCGTAACACCCGTCGACCGTCAGCCCCGGCATCCGCCACCGGCTGGTCACGGCCGTCACGTTCCGGCCGCCGGGCAGCAGCGGCCGCACCTGCGCGGCGGTCGCGGCGTCGTCGAGCAGCACGACCAGCCGCCGGTCCGCGGTCAGCGACCGGTACAGCGCCAACCGCTCGGCGAGCGCCGTGGGGATCTGCCCGGTCGGCACCCCCAGCGCCCGCAGAAACCGCCCCATCACCTCCTCGGGCGTCACCGGACCGGTCGCGGACTCGGCGCCGAGGTGGGCGTACAGCTGCCCGTCCGGAAACCGCTCGCGCAGCCCGTGCAGCCACGCCAGTGCCACCGCCGTCTTGCCGACCCCGCCCAGCCCGCTGACCGCGGCCAGCGTCCCGTACCCCTGCGCGGCCGCCCGCTCCCGATGCCCCTCCAGCGCCCCCAGCTCCGCCGTACGGTCGGTGATCGGCACAGGCGGCGGCAGCTGCCAGGGGACATGGGGCCGCGGCCCCTCGCCCGCGCCCTCGGCGCGGATGTGGATCCCCCCGTACACCGCCCCCGCCTGCACGGCCCCGCCGTGCACGGTCCCGCTCAACTCGTTGTGGTCACCGCGCGCTTGCCCCTGCACCCGTCCCCCTCCGAACGCATGAGTGACACGGCCCTTGAAGAGCATCATTTCCCTCGCCCGAACTGATATTCGCCGCTCGGGGGTGATATGACTCTCTCTCCGCTGCCGGGTCGCTTCCCGTGACGAGGTTAGTGCAATATGCCTAGGTCATATTCTGCTTACATATTCGTTCGAAAATCGAAGAAAGGTCGGGAAATCGCCGGCGGCCAGGTCGGGGACATTCTCCTCGCCGGCGGTCGCGGCGGCCTTGACCCGATCGCCGCCGGGGCGTTCAGGACGGGCCGGGGCCGTCGAGGGACTTCAGGTGGGCCGTGAGGTCGTCGACCATGCGGCCGAGCAGACGGCCGAGGTCCCGGCGGTCCTCGGCGGGCCAGTCGGCGAGGGCGCCGGTGAACCAGCCGAGGATCGTGCGCATGTAGCGGTCGGCGGTCGACGCGCCCTCCGGGGTCAGCTCGATCAGCCGGGCGCGCTGGTCGTCGGGGTCGGCGATGCGGTGCACCAGCCCCCGCTGTTCGAGGCCCTGCACCTGGCGGGTGGCGTGCGGGCCCGCGACCTGCATACGGTCGGCGATCTCGCCGATGCGCAGGGGCTTGCCGGACGCCTTGAGCACGCCGAGGACCGCCATCGCGGGCCGCTCCAGCGTGATTCCGGCGGCCGCGGCGGCCTGCTCGTACATGCGGCCGCGGTTCAGCACGTTGCTGAGCTGGGTCAGCCGGGGGAGCAGCTGCGCGAGCAGGTCGTCGTCATGCATGGGTTTGCTTACCTAACCTAGGTACATGGCCGGAGTGGAGCGTACCGCTTACCCGACCGTGGTCTCCGGCTGATGTTTCCGCGGATTCTGCTGCGCGCCACGTACGGACACTGCGGGCGGGGCGAGCGGTTCGTAGCGCTCGCCTGGGAGAGCGGACCTGCGGGGACAGCGGCGTGGCGCACCATCGAGAGTGTGCCGGGGGTGCCTCCTTGCGAGGTCGAATCTCGCAAGCTCCGCCAGTTCCTCGCTCGATCGAGATGCGGATTGTTCTGCCTCTCTGGTACCCGATACCGTGACACCCAGTTATTTACTTGTGACGCGAGATGGTCGGACTCAGGCGTTCTGGTGGCCGACTGCCCTGAGGAGCCGATGTGGCCGACGAAGCGTTCAGTATCGACAAGCGACCGCTGCGCGACCTGCTGCAGCAGGTCGAGGTCGGCAAGGCGCAACTGCCCGAGTTCCAGAGGGGCTGGGTGTGGCCCTACCCCAACATTGCCAGTCTCCTGGCGTCGATCTCGCTGAGCTATCCCGTCGGCACTGTCATGTTGCTCAAGGCGGGGGGCGATGTCCGGTTCAAATACCGGCCGATCGAAGGGGCCACTCCAGTCGGCAACCCCGAACCCGACTCGCTTGTGCTCGACGGGCAGCAGCGGCTGACGTCGCTGTTCCAGTCTCTGAAACTGGAGGGTCCGGTGATCACCCAGGACCTGCGCAAGCAGCAGGTGTCTGGCTGGTTTTACGTCGACATGGTCCAAGCCCTAGATGACAACGGCGACCGCGAGGACGCCATCCGTTTCTTGCCGGCATCACGCAAGGTGCTCAACTTCCGAGGGCAGGTCGTCGAGGACTACTCGACTCCCGAGCGAGAGTACGAGGCACATCTCTTCCCGCTCCACGCGGTCTTCGACGGCGGTGACTGGGGGTACGAGTTCACCGACCACTGGGATGGCGACAAGGGTAAGCGCAAACTCTGGCGCGACTTCAACGAGGCATTCGTTCGCCCCTTCGACCGCTACCACGTGCCGGTCATCGAGCTGGGGCGGACGACTCCGCGCCAAGCGGTTTGCCAGGTGTTCGAGAAGGTCAACACCGGCGGTGTCACCCTGACCGTCTTCGAGCTGCTGACGGCCACCTATGCGGCGGACGAATTCGACCTGCGCAATCACTGGGAGCGGGAGTGCCGGGCTGCCTGGAAGGCACCTGAGTACCGCATCCTTCGCGAGGTCTCCAACACCGACTTCCTTCAAGCAGTCACCCTATTGGCTACGGCCGAGCGGCGCAGGCACGAGGCCGAACAGGGGACGGAGGAGGAGCGGCTGCCGCGCATCGGCTGCAAGCGCAAGGACATGCTCGCCCTCTCTCTGGAGGACTACGTACGCTTCGCGCCATCCGTCATCGTCGCATTCAAGACGGCAGCGAAGTTTCTGCGCCAGCAGTTCCTCTTCGATACGAAGTTCCTTCCTTACGGAACCCAATTGATACCGCTCGCCGCGATCCTGGCCCTCGCCGGGGATGCCGCACAGAGCGCCGGAGCCCAGCACAAGCTTGCCCGTTGGTACTGGTGTGGTGTGTTTGGGGAGCTCTACGGCGGCTCGACCGAGACCCGCTTCAGCCAGGACTTGCCGGACGTCGTGGACTGGATCCGTGGGAATGCGGTCGAGCCCCGGACCGTCACCGCCGCACAGTTCACTCCCGGACGCCTGCTGACCCTCCGTACCCGCAACAGCGCTGCCTACAAGGGGATTTACGCGCTGCTGCTCAAAGCGGGGGCCGTGGACTGGCGCACCGGGGAGAAGGCCGAGGTCACCGGGTACTTCGATGAGTCCATCGACATCCATCACATCTTTCCCAAGACCTGGTGCGAGAAGGCCGGATACGAACCCGCCGACTACAACTCGATCATCAACAAGACCCCATTGACCGCCCGTACCAACCGGATCATCGGAGGTGCCGCTCCCTCCGACTACCTGGGTCGGCTGGTCAAGGCCGCAGAGACTCCCCGCGAAGACGTCGCCGAGCGCATCCGCTCCCACCTCGCGCAACCGGAACTCATGGCCACCGACGACTTCGACCAGTTCTTCACTGCTCGTAAGACCGCGCTGCTCCGCAGCATCTCGGCCGCGATGGGTAAGGCAATCCTGGACGAAGAATCGCCTGCCGATGATCCGGGGATAAGCCTCGACGTGGCGGACGACACCGACGATCTGTGATCACTGCGAGGTGGATGGAGCCCCGCGGCAGGAGATGAAGACCAAGCGCCGACCCTGCGGGCGTGCTTGCCGTCCTGGTGCCGGCCAGGACCGGCCACGGCCGGTGGCACACCGAGATTCTTGAGATCCTCGTGGCCCTGTCGGGTTGCGATTGTGGCTACACGGCCACGAGGCGCACCTTGTCGCCGCAGAGCTTTGCCATGTCGTCGATGTCCGACGTGAGAACAACGACTGGGCGGCGTTGCCGCAGTGCCATCTCGGCCACAGCGGCGTCGATCGCGTACTTGTGGCCGTGCAGTCCGGCGTTGATCAGCATGGCCGATGCGGCCTTGGCCTCCTCGTCGCCGATGTGCACGATCCGCATACCGGACAGGAGCCAGGCGAGCCGAGCCTTGTCGGTACGGCGATGCGCGGCCTCGATGATGGTCAGGGCGCTGATCACTACTTCCATGCCTCGGTTGCGGGCTTCCGCGACCAGGGCGACGACGGGTTCGTGATCGTTGACGAGCCTGGACAGGCCCTCACGGTCGAGCACGATGGTGCCTTCGTGACTCAGCTTGCGGCGGGCCACTGGCCCTCCTCGGCGAACACCTCGTCGAAGACCTGACGCGCCCGCTCTTGCTCCTGCTCGGAGACCGGCCCCCTGCGGCGTTCGTAGTCCGCCAGGTACTCGTCCAGGATCTGACCGCGCAGGTCGCGTTCGACGGCTGCGGTGATGTACGCGGAGAACTCGCGCTTGCCCACCCGCTGACGAATCGCCTCTGCCGTCCCTTCAGGGAGGGAGAGGCTCACTCGGGTCGCCGGCCCCTCTCCGACGCTGTACGGAGTCTCAGCCATGGAGCAACTTTATCAAAAGAGTAGGAATCTCGTCGCTGCGGTGCCTAATTCGATGGCGCCGCGGCCCGCGCATCTCTAAAGTCGGAGTTGTCCGAGCGGCGGCCGGGGCTGCCGCGGGTGACTTGGCTGGGGAGGTGTGAACGATGGCTGTCTTTGAGACGGGCGCTGCCCGCATCCGGAAGTTCATCAGGTCCACCTCCGTGGTCTCCGGCTGATATCTCTCTCCCCGCGCCAGTGAGCGCGGCGCCGGGGCCACCCTTGTGAAGGGTCACCCCTTGTCTTTCTCCTCCTTTCAGTTTCCTGCTTCGCATCCTCTCGCCCTGTATGGCTGGGACGAGGGGTGGGAGGCCGAGTTCGGTCCGTACGCACGGCAGGGCCTGGTCCCCGGGCGCGTGGTGCGGGTGGACCGGGGCCAGTGCGATGTGGTGACGCCCGAGGGCACCGTCCGGGCGGACACCGAGTTCGTCGTTCCCCGTGACCCGATGAAGGTCGTGTGCACCGGCGACTGGGCCGCCGTGGACGCCGGGGGCGAGCCGCGCTACGTACGGACGCTGCTGCCGCGGCGTACCGCCTTCGTGCGCTCGACGTCGTCCAAGCGCTCCGACGGCCAGGTGCTGGCCGCCAACGTCGACCACGCCGTGATCGCCGTGTCGCTCGCCGCCGAGCCGGACCTCGGGCGGGTCGAGCGGTTCGTGGCGCTCGCCTGGGAGAGCGGGGCGCAGCCGGTGGTGGTGCTCACCAAGGCGGATCTGGTGGACGACCCGGGCACGCTCGCCCATCTCGTCGCCGACGCCGAGACCTCCGCGCCCGGGGTGCGGGTGGTGGCGGTGAGCGCCACGACCGGGCAGGGGGTGGAGGTCCTCGGCGCGCTGCTCGCGGCCGGGACCTCCGTACTCCTCGGCCAGTCGGGCGCGGGCAAGTCGACGCTGGCCAACGCCCTGGCGGGGGCGGACGTCCAGGACGTACGCGCGATCCGGGACAGCGACGGCAAGGGGCGGCACACCACGACCACCCGCAACCTGCTGCCGCTCCCCTCGGGCGGCGCGCTCATCGACACACCCGGGCTGCGCGGGGTCGGGCTGTGGGACGCGGAGGGCGGGGTGGCACGGGCGTTCGCCGAGATCGAGGCGTACGCCGAGGACTGCCGCTTCCACGACTGCGCGCACGAGACCGAGCCGGGGTGCGCGGTGCTCGCCGCGGTCGAGGACGGTGCGCTGCCGCCCCGGCGGCTGGACAGCTACCGCAAGCTGCTGCGCGAGAACGCCTACCTCGCGGCCCGCACCGACGCCCGGCTGCGGTCCGAGATGCGGCGGGAGTGGAAGCAGCGGCAGGCGCTCGGCCGGCACATGGTCGAGCGCAAGCGCGGGGCGCGGCGCGAGCCGTAGCGCTGCGCGGCACGCGGGTGGTTGCCGGTGCTTTCCGATTCGGGTGGCCGACGGCGGTGACTCGACGCGAGGATGGTGGAAGCGTCATCCCATGGTCGGGTACACCGTCGGCAGCCGGCACGGCCGGCTGCCGGCAGAGAGCGGGTCGCGATGAATTCCGGTACGGATGAGTACGACGTCGTCGTCCTGGGCGCGGGCCCGGTCGGGGAGAACCTGGCCGACCGGGCCCGCGCGTCCGGGCTCTCCACGGCGATCGTGGAGAGCGAACTGGTCGGCGGCGAGTGCTCGTACTGGGCCTGCGTCCCCAGCAAGGCGCTGCTGCGGCCGGTCATCGCCCGCGCCGAGGCGCGTCGTACGCCCGGGGCCCGGCAGGGGGCCGACGTGCCGCTGGACGTGGAGGCCGTCTTCGCCCACCGGGACGCGTTCGTGTCGAACTGGAAGGACGACGGCCAGGTCGGCTGGCTCGACTCGACGGGCATCGACCTGGTCCGCGGCCAGGGGCGGCTCGTCGAGCCGTGCCGTATCGCCGTCACCCAGCCGGACGGGCAGGAGCGCTTCCTGGCCGCCCGGCACGCCGTGGCCATCTGCACCGGAAGCCGGGCCGCGCTGCCGGACCTGCCCGGTCTGGCGGAGGCCCGCCCGTGGACCAGCCGGGAGGCGACCAGCTCGTCCACGGTGCCGCGGCGGCTGGCCGTGGTGGGCGGCGGGGTGGTCGCGGTCGAGATGGCCACCGCGTACAGCGCCCTCGGCTCCGAGGTGACCATGCTGATCCGCGGCTCCGGGCTGCTGGAGCGCATGGAGGCGTTCGCGGGCGAGCTGGTGGCGGAGTCGCTGGCCGAGGCGGGGGTGAAGATCCGTACGGGGACGTCCGTGACGGCCGTACGACGCGACGGCACGGGCGGGCCGGTGACGCTCACGCTGGACGGCGGGGAGACCGTCGAGGCCGACGAGGTGCTGTTCGCCACCGGCCGCACCCCGCGCACCGACGACCTCGGCCTGGAGACGGTAGGGCTCCCGCCCGGCGGCTGGCTGGACGTGGACGACACCTGCCGGGTGCGGAACGTGCCGGGCGGCTGGCTGTACGCGGCGGGCGACGTCAACCACCGCGCGCTCCTCACCCATCAGGGCAAATATCAGGCGCGGATCGCGGGCGCGGCCATCGGCGCCCGCGCCCAGGGCGTACCGCTGCTGGAGACCGACCGCTGGGGCGCCCACGCGGCGACCGCGGACCACGGGGCGGTGCCGCAGGTCGTCTTCACGGATCCGGAGGTGGGCGCGGTCGGGCTGACCGCGGAGCAGGCCGAGGCCGAGGGCCGCAGCATCCGGGTCGTCGACTACGACATCGGCCAGGTCTCCGGCGCCGCCCTGTACGCGGACGGCTACCGCGGCCGCGCCCGCATGATCGTCGACCTGGACCGGGGCCATCTGATCGGCGTGACGTTCGTGGGGCCGGGCGTGGCGGAGCTGCTGCACTCGGCGACCGTGGCGGTGGCCGGTGAGGTGCCGATCGAGCGCCTGTGGCATGCGGTGCCGTCGTTCCCCACGGTGAGCGAGGTGTGGCTGCGGCTGCTGGAGGAGTACCGGGGGTAGGCGGCCGCCCCCCCGGCCCACGGCGCCGGGGGCCTCGTACGGCGAGGCCGCCCGCCGGGGCCGGGGCCCCGGCGGGGGCCCGGGGGCCATCGCGTGGTGTTCCCGTGAAGCCCCCCTGTGGACAATATGGGGATGAGCCAGCAGGGGGACGACCGACGCCGTCACGAAAACGACTGGTGGGGGGAGTTGTACGACCCCGCGCGGGCCGACGCCGGGCCCGCCGCCGCGGCCGACTCGGTGGACGAGCGCTTCGATTCCGCGTCCCGCACCCTCGGCCGCAGGCGGCCGGGCGGGGACCAGATGCCCTCCGCGGGGGCGCCTTGGGGCCCGGCGGAGGGTGAGCCCCAAGGGAGTGCGCCGGGTTCGGACGGCGCCGCGGGAGGCGGCCAGCGGGAGCGGCGGCCCGCCGAGGGCGGCGACGGCCCCGGGGCGGCACCGCCCCCGCCCGCCCCCGCGCCCCGGCGGCCCTGGCGGGCCGCCGCGTCCGGGTACGTCGGCGACGAGCCGCCCGCGTACGAGGCCGAGCCGACCACGCTGCCCGTCGCCGACCCGGAGGAGCCGGGCGGCCCGGTGCCCGACACGGTGCTCGACGGCGCCCGCTACGGGACGTTCACCCTCCGGGCCGTGTCGCAGCGCGGCGACGCGGCGCGTTCCCGGAGCGAGCCCCGGCGGGACGCGCTGCTCACGGCCCGGTTCGGGACCGGGGACGGCGCCCTGGTCCTGGTGGCCGTGGCCAACGGGACCGAGGCGCCGGACGCCGCGCGGGAGCTGTGCGACTGGATCGGTACGGCCGTCGGCCGCAGCCACACACGGCTCGCGGAGGACATCCGCGCCGCCCGGCGCGGCGCGCTCAAGTCCGGGCTGCACCGGCTCACCGACCGGGGCTACGGACGGTTGCGCACCCGCGCGGCCGAACTCGGCGTCGACCCGGCCGCGTACACCGCGCCGGTGCGGTGCCTGCTGCTGCCCGCCCATCCGGACTGCCGGGTCCGGGTGTTCTTCGGGGTCGGCGACGGCGGGCTGTTCCGGCTGCGCGACGGCGCCTGGCAGGACCTGGAACCGGACGCCCGGGAGGGCGACACCGTCGGCGGGCCCGTGCTCGCCTTCGGCGACGGGCGCGCGTCCGCCCCCGGCCTGCCCGCCGACTGGGAAGCCGCCCAAGCCGCCCCGGGAGTCACCCCGCACGACGGCGCCCCGCCTCCCGCCGACCCGTTCCGCTTCCGCGCCTCCGTCGCCCGACCGGGTGACACCCTGCTGCTGTGCGGCACCGGCCTCGCCGAGCCGCTGCGCGCCGAACGGACGCTCGCCGCCCACTTGGCGGAACGCTGGGCGGTGGCCGAGCCGCCGGGGCTCGCCGGGTTCCTCGCCGACGCCCAGGTACGGGTGAAGGGGTACGCCGACGACCGCACGGCGGCGGCCGTCTGGGAGGCGTGAGCGCCCCGTTCATGGGTTCATGGGGTTGATGGACCACGACGACCCGCAACCCCAGGGACGAAAGGCGCCGCGATGGGCAAGCAGACCGTGGCCGAGCAATTCGTGGACATCCTGGCGCGCGCCGGGGTGCGGCGGCTGTACGGGGTGGTCGGCGACAGCCTCAACCCGGTCGTGGACGCGATCCGCCGCAACGCCGCCATCGACTGGATCCAGGTGCGGCACGAGGAGAGCGCCGCGTTCGCCGCGGGCGCCGAGGCCCAGCTCACCGGCAAGCTCGCGGGCTGCGCGGGCTCCTGCGGCCCCGGCAACCTGCACCTGATCAACGGGCTGTACGACGCCCACCGCTCCATGGCCCCGGTCCTCGCCCTCGCCTCGCACATCCCCAGCAGCGAGATCGGCACCGGCTACTTCCAGGAGACCCACCCCGACCAGCTGTTCCGCGAGTGCAGCCACTACAGCGAGCTGATCTCCAGCCCCCAGCAGATGCCGCGCGTCCTGCAGACCGCGATCCAGCACGCGGTCGGCCGCCGTGGCGTCAGCGTCGTCTCGCTCCCCGGCGACATCGCGGCCCGTCCGGCGCCCGAGCGCGCCGAGGAGCACGCACTGGTGACCGCACGCCCCACCGTGCGCCCCGGCGACACGGAGATCGACGCCCTCGCGCGCATGGTGGACGCGGCGGACCGGGTGACGCTGTTCTGCGGCAGCGGCACCGCCGGGGCCCATGCGGAGGTGATGGCCTTCGCCGAGCGGGTGAAGGCACCGGTGGGGCACGCCCTGCGCGGCAAGGAGCACATTCAGTACGACAACCCGTACGACGTCGGAATGAGCGGACTGCTCGGCTATGGCGCCGCGTACGAGGCCACCAACGAATGCGATCTGCTGATCCTCCTCGGGACCGATTTCCCGTACAACGCCTTCCTCCCCGACGATGTCCGCACCGTCCAGGTCGACGTCCGCCCCGAGCACCTGGGCCGCCGCTCCAAGCTCGACCTGGCCGTATGGGGCGATGTCCGCGAGACGCTGCGCTGTCTGACCCCGAAGGTGCGCCCCAAGAGCGACCGCCGGTTCCTGGACCGGATGCTGAAGAAGCACGCGGACGCCCTGGAGGGCGTGGTCAAGGCGTACACCCGCAAGGTGGAGCGGCACATTCCGATCCACCCGGAGTACGTGGCCTCGGTCCTGGACCAGGAGGCCGCCGACGACGCCGTGTTCACCGTCGACACCGGCATGTGCAACGTATGGGCGGCCCGCTATCTGACCCCCAACGGCCGCCGCCGGGTGATCGGTTCGTTCACCCACGGCTCGATGGCCAACGCGCTGCCGCAGGCGATCGGCGCGCAGTTCCTCGACCGCCGCCGCCAGGTCATCTCGATGTCGGGCGACGGCGGGTTCACCATGCTGATGGGCGACTTCCTCACCCTCGTCCAGTACGACCTGCCGGTGAAGGTCGTCCTCTTCAACAACTCCTCGCTGGGCATGGTCGAGCTGGAGATGCTGGTCTCGGGCCTGCCCGCGTACGGCACCGGCTACCACAACCCCAACTTCGCCCAACTCGCCCGCGCCGCCGGGGCGTACGCCGAACGCGTCGAGAAACCCAAGCATCTGCGCTCCGCGCTGCGCGCCGCCCTGCACCACAAGGGCCCGGCCCTGGTCGACGTCGTCACCGACCCCAACGCGCTGTCCATCCCGCCGAAGATCAGGGCCGAGATGGTGACCGGCTTCGCGCTGTCGGCCGGCAAGATGGTGCTGGACGGCGGCGTCGGCCGCATGGTCCAGATGGCCCGCTCCAACCTCCGCAACGTCCGCCGGCCGTAAAGGGTGTTCAGGAGACGGGTGCTCCTCCCTTGTCCTGGTCGGAGAGGTGCTCGAAGGTCTCGCCGGTGGCGGTGATGGTCCGGGTCACGTCACGGCCGCCGTAGACCCAGTAGATGCGCATGACGCCCTCGCCCCGGTTGAGGAAACGGTGCGGCACTCCGGCCGGGACCCAGGTGGCGTCGCCGGTCTCGAGGTCGAAGGTCTCGCCGTCGATCTCGGCGGTGGCCTCCCCCTCCAGGATGAGCACCGACTCCTCGACGTTGTGACTGTGCAATGGCAGTCCGTTTCCGGGTTGGAAGACGGTCTGGCCGGTGGTGATGGAGGCGGTCTGCGAATTCCACTTGCCCACGTAGGGGAGGGTGGCGACGCCTCCGCCGCGGTCGAAGCGCGTCACCTCGCCTGGGTGGATCAGGAGGGAGGGGGCGGTGGGGTGGGTGCACACGGCGGCTGGCTCCGTTCTGGATGTCCGGATGCTCGGATGTCCGGATGTCTGGGGTCAGGAGTGGTGGAACAGGCGGCGGGAGAGGGTGTTGACCTGGCTGCCCGGGACCACGTACGTCGCCGCGGCCTCCCGCCAGACCGCGAAGTGCGGTGCGGCGCGGTGGGCCTCGACGGCGGCCTCGTCCTCGTACAGCTCGTGGAAGACGAAGTGGTGGTCGTCGGAGAGGTCGCAGACGACGTCGAAGGACAGGCAGCCGGGCTCGTCGGTGAAGGACCGCTCGGCCTGCGCCTTGATCGCGGCGAGGAAGTCGTCGCGGCAACCGGGCCGGACCCGCAGGGACACGGTCAGGGCGATCACGCGGAAAGCTCCTCGGAGTACGGGTGCGGGTGCGGGTGCGGTACGGGGGAGGGGACCCCGGTCTGCTCGGCGACGCGGATGAGGGACCGCCAGGTGTCGTCGGCGACGGCGATGCCCTCGGCCTGCAGGCGCTCGGCGGTACGGGCCTCCGGCTCACCGGGCACGAAGATCTCCTCGGTGCCCGGGGCGGTGGGGGTCGCCTTGGTGTCCTCGATCAGCTGCTCGACGCGCCGTTCGAACTCCTCCGGCGCGGCCATCGACCGGATGTCGACGCACATCAGCAGGTGGCCCGCGCCGCTGCGCCCGCGCGGGTCGTACGGGCCGACCACGGCGCTCCCGTAGGCGCTGCCGGTCAGCACCCCGGCCAGGATGTCGAACATGAACGAGATCGCGTAGCCCTTGTGCCCGGCCATCGGCAGGATCAGCCCCTCGACCGCCTGCCGGGCATCGGTGGTCGGCACGCCGTCGGCGTCGGCCGCCCAGCCTTCGGGGATCGGTTCGCCGCGCTCCTTGGCGTGGTAGATCTTGCCGCGCGCGACGGCGGTGTTGGCGATGTCCATCACCACGGTTCCGTGGCGTCCGCCGGGCGCGGCGATCGACCAGGGGTTGGTGCCGACCCGCTTCTCCCGGCCGCCCCAGGGGGCCATGGCCGGGCTCGCGTTGGTGGCGAGCAGCGCCACACAGCCCTGCGCGGCCGCCTGGCGGGTGAAGTACGCGGCGGTGCCGAAATGGCCCGAGTTCCGTACGGCCACGGCGCCGACCCCATGCCGCCGGGCGCGCTCGACACCCAGGGCGGTGGCCCGGTGGGCGAGCACCTGCCCCAGGCCGTGATGGCCGTCGATCACCAGCACCGCGCCGTTGTCGACGACGGTCTCCGGCCGCGCGACCGGAGCCGTCGCCCCGCTCCCGAGCCGGACCAGGTACCAGGGCAGGCGCAGCATCCCGTGCGAGGGATGCCCCCACAGCTCCGCCGTCACCAGCGTGTCCGCGAGCAGCCGTGCGTCTTCGGGCGGCACCCCGAGGGTCTCGGTCGCCGCGGCGGCGAACCGGAGCAGTGCGTCGGCGCCGACGATGTGCGGCATGGGTCCGTCCTCGCGTCTCGGCGGTTGCTGTATACAGAGCTGAATGTATCCAGCTCTGTATACAGCAACCTCCCCGCATAAAGCCATGCCCTCCACGGCACGGACTTCAGCGGGCGGCGTCCACGTGGACCTCCACGCCGGTCGGCGCCCCCTCGCCGGTCAGGCTCTCGATGAGCGCCTGCAGGGTCTGCGTGAGGTGATGACGGCAGGCCGCCTCGGCGGCCTGCGCGTCCCCGTGTGTGATCGCCTTCAGCAGTGCGCGGTGTTCTTCCAGCGACGTCAGCATGCGCCGTGGACCACTGTGCGAGACGTTCCGCAGGCGCACGGTCTGGCTGCGCAGATCACGGATGGTACGGGCGAGATACGGATTGCGGCATGCGGCGATGACCGCCTGGTCGAAGCCCTCGGCCAGTTCGTAGAAGTCCCGGTAGCCGCGCGCCTGCCCGGTGGCGTCCAGCGCCCGGAAGGTTTCCTCGAACTCCTCCAGTCGCTCCAGCAGCTCACGGAACGGAGCCAGTACGCGCTCCTCGCCCACCCCCGAGGCCGCGACCGAAGCGGCCGCCCGGGGCTCCAGCAGCATGCGGATCTCGAACAGCGCCCGCACCCCGCCCAGCGAGATGGCGGCCACCCGCGCCACCTCGCCCGGCACGAAGTCGACCAGCCCCTCACCGGCCAGCCGCCGGATGGCCTCCCGCACGGGCGTACGGGACGCGCCCAGCTCCTCGCCGAGCTGGACCTCGCTCAGCTTCGCCCCGGGCCGCAGCCGCAACGACTCGATGTCCCCCTTCAGCCGCTCGTAGACCGCTTCGCTCTTGCCCGCCGCCCGAGCCATGGTTCTCCTCGCCGCTCGCCCCGCACACCTTCCTGTATACAGGCTAGCGGTCTCCTCCGCTCGGCCTCGTCAGCGCTCCGCGCGGCGGAAGAGGCGGGCGCCGGTGAGGAGGCAGACGGCGGCCAGGGCCAGGGTGACGGCGGCGCCGAGGGTGACGGTGGCGGTCGCGTAGTGACCCAGGTAGGCCTGGCGTACGGCGTCGACCGTGTACCGGAACGGTACGGCGCGCGAGGCGCCGTCCAGCCAGCCGGGGGCGAGGGACATCGGCAGGAGCAGGCCGGACAGCAGCATCAGCGGCATGCCCGCCGTGTTGGCGATGGCGGCGAACTCGGGCGGCGTCCTGATGTGCATGGCCAGGCCGTAGGAGAGGGCGGCCAGGGCCGCCGAGAGCACGGCCACGAACAGCAGGCCGAGCAGGATTCCGGCGAGTGGCGCGCGGAGTCCGAAGGCCAGTCCGAGGAGGACGAGGAGCACCGACTGGGCGACCAGTTGGACGACGTCGCGCAGGACCCGGCCGAGCAGCAGGGCCAGGGGGCTCACCGGGGTGACGCGCATCCGGTCGATGACCCCGAGGTTGCGGTCCACCAGCAGGCCGAGGCCCACGTACGAGCCGCCGAGCAGGGCGAGCTGGATGAGGACGCCGGGGACGAGGGTCTGCCAGGACGAACCGCTCGCGCCCAGGCTGAGTTTGGTCAGCAGTGGTCCGAAGAGGGCCAGGAAGAGCAGCGGTTGGAGCATGCCGAAGAAGAGATTGGTCTTGGAGCGGAGGGTGGCCCGGGCGTAACGGCTGAAGACGACGCCGGTGTCGGCGAGCAGGGGCATGGGAGTGCCTTACGTGGGTGTCAGATGGCGACGGGTTCGTCGGCCGGGGTGGAGCGGCCGGTGATGGCCAGGAAGGCGTCCTGGAGGCTGGCGGCGGGACCGCCCGCGTGGCGGGCCTTGAGATCGGCCGGGGTGCCCTCGGCGACGATCACGCCGGAGTCCACGACCACGATCCGGTCGGCGAGCGCGTCGGCCTCGTCCAGGTAGTGCGTGGTCAGGAAGACCGTGGTGCCGTGTTCGGCGCGGATCCGCCGGACCAGGTCCCACAGTTCGGCGCGGCTGCCGGGGTCGAGGCCGGTGGTCGGTTCGTCGAGGAAGACCACCTCGGGCCGGTTGACCAGGCCGAGCGCGATCTCCACCCGGCGGCGCTGGCCGCCGGACAGCGCGCCGGTGGGGCGGTCCAGCAGGGCCGTCAGGCCGAGGTCGTGGGCGAGTTCGGCGGCGCGGTCGCGCGCATCGGCCCGGGAGAGCCGGTGCAGCCGTCCCTGGGTGACCAGTTCCTCGCGTACGGCGCAGGCGGGGTCCAGGCCGCCGGACTGGGCCACGTAGCCGATCCTGCGGCGCACGCCCGCGGAGTCGCGCCGCAGATCGTGCCCGGCGACCGTGGCCTCGCCCCCGCTGGGTGGCAGCAGGGTGGTGAGCATGCGCAGGGTCGTGGTCTTGCCCGCCCCGTTGGGGCCGAGGAAACCGAGGATCTCGCCGCGGTCGACGGTCAGGTCGATGCCGCGGACGGCGTGCACCGGGCCCGTCGGGAGCGAAAACGTCCGGGCGAGCCCGCGGGTCCGGATGACGGGCGTGGGGGTGGCTGGTGTGGGCATGGCGCCGATAAAAGCACAGCGCGCTGCAAAACTGCAATGTGCTTCAAGTTTGCAGTGCGGTTAGACTTCAGGGCATGGTGGAAGGGCTACGGGAACGGAAGAAGCGGGAGACGCGGCAGCGCGTCAACCGGGTCGCGATCGAACTGTTCGTGGAGCGTGGCTTCGACCACGTCACGATCGCCGAGGTCGCGGCCGCGGCGGAGGTGTCGGTCAACACCCTCTACAACTACTTCGAGGCGAAGGAGGACCTGGTCCTGCCGCCGGACCAGGCGTCCCCGCGGCGGCTCGCCGACATGGTGCGGGACCGCGCCCCGGGGGAGTCGGCGGCCGGCGCGGTGCTGGCGCGGCTACGGGAGGAGGTGGGGCGGCGGGACCGCGCGCTGGGGCTGACCGAGGGCTTCGGGCGGGTGTTCGCGATGATGCGGGCCGCCCCGACGCTCACCGCCCGGCTGGAGGACCTCGGCCGGGAGATGACCGACGCGCTGGCCGCCGTGCTGGCCGAGGAGACCGGCGCCGGGCCGGACGACCCGCTGCCGCGGGTGGTGGCCACCCAGCTCGGGGCGTTCCACTCGCTGGTGTTCGCCGAGATCGGCAGGCGCACCGAGGCGGGGGAGGGGCCCGAGGCGATCGCCGCGGCCGTGGTCGGCCTGCTGGACGCGTACGAGGGGCTGCTGGGCGAGCCCCTGCGTACGTACGCCACACGGTGAGCACCACCTGAAAGCGGGACGCCCGGCGGTACGGGGGACCGCCGGGCGTCCAGCACGGCTTCAGGCGGGCACCGGCCGCAGCCGCAGGGTGAGGATCTGATGCGGCCGCAGAGCCAGGCTCAGCCCGGCCGGGCCGGTGGCCGCCGGGTGCAGCGGGCGCTCCAGCAGATCGGTGACGTCCGCCGAGAGGACCGGGAAACCGGCGACGAGCGTGCCCGCCGCGCGGCCGCCGTGCGACTCGTACAGCCGCACCACCACATCCCCGCTGCGGTCCTCGGCGAGCTTCACCGACTCCACCGTGATCGCCGGGTTGTCCACGGAGAGCAGCGGGGCGGGCCCGGTCGGGCCGGTGGGCAGGGTGCGCAGCGGCAGGTTCAGGGCGAGCCCGCCGGCGACCGCGTCGCCGACGGTCGCGCCCGGCAGCAGCGCGTAGCGGAAGCGGTGGGTGCCGAGGTCCGTCTCGGGGTCGGGGCTGTGCGGGGCGCGCAGCAGCGTCAGCCGTACGGTGGTGCCGAGCACCGCGCCGTCGTCCCCCTGGTGCGTCGTACGGGTCACATCGTGGCCGTACGTGGAGTCGTTGAGCAGCGCCGCCCCGTACCCCGGTTCGGCGACCCGCAGCCAGCGGTGGGCGCAGATCTCGAAACGGGCCGCGTCCCAGCTGGTGTTGGCGTGGGTGGGGCGCTCCACATGCCCGAACTGGATCTCCGCCGTGGACTCCCGGGCGTGGATGTCCAGCGGGAACGCGGCCTTGAGGACCTTCTCCGACTCGTGCCAGTCCACCTCGGTCGCGATGTCGAGGCGGTCGCCGCCCGCGGCCAGGGTCAGTTCCTCCACGACGCGCGAGGCGCCGAAGACGCGGACCACGCGGACGGTCGCGCGCAGCGGACCGGACTCGGTCAGCTCGACGGACTCGGCGGCGGTGAGGTCGGTGTGGGTGCGGCGGTAGTGGCGGTCGATGTCCCAGGCGTCCCAGTGGTTGGGGTGGTCGGGGTGGAGCTGGAGGAGGTTGCCGCGCCCGCCCGGGGCCAGCACCTCGCGGCCCGCGGTCAGGTCGAGGACGGAGGTGAGCAGCCCGTCGCCGTCGATGGTGACCCGCAGCAGATCGTTGTCGAGGACGATGGCGTGGCCGTCGCTCAGCGAGGTCACCGGCGGCGCGCTCCACGTCGTACCGGCGACGGCCGCCGTGCCCAGCCCGCCCACCCGGACCCCGGCGGCCGCGCGCCCGTCGCCCAGCGGCTGCACCGGGGTGTCGGTGGGCAGGGCCGCCGCCGTCCCGGCGTCCAGGACGGCGACCTCCTCGCGCTCGTACGGCGAGGCGTTGAGCACCGCCGGGGCGCCGGACCCCGCGGTGTTCAGGGCGCCCACCGCGTCCGCCACGATCCCCTCCAGCTCGGTGCGCACCCGCGCGTACGTCTCGCGCGCCTCGCGGTGCACCCACGCGATGGAGGAGCCCGGCAGGATGTCGTGGAACTGGTGCAGCAGCACCGTCTTCCAGATCCGGTCCAGATCGTCGTACGGATACGCGTAGCCGGGCGCGTGGAGCGCGGCGGCCGTGGCCCACAGCTCGGCCTCCCGCAGCAGGTGCTCGCTGCGCCGGTTGCCCTGCTTGGTGGCGGCCTGGGTGGTGTACGTGGCCCGGTGCAGCTCCAGATACAGCTCGCCCGACCACACCGGCGCCTTCGCCCCGTACTCCCGCTCCGCCGCGCCGAAGAACACCGACGGCTTGTGGATCTCCACGCGCGGCGAGCCCTCCAGGGAGCCCAGCCGCCGCGCCTTCTCCAGCATCTCGCGGGTGGGCCCGCCCCCGCCGTCGCCCCAGCCGAACGGGACGAGGGAGCGGGTGGCGAGGCCCTTGTCGGCGAAGTTCTTCTCGGCGTGGGCGAGTTCGGCCGCGCTGAACTGGGCGTTGTAGGTGTCCACCGGCGGGAAGTGGGTGAAGACGCGGGTGCCGTCGATGCCCTCCCACCAGAAGGTGTGGTGCGGCATCTTGTTGGACTGGTTCCACGACAGCTTCTGGGTGAGGAACCACCTCACCCCCGCCAGCTTGGCCAGTTGCGGGAAGGCCGCGGTGTAGCCGAAGGAGTCCGGCAGCCAGATCTCCTCGGTGTCCACCCCCAGCTCCTCCAGGAAGAACCGCTTGCCGTGCACGATCTGCCGGGCCAGGGCCTCGCCGCCGGGCATATTGGCGTCCGACTCGACCCACATCGAGCCCACCGGCGCCCAGGTGCCGTCCGCGACCGCCTTCTTGATCCGCTCCCAGATGTGCGGCTGGTGCTCCTTGACCCAGGCGTACTGCTGCGCCTGTGAGCACGCGAACACCATCTCCGGATAGTCCTCCGCGAGCGCGGTGACGTTGGCGAACGTACGGGACGCCTTGCGCACGGTCTCGCGCAGCGGCCACAGCCACGCCGAGTCGATGTGGGCGTGCCCGGCCGCCGAGACGCGGTGCGCGCTGGCGTGCGCGGGGCGGCTCAGCACCTCGGTCAGCTCGGCGCGGGCGGCGGCCGCGGTGGCGGGCACGTCGTGCAGGTCGAGCGCGTCGAGCGCGTTCTCCAGGGCACGCAGGATCTCATGGCGGCGCGGCCGGTCCGCGGGCAGCTCCCGCATCAGCTCGGACAGCACCTCGATGTCCAGCACCAGATGCCACACGTTCTCGTCGAGGACGGCCACATCGGCGGAGGCGAAGCGGTACAGCGGCCGGTCCCCGGCGGTGAGGACGTCGCCGAGCGGGGTCGGCGCGAAGCCGTCGCGCAGCACGGACGGATTCGCGGCCGCCTCCAGCAGCAGCCGTACGGGCTCGCCCCCGGCGGCCGGGGCCGCTACGGGGATGTGCCGGTTACGGGGATGGATGCCCTTGAGCGGTACGCCGTGCGCGTCGTACACCAGCCCCTCGGCCTGGAAGCCCGGGCCGTCGTCGGTGAAGCCGGGGTCGATGACCACCTCCACCCGCCGCCCCGCCCACTCCGCCGGTACCGCGCCCTCCAGCCGGAACCACCAGGTCGACCACGGCTCGCCCCACTCCGTACCGGTCGTGAACGGCTCGTACGCCCCGTCGAGCGCCTCGGCGACCGGGACCGGCTCGCCGGGGGCACGCCAGGCGTAGAGGGAGAGGGGAACGCGCGCCGGGTACTGGGCGGGCCGGATGAACTGGTGCAGCGCCCGCTCCAGGCGCCCCTCCACCAACAGTCGGTCGTCGTGCATCACGGCTCCTCGGGCTCGGCGCTCAGCGGATCATCACCCCAGATGCTTTCCCCCGGTGTGTGGCACGGCAACAGGCGGGAATGCATTCCGTGAGCATGTTCGACGGCATTCGACGCTGGCCGCGCCGAGCGGCCGGGGCGGGGGAGGATGAAGCGTCAGCCTGTACGGCGGGGCCGGATGACCAACCGGCCGGACTCTGGGACGGTGGCCATCGAAGGGGAGCGGGGCCGGTCCCTCAGCAAGCGACTGAGGCATGACGACTACGGGGCGGTGGCGGACGTCCGCGCCGCGCTGCGTGAGCTGCTGCGCCACTGGGGCGGGCCCGGCCGGGCCGACCTCGCCGAACTGCTGACGAGCGAGCTGGTGACGAACGCACTGGTGCACACCGACCGGGGCGCGCACATCACGGCCACCTTGGGCGGGGGGATCGCCGGGCCGGTGGCGGGCCGATTACGGGTCGAGGTGCGGGACTTCGTGTCCCGTCACCCGACGCTGCGCGGCCACCCCCCGGAGGACAGCACCTCCGGGAGGGGCCTGCTGCTGGTGCACACGCTCGCGGACGCGTGGGGCGTACGGGCCCACGGCGTGGGCAAGGCGGTCTGGTTCGAGCTGGAGGCGGACGGCGGCTGACGCCACCGCCACACCGTCCGGTCAGGGGCTCAGCCGAACTGCCGCTCGATCTGCGCCAGCTTCTCCTCCAGGGAATCCAGCCGGGGAATGGTCAGGGTGTCGTCCTCGGCGGTGAGGTCGACGGTCCGCGCCTTGTCCCCGTCCTTGTCGTCCTTGGCGTCCTTGTCCTTCGCCTTGTCCCGGTCGGCTTCGGTGGCGTCGGCGTCACCGAAGCCGAAGCTGAAATCCAGCTCACGGTTCCAGTCCCGCTCCCGGTTGTCGCGGCGGCGGGCCTCAGCCGCGTCCGCGGACTGCAAGGCGGGCCGAGCTGAGGGCGCTGACAGCTCGGCCGCCTCGGCTTTTCCCAGCGCGTTCTCCTCCATGGCGGGCTCCGCGCCGAGCTGCGGCGGCTGTGCCGCGGGGGTGATGTCCACCTGGCGGCCACCGCCCCGGCCCCACGCCCGGTGCTGCCGGTTGAGCGCCCGGATCCTCGCCTTGTCCAGCTTCTCCTGGTCCCGGCGGCGGTTGCGGTTCTGCTCCTTCTCGCGCCGGTCCTCGCGGACCTCCTCGACCGCCTCGTCCAGCGTCCGTACGTTCTCCAGCAGCATCAGCGACCACGCGCCGAAGGTCTCGCGGGGGGCGCGCAGCCAGCGGACGATACGGATCTGCGGCAGCGGGCGGGGCACCAGACCCTGCTCGCGCAGCGCCGCCCGGCGGGTCTGCTTGAGCGCCCGGTCGAAGAGGACCGCGGCCGACAGCGACATGCCCGCGAAGAACTGCGGGGCACCGTCGTGGCCCATGCCGCGCGGCGCGTGCACCCAGTTGAACCAGGCGGCGGCGCCCGCGAACAGCCACACCAGCAGCCGGGAGCCGAGCGCCGCGTCACCGTGGCTGGCCTCGCGCACCGCCAGCACCGAGCAGAACATCGCGGCGCCGTCCAGCCCGAACGGCACCAGGTACTCCCAGCCGCCCGACAGGTTCAGGTTCTGCTGCCCGAAGCCCACGAGGCCGTGGAAGGAGAGCGCGGCAGCGACCGCGGCACAGCAGAACAGCAGGACGTACGAGGCCATCCCGTAGATGGCCTCCTTGCGCCGACGGCGCTCCTCGCTGCGCTCCCAGGAGTCGGTGATCCCGTTCTCGTCCTTCTTCCCGTTACGGCCGCGCGCGAGGACAACTCCCGCCCCCACGACTCCGACGAGCGCTATGACGACTGGCAGGGCCCAGCCCAGCGATATGTCGGTCAGTCTCATCCGGTGCCCCTTGCCTCGCTTCCGTGAAGTTCTGGCCGCAGTACGGCCCTACTCGCGCGACATCCTGGCGGAATCGTGCCGGGCCTCAAGCGGTTTCTGGACAAGAGGCCGCCAAGTGGGCGGGGGGACACGCGGATAGGTGCGATACGGTTCGAACGCTCGCTCGTTGCAAGCGGCTTGATTCTATTCACGGAACCCGAGCGCGGGTAAATCCGATCCATCGCCTTGCCATCCGCTGTCCGAACCTCCAGGTGATCTTTCCCCTCTACTGTCCGGTAGTGAGTGCTTCGCGAGCGCCGTATGCGTGGCCGAAAGGCATCGCTCCCCGGTTCCGGTCCGGCCGGAGGCGGGGCGCGGCGCGGGCGGAGAATGTGGCAAGGGTCATGCCGGGCCCCGCACGCTCGGAGCGACCGCCGCGCGTGGGCTTTGTCCTCGGGCGGCATCCGCATATCGTTTCGATGGGATGTCAGGAGGACCCGAGTGGAGCAGGCCGAAGCCGAGGCGGCGATGGAGCCGCGAGATCCCTCCGGCGTGCCCGTGGCGCGCCAGTCCCCGCGCCGCCACTCCGTGCGCGGACAGATCCTGGACGCCCTGCGGGACGCGCTGGTCGGGGGCGAGCTGACCCCGGGAGAGGTGTACTCCGCCCCGGCCCTCGCCGACCGTTTCGGCGTCTCGCCCACCCCCGTACGCGAGGCCATGCAGCAGCTCGCCGGTGAGGGCGCCGTCGAGGTCGTGCCGAACCGCGGCTTCCGGGTGGCCCGGCGCAGCGCGCGCGAGCTGGCCGAGCTGGCCGAGGTCCGCGCCCTGCTGGAGGTCCCGGTGATGCTCAGCCTGGCCCGGGCGGTCGCGCCCGAGCGCTGGGCGGGGCTGCGGCCGTTCGCGGAGGCGACGGCGACGGCCGCCGCGAAGGGCGACCGCGCCGCCTACCTGGAGTCGGACCGCACGTTCCACCAGTCGGTGCTGAGCCTGGCCGGGAACCAGCAGCTGGTCGTCGTCGCCGACGAACTCCACCGCCGCGCCCAGTGGCCGCTGGCCTGCGGTCGCGCCGTCCGCACCGCCGATCTGGTCGCCGACGCGGCCGAGCACATGGCGCTGCTGGATGCGCTCGCCGCCCGCGATCTGGACGTGGTGGAGTCGCTGGTCCGCGAGCACTTCACGTCCGGGGCCTGAGCCGCACGCCGGTGGGTTTTCCGGGGGCTCCGCCCCCGCACCCCCGCCGGGGCTCCGCCCCGGACCCCGCTCCTCAAGCGCCGGAGGGGCTGGGAGTGGGGCATCTCCGCCCCGACCCCGCTCCTCAAGCGCCGGAGGGGCTGGGCGGTACGCCCGGAAGAGCAGGGGGCACGCCCGAGGGGCTGGACGTGTGACCTGGTTGTGGGCAATCGTTCCGCGGAGGGGGCACCTCCCAGCGGTAGCTGGGGGAGGAACGGGTGGGCACAACCGGTCACCGGCCCGCACCCGGCGGCGAAACCCCAGCGTCACGGTGCCGTCAGGGCGATCCGTCGCCGTCCGGGTGGGCCACTAATTGCTCGGCCAGCCAGACCGGGACGCCGCCCAGCAGCCGCACCAGCCGCCCCGCCTCGGCGCGCAGCCGGTGCGCCTCCGGCTCCTCCTCGACGTCCGCCAGGGACGCCAGGGCGGGGGCGATGCCGACCAGGTAGCCCAGCTCCTCGCGGATCCGCAGCGATTCGGCGAAGCCGCGGCGGGCCTCGGCGACATCGCCCTCCTCCTCGGCCATCCCGGCCAGATGGCGCCAGGTGAACGAGCGCAGCAGCGTGTCGCCGTGCGCGGCGGCGCCCGCGTGGGCGCGCTGGAAGGCGGCCAGGGCGCCGGTGGGGTTGTGGGCGAGGTGCTGGGAGATCAGCCCGCGCCGGAAGTCCAGCAGCGGGCGGGTGGGCGAGCCGGGCCCGAGCAGCGCGGCGGCCCGGCCGAGGGCGGTGCGCGCCTCGTCGGCGCGGTCCCGGTTGCCGAGCAGAGTGGAGGCGTACGCCAGGTAGCCGCGCTCGCACGCGATGGCGCCCCGCTCGTCGTCGGTCAGGGCCAGGGCCTCCGCCGCCCGCAGCGCGTCCTCGGCCGCGTCCCAGCCCTGGGAGGTGTACATGCACCGTTCGATCAGGATCGCGCTGCGCTTGAGGGCCACGGCCGCGTCGCCGGCGGCGTGCGGGGCGAGCAGTTCGGCGGCGTCCTTCCAGCACGCGCGCGAGCGCAGCCGCCACACCGCCGTGTCGAGCGGGTCATCCGCCCGCCCGGTCCGTAGGCCGGAATCGGAGTTCGACGATCCAGGTGGTGACATGGCGGTGTCCGCCACATTGCCCTCCCCAAGCGCGCCATCGAGCCGGAAGCCGTTGCCGAATCTCAACACGGAAGCGAGCGCCCGGCCAAGGGGTTGGTGTGAATGAATTCACAAACCACCGGCGAGAGTGGTGGTTTCGAGGGCTTTGCGCGTCAGCTCATGCGCAGGGCGAGGAAGAAGTCCAGTTTGTCCTCCAGTCGGGCCAGATCGCGCCCGGTCAGCTGTTCGATCCGGCCCACCCGGTAGCGCAGCGTGTTGACGTGCAGATGCAGCCGTGCCGCGCACCGCGTCCAGGAGCCGTCGCACTCCAGGAACGCCTCCAGGGTCGGGATCAGCTCCGCCCGGTGGCGGCGGTCGTAGGCGCGCAGCGGGTCCAGCAGCCGGGCGGTGAAGGCGCGGCGCACGTCGTCCGGGACGAAGGGGAGCAGCAGTACGTGCGAGGCCAGCTCCTGGTGCCCGGCCGCGCTGACCCGGCCCGGCCGCGCGGCGGCCACCCGGCGGGCGTGCCGGGCCTCCTCCAGCGCGCCGCGCAGCGCCTCGGCGGAGTGCACGGGGGCGCTGACGCCCAGGGTCAGCCGGGCGTCGTCGCCCAGCCCGCGGGCGAGCGGTTCGCCGACGGCCGCGAGCAGCGCGTCCGCGTGCAGCCCCGCCTCATGGTCCTCCGCCTCATCGGAGCCGTCGTAGGCGGGCGCGGGCAGCGGGAGGAGCGCCACCGCCTCGTCGCCGGTGTGCGCCACCGCGATCCGGTCCGCGGGCCCGGCGCCGGTCGAACGCGGGTCCACCAGGATCTCTTCCAGCAGCGCCTGGGCGACCTCTCCCTCCTCACCGCCGGGTGTCCCCTCCATCCGTGCCACCACGACCTGCCAGTGCGGTGCCGCGCCGCCGAGCCCCGGCAGCAGTACCGGCGTCGCGACCCGCAGCCGGGCCGCGACCTCGGCGGACGGCGCGCCCGCCTGGACCAGCTCCAGCACCTCCTGGGCGAGCTGCCGCCGCACCGTACCGGCCTCGTCCCGCCGGTCGCGCTCGACCGCGATCAGCTGGGTGACCCCGTACAGCAGGTCCAGCCGCTCGTCCGGCCAGTCCCCGGCGTCCGCGGCGACCGCCAGCAGCCAGTCGGCGAGCGGCGTCGCGTGCGGGGCGCCGGTGCCGCCGCTCGTACCGCCGCGGATGGGGAAGAGGGAGTACGTCACGCCGTCGGCGGCGGTCAGCCGGTGCGGGCCGTGGCGCCCGGCGCGCTGGGCGGCCAGATGCTCACCGGCCAGCTGGGCGCGGACCGGCCGCGGCAGCTCCGCGGCCGTGGGGCCGGTCGGGCCCGCGATCGGTCGGCCGGTGGGGGAGAGCACCCAGGCGGCCAGGTCGAGGTCCGAGCCGAGCAGGTCGAGCACCACCTCCGGCCCGCCGCCGGCGGCCCCCGGGGTCATCAGCCGCCGGTGCCGGTCCACCACGGCGGCCAGGTCCCCGGCCCGCTCGCCGGAGACCTGGCGTACGACGTGCTCGGTGATCGACGCGAACGCCACGTCCTCGACCACGGAGAACAGCGGCAGCCGGTGCCGCGCGCAGGCCAGCACCAGATCCTCGGGTACGGGGCCCAGCTCGGCCTCGCCCGCCGCGAGCCCGGCGACCCCGGCGGCCGCCAGGATCTGGACGAACCGCTCGGAGTCGTCCGGCTCCCGCCGCCACGCCAGCCCCGTCAGCACCAGTTCGCCGCCCGACAGATAGCGGCTCGGATCGCGCAGGTCGGTGGTCATCACGCCGCGTACGGTGCGGTCCAGCTCGTCCTCGCCGCCGAGCAGGCGCAGGCCCAGGGCGTCGGTTTCCAGCAGTGCGCGCAGCCGCATGGGGTGCCAGCCGATCTTGTCTTTGTCACCGGTTGAATACCGCGAGGTTTCCGCTCCCCGTCGTTCGTTCGAATCTACAAGACCGGGCCGCTGGCCAGCCAATTGCTTCATGCCTTCGGTGACTGCCCCGGGGCCCGCCGCGGGGGTCTACTGGAGTGGGAGCCGCGTGCACGAGTTCCTTCAGGACTGGTGAGAAGAGAGGCCCATGGATTTCCTGCGCCCCGCCGACTGGCCGGAGGCGCTCGCCGCGAAGGCCGAGCACCCCGACGCCGTGCCCATCGCGGGCGGCACCGATGTGATGGTCGAGATCAACTTTGATCACCGGCGGCCCGAACGGCTGCTGGATCTGACCCGTATCGGCGAACTGGGGGAGTGGGAGACCGGTGAGCGGACGGTCCGGCTGGGCGCCGGCGTTCCGTACAGCCGGATCATCGAGCGGCTGCGCACCGAGCTGCCCGGCCTCGCGCTCGCCTCGCGCACCGTCGGCTCGCCGCAGATCCGCAACCGGGGCACGGTGGGCGGCAACCTCGGCGCCGCCTCGCCCGCCGGGGACGCGCACCCGGCGCTGCTGGCGGCCGGGGCCGAGGTGGAGGTGGCCTCGGTGCGCGGCACCCGGATGATCCCGGTCGAGGAGTTCTACACCGGGGTGAAGCGCAACGCGCTGGCGCCCGACGAGCTGATCAGGGCCGTCCACATCGACAAGGCCGACGGGCCGCAGCAGTTCTCCAAGGTCGGCACCCGCAACGCCATGGTCATCGCGGTGTGCGCGTTCGCCCTCGCGCTGCATCCGCGCACCCGCACCGTACGGACCGGCATCGGATCCGCCGCGCCCACACCGGTCCGGGCCCGGGCGGCGGAGGACTTCCTGAACGCGGCGCTCGCGGAGGGCGCCTTCTGGGACAGTGGCGCGACGATCCCGCCCGCGGTCGCCCGGGAGTTCGCCCAGCTGTGCGCGGGCGCGTGCGACCCCATCGACGACGTACGCGGCAGCGCCGCCTACCGCCGCCACGCGGTGACGGTCATGGCGCGCCGCACGCTCGGCTGGACCTGGCAGGCGTACCGCGAGGGCGAAGGGAGGGCGGCGGCATGCGCGTGAACATGACCGTCAACGGCCGGCCGCAGCAGGCCGACGACGTCTGGGAGGGCGAGTCGCTGCTGTACGTGCTGCGCGAAAGACTGGGCCTGCCGGGCTCGAAGAACGCCTGTGAACAGGGCGAATGCGGATCGTGCACGGTCCGCCTCGACGGCGTGCCGGTGTGCGCGTGCCTGGTGGCGGCGGGGCAGGCCGAGGGGCGCGAGGTGGTGACCGTCGAAGGGCTCCCCCGGTACGCGGAGGACCGCGCGGCGGGCGAGCCGGGTGCGGGCAAGCCCGGAGCGGGGGAGGCTCCGCTCACCCCCGTCCAGCAGGCGTTCATCGACGCGGGTGCCGTGCAGTGCGGCTTCTGCACCCCGGGCCTGCTGGTCGCCGCCGACGAGCTGCTGGAACGGCATCCCGACCCGTCCGACGCCGACATCCGCGAGGCGCTGTCCGGCAACCTGTGCCGCTGCACCGGCTACGAGAAGATCCTCGACGCGGTGCGCCTCGCCGCCGCCCGCACCGGCACCGCATCGACCGGCACGGCGTCCGGGGAGGCGAGCTGACCATGCGACCCGACCGCACCCCCACCCGGATCACCCAGGCCCATCTGACCGAGAGCCGGGGCAAGGGCCACATCGGCGAATCCACCCTCCGCCCCGACGGCACGCTCAAGGTGACCGGCGAGTTCGCGTACTCCTCCGACCTGTGGCACGAGGACATGCTGTGGGGCTTCACCCTGCGCAGCCCCCACGCCCACGCCGAGATCCGGTCCATCGACATCGGCGGGGCGCTGACCCTGCCCGGCGTCCACGCCGTCATGACCCACGACGACCTCCCGGCCGCGACCCACTACGGGCTGGAGATCCACGACCAGCCCGTCCTCGCCAAGGACCGGGTCCGCTACCACGGCGAGGCCGTCGCCATCGTCGCCGCCGACCACCCCGAGACCGCTCGCCGCGCCGCCGCCCGCATCGAGGTCGAGTACGCCGAGCTGCCGCTCGTGGTCGACGAGGCCACCGCCACCGCGCCCGGCGCGCCGCTGCTCCACCCCGACCGCGCCGACCACCACGCCGCCCACGCCCCGCACCCCAACGTCGTCCACCGTCAGCCCGTGCGGCGCGGCGACGTGGCCGCCGCCAGGGCCCGCGCCGATGTCGTCGTCCGCCGGGACTACGAGGTCGGCATGCAGGACCAGGCCTTCCTGGGCCCGGAGTCCGGGCTCGCGGTGCCCGCCGAGGACGGCGGCATCGACCTCTACATCGCCACCCAGTGGCTGCACGTGGACCGCGACCAGCTCGCCCCGGTGCTCGGCCTGCCGCCCGACAAGGTGCGGCTGACGCTCTCCGGCGTGGGCGGGGCGTTCGGGGCGCGCGAGGACCTGTCCATGCAGGCGCACGCCAGTCTGCTGGCGCTCCGTACCGGCAAACCCGTGAAGATCGTCTACAACCGGTACGAGTCGTTTTTCGGCCATGTCCACCGGCACCCCGCCAAGCTCACCTACGAGCACGGTGCCACCCGCGACGGCCGGCTGCTCTACGTCCAGGCCCGTATCGTCCTGGACGGCGGAGCGTACGCCTCCTCCTCCCCGGCGGTCGTCGGCAACGCCGCCTCCCTGGCGATCGGCCCCTACGTCGTCGACCACGTGGATGTCGAAGCGCTCGCCCTCTACTCCAACAACCCGCCCTGCGGCGCGATGCGCGGCTTCGGCGCGGTCCAGGCGTGCTTCGCGTACGAGGCCCAGATGGACGCCGTCGCCCAGGAACTCGGCCTGCACCCCGTCGAGTTCCGGCAGCGCAACGCCATGGCGCAGGGCGCCGCCATGCCCACCGGCCAGATCGTCGACTCCCCGGCCCCGGTCGCCGAGATCCTGCGCCGGGTCCGGTCGCTCCCCCTCCCGCCGGAGCGCGCCTGGGAGACGGCGGACGGGGAGGCCGACGTCCGCGCCCTGCCCGGCGGCCTGTCCAACACCACTCACGGCGAGAGCGTGGTGCGGGGGATCGGCTACGCGGTCGGCATCAAGAACGTCGGCTTCTCCGAGGGCTTCGACGACTACTCCACGGCCCGGGTGCGGCTGGAGGTCATCGGCGGCGAACCCGTCGCCCTGGTCCACACCGCGATGGCCGAGGTCGGCCAGGGCGGTGTCACCGTCCACGCCCAGATCGCCCGTACCGAACTCGGCGTCAGCCAGGTCACCATCCACCCCGCCGACACCCGGGTCGGCTCCGCGGGCTCCACTTCCGCCTCCCGCCAGACGTACATGACCGGCGGCGCCATCAAACACACCTGCGAGGCGGTGCGGCAGGAAGTCTTCCGCCGCTGCGGTGCCCCTGGCGGTGACACGGAGCTGCGCTTGCGGGACGGCAAGGTGGTCACGGGCACCGGCGAGGTCGTCGCCGACCTGACGGACGTCCTCGGTGATGACCCCATCGACATCGAGAAGGAGTTCCGGCACCGTCCCACCGAGCCCTTCGACCTCACGACCGGTCAGGGCTCCGGCCACGTCCAGTACTCCTTCTGCGCCCATCGCGCCGTCGTCGAGGTCGACACCGAACTCGGGCTGGTCAAGGTCATCGAACTGGCGGCCGCCCAGGACGTCGGCAAGGCGCTCAACCCGCTCTCCGTCGTCGGCCAGATCCAGGGCGGCTCCACGCAGGGGCTGGGTCTCGCCGTGATGGAGGAGATCGTCGTCTCGGACGGCGCGCGGGTGCGCAACCCGTCCTTCACGGACTATCTGATCCCCACCATCCTCGACACCCCGACCATGCCGGTCGACATCCTCGAGTTGGCGGACCACCACGCCCCCTACGGCCTGCGGGGCGCCGGCGAGGCCCCGACCCTCTCCTCCACCCCGGCGGTCGTCGCGGCCATCCGCGCCGCCACGGGCCTCCGGCTGGGGCGGGTGCCGGTGCGCCCGGAGCATCTGACGGGTAGGTAGCCCCCGGGGGGCGTTCCGTCGGATTGTCCGACGGAGCGCCACCCCTGGGCGGGAACCGGGTTGCGCCACCCGGCGGACGCTCGCGTTGCCGGGTCCCGGGTTCTGAGTGAGCCTCAGATCCGACCTACGCGACCCGCCCCCTTGGAGTACGCCTGTGCGCACGAGACGGAAAACCCTCGCCGTGTCGGTGGCCGTTCTGGCCGCAACGTCCCTTCCCGTACTGAGCGGTTCGACCGTTCAGGCCGCCGTACAGAAGCGCGCTGCCGCGCCCTCGCGCGGCCTGCCCCTCTACGTCCCCCCGGCCGACCGCGCCTCATACCGTCAGGTGACCCGGCTCGCCTGGCGGGGGGACTACCGCACGGCCGCCGGACTCCTCGCGATGGTGCGCACCCCGCAGGCGGTCTGGTACGGGGACGAGTCCCCGGCGCGGGTCGCGCGCCTGGTCCGGATGACCACGAGCGACGCGGCGAGGCAGGGCAGGCTGCCGGTGCTCGCCCTCTACAACGTGCCCGGCCGTGACTGCGGCAGTTACTCCGCCGGGGGAGCGCGGACCACCGAGGAGTACGAGGCGTGGATCGACGCCGTGGCCGAGGGCATCGGCGACCGCGAGGTGATGGTCGTCCTCGAACCCGACTCCCTGGCGCTGCTGCCGTCCGACTGCGGTGAGCAGGCGAGCGAGGACACCCCCGCCGAGACCCCGACCCCGGCCACGACCACGACCCCGGAGGCCGGCCCGTCCGCGGCCGCCGGTACGGAGACGGGCACGGCCGCGGGCACGGGCGCTGCCGCGGTCGAGCCCACCGAGCCCTCGGTCACCGAGCCCGCGCTCACCAAGCCCACCACCGCCCCCTCCCCGGAACCGCGACCCGGCACCGTCCCCGCCCCCGGCGCGGCCGTCACCGCCGGGACCCCGCCCCCGTCCCCGGAACCCACCCCGTTCCTCCCCGCCGACCCCGCCGACCTCGACAAGCAGCCCGAGGCCGGCGACCAGGCGCCCACCGAGCCCGAACTCGAAGCGGAGCCGGAGACCGGCGAGGACAGGCTGACCGAGGCCCGCTTCACCGAGATCAAGTACGCGGTCGACACCCTCATGGCCCTCGGCAACGCCAAGGTGTACCTCGACGCGGGCCACGCGGGCTGGCACACCGTCAGCAGCATCGTGCCGCGCCTCGTCAAGGCCGGTGCCGACGAGGCCACCGGCTTCGCCCTCAACGTCTCGCACTACCAGACGGACCGGGACACCGCCCTGTACGGACGGCTCATCTCCGCGTGCCTGGCCTACGTCGCCGACGGCGGCGACCCGGCCGCCTGCCCCGAGCGGGACTGGTCGCGGCGCCACCTCCGGGCGTGGCTGCGCGCCCACGAACCGCACGACCCGTCGGAGATGAAGCACTTCGTCACCGACACCAGCCGTAACGGCCGCGGCCCCTGGACGCCGCGGTACAGCCGCCACGCGGACCCCCAGTCCTGGTGCAACCCGCCCCGCCGTGGCCTCGGCGCCCGCCCCACCACCGCCACCGGCAACCCGCTGCACGACGCCGCCCTGTGGGTGAAGACCCCCGGTCAGTCCGACGGCCGCTGCTTCCGTGGCACCTCCGGCCCCTCGGACCCGGTGCGCGGGGCGGTGAACCCCGAGGCGGGCCAGTGGTTCCCCGACCAGGCCCAGGAACTCGTACGCTTCGCCCGCCCCTCGCTCACCCCCTGACACCCACGCGATCCGCGGACCGGTACGGCGGCGGCTCAGCCACCACGAGCCGCCGCCGTGCCGCCGCCGACCCGCCGTCAGCCGGCCGGATTGTGCCTCACCAGGGCGTCGACCAGACCCGATGTGGTGTTCGGGAAGTCCATCGGGACGATGCCAAGGCCCGTCCAGCCCTGGTTGCCCGCGCTCTCCAGCAGGGTCTTCACCTGGGGGTTGAGGCGGTCCGCGTTGGAGCGGGGCGGGAGGAGCGCGGCGGTGCTGACGTAGTTCATGTAGAGCTTGCCGGGCTGGGCCACCGCCTTGCGGAACTGCGCCTCGATCTTGGGGTACTTGCCGAACGGCTCCGCCATGTAGTCGTCCTGGATGTCGAACAACTGCGGATCCGCGTACCGGACGCCCGGCATGTTGCCGGAGTCGGCGAGCAGCACGACCCGGCCCCGGGCCTGCCCCAGGGTCGGGAGGGTGGCGTCGAGGCGGAAGAGGGAGCGCCAGCCCTTGCCGTCGAGATAGGTGTCGAAGATCCGGCGGAACTCCGCCTCGCTCTCCTCCGAGTACTCCTGCTTGACGCGCATCAGCACGGTCTCGGACGGGTGCGCGGCGAGGAACGCGCGGCACGCGCCGAGGACATCGTCGAAGTTGAGGTGCTGGTAGGAGGCGCCGTGGTGGATCGGGAAGGCGTTCTCGAACGCCCGGCAGCGGATGTCCAGGAACCGGATGCCGCTGCTGAGCTGGTCGGCGATGGTGGTGTTCTGGCACTCGGTCCACGGCCCGCCGTAACGGGCCCCGGAGTCGTGTGTCCCCGGGAGAGTCAGCCGCTGCACGGGCGTGGCGTCGGCGATGCCGGACAGCCAGTCCTGGGCGGCCAGCGGCCGGGTGGGCGCCGCGGCGGCGACTCCGCCTAACGCGGTGACCACTCCGGCGGTGGACAGTGCGGCCGCGCCCTTGAGAAACCCTCGCCGATCCATACGCCTACTCCCGTCGCTCACCCGTTCGTACCGTGCGCACGGCATCGAAGCACAAACGAGGGCCCGGGAGAACGGGGAAGGGGTGAAGAGGGGTTGGTTCCTGGTGACAATGGCGTCGCCGGTCGCTGCGTTCTTGTGAGCACGGGCATGGCACACACGCGGCGCGGTCCTACGGTCCCAGCATGGACACGAGCCGCAGCAGAGGAAGAGCCCCGAAGGGCTTGCGCAGCGCCGCGCCGGCGGTGCTGCTGACGATCGGGATGCTCGCCACGGGAGCGCCGGACGCCCGGGGAGAGGACGGCCGGGGCACACGCACCGAGACGGCCGTGGTGTCGTCGCAGGGCGCGGTCGGTGGGGTGACCGAGTCGGTGGTGCGGGTGAAGGCGCCGCTGCCGGCGTCGTTCGGGGCGCGGCCCGCGGCGTGTGACTGGCTGTCGTATCTGCGCTACCGCGCCGCCGACGGGCCCGATGCCTCGGCCGACGCCGATCGGATCCTGGTGGCCCAGCCGGGGATCCTGGAGGGGGCCGGTGCGTTCGACAGCGTGGCCCGCAACACGGTGGCGCGCGCCGCTGAGCGGGGGCGGCACATCGAGTTCTGGGCGCTGGACCGGCGGTCCAACTGCCTGGAGGACCGCACCGGTATCGCCTCCGGCGATCAGCACGCAGCCGTCGACTACTACTACCGGGGCAAGCAGGTGAACGGCCGCACCTTCGGCGGGTACGTCGGGAACGGCGAGCTGCGGTGGATGGCGAAGCTCGGGATCGAGCAGACCGTACGGGACGAATACGACCTGCTGGCCGCCGAGTTGCCCGACCAGCGGCTGCGCGAGCAGAAGGTGCTGTGCGGCGGCCACTCCCTCGGCGGCGTGATCACCGGCTATCTGGCGACGGCCGACTTCGACGGCGACCCCGCCACCACCGCCGACGCCGGATACAACCAGTGCGCCGGGTACTTCGCCCTCGACACCACCGTGTCCACCTCGCTCGGCGATCTGAGCGGCAGCATCCCGGACGACACCAACCTGCCGGACGTCGGCCTCGGTTACGGCGTGGTGCAGGCCGGGCTCGACACCGGGGTGCTGCCGCGTTCGCTGTCCGCGCCGGTGCTGCTCAACCCCGAGACCATGACCCTGCTGGGCATCGCCGGTCTGGGCGCCGTACGGGATCCGGGCGGCGAGGCCGACCTGCCCCGCTATCTGCCCGCGAACGTCAACATCGAGGCGACGAACCGGTTCCTGTTCTCCAAGGACACCGCCACGTTCCTCACCGGCAAGCCCGCGGTGAAGGACTTCCGGCTGACCAACGAGGCGGTGCTCGGCGCGCTGATGGACGACCACTCCGTACCGCTGGCGTTCCTGCAGAGCAGCGTGGGCTTCTTCGACGGCGGGCCGATCGTCGACAAGAACTTCCCCGTCGCCAACGGCGGGGACACGCGGCCGGGGCTGTTCGGCGGTGAGTACAAGGCCATTCCGGAGCGGCCCGGCGGGCCGCTGTACACATGGCGGAATTTCGACCGCGTGGGCGACGCCGACGACCCGGGGTACCGGTCGGCGGACGGGACGCCGTTCACCGGCGCGGGCAAGGAGGTCACCGACATCCAGGAGCTGGCCCGCAGCCTGGCCGAGCAGCCGCTGGACTTCACCGAGCAGTACTTCCCGACCAAGCTGGTCACCGACCTTCAGCTGGCCACCTCGCCGCAGGTGAAGCGGCTCGTCGTCCACCCGAGGGGGCTCACCGCCAATCCGGTGCTGACCGTGCTCGCGGGAGACGGGCTGCTGTCGGGCCGTATCCCGGCCGATCTCCACCCCGTGGTCGCCGACGGCTATCAGCACCTCGATGTGCTGACCGCGGCGCCCGTACAGAACGACGGCCGCCCCGAGCCCGTCTCCACGAACCTCGCGACGTTCGCCCGGGAACCCCGGTAGTCGCCCACAAGGGAAGGGCCCGGGAGGTGATCCTCCCGGGCCCTTTCGTAGGTCGTACGCCTGCGGGGATCAGACCTTGCCCGCGGCGAAGGTGGCCGCCGCGTCGGCGTTCGCGGTGTAGCCGAGGTGCGCCCCCACGTCGAGCCCGCCGCTCTCACAGATCGGGTCGCCCTTGGCACAGAAGTCGATGGTGCGGCTCTGGTAGGTGCCGGTGACGCTCTTGCCGAGGGCCCGGATCGGGTTGCCGAACAGCAGCACGGCGGCGACCTTGGGCTCGAGCGCCGCGGGAATCGTGGCCACGATCGGGCTGCCGACCACCGCGCCCGCGCTGCTGATGCCGATCGAGTTGTCGACGACGTTCGCGCCCTGCGAATACCCGACCAGCACGAAACGCTGGTTCGGGCAGGCGGCCGCCTGGCTCTTGACGTGGTTGACCACGTCCGCGTTGCCCTGCGCGGCCGAGGTGAAGGAGAGGTCGGCGGGGTAGTTCACCTTGTAGCCGGACAGGGTCTTGCCGGTGATTTTCTTCTGCAGCGCCGCATAGACGGGGTCGCCGACGATGAAGCCGAGCGTGCCCGGCTCGAAGGTGCCGCGGGCCGCGACGACGTCGATGTCGGCGCAGGCGGCGGCCGTTGCGGTGGGGGCGGAGAGGGAGACCAGTCCGGCCCCGCCGAGCAGCGAGAGCACGGCGAGGCCCAAGCGAATGCGCATGGGAATCCTTTGAGGGTGGGGCGCGAGGAGTGCGCCGCGAACAAGGACGTCCCGAAGGTATGCGCGTGATCTGACCCAGTGTTATGGCCGGGAATTCAAATATTCCTCGCCTTTTTGTGCGGACGTGAGCCCCGTGAGCCCGGGGCCGAGTGAGGGGAATTCGTTGCGGAGCGCTTCGGCGCGCAGCGCCAGGATGAGATCCAGACGGCTGCCCGGGTCCTGCAGCGCGTCGCCGAAGAGCTTGTCCAGCTGGCGCAGGCGATAGCGGACCGTCTGCGGGTGGATGTGGAGGCGGGCGGCGACATCGGGCACGTTGCTGCCGCTGAGCAGCCAGGCCAGCAGCGTTTCGGCGAGCCGCCCGCGCTGGCCCTCCGAGACCTCGGCGAGGGGCGCGAGGGCGCGCGATCGGATCTGGGCGAGCATCGGCTCGTCGCTGTGCAGCAGCAGCGTCGACAGATGGTCGGCGCAGCGCACCACACCCTGCCGGGGCAGGATCCCGCGGCCCATCAGCCCGAGGGCCCGGGTGGCCCAGTGCAGCGACCGGGCGGCCTCGGCGAGCGGGACGGTGGGGCCGATCGCGGCGGGCCGCCCGCGCAGCGCGAGGCCGAACGCCCGCCCGCCGAAACCGCCGAAACCGCCGAAACCGCCGAAGCCACCGGAACCGCCGGAGCCGCCGGAACCCTCGGCCACCGGCACCAGCATCCGGGGCGGCCGGGACTCCATGTCCACCAGCGCCCCCGCCGCCGCCAACGGCCACTCCTCCTCCCGCTGGTCCGGGGTGGCCGCGAGCGCGACGACCGCGACGTGTCCCGGAACCGGCCACCGGGCGGAGTGCGCCAGGTCCTGCACCGCCTCCGGGGCCGCCGGCCCCTCGCCCAGCAGCAGTTCGAGCAGCCTGCGGCGGCGCCGCTCCAGCTCGTCGGCGCTCTGCACCCGGGCCTCCGCGTATCCGGCCGCGGCGGCCTCGGCGACCTCGTGCACGGTACGGAACGCCAGCTCGCCCAGGGCCGCCACCACCGCGGAGTCCAGGCCCAGTTCCTCCGCCGTACGGCCCATCAGCCGCCAGGCGCGCAAGCCGCCGATCCGCAGCGCGGACTGCAGCGCGTCCAGGCTGCGGCCCTCCAGCGCCTCGCCGCGCCCGAGTTCGAAGTACGTCGTGGTGATCGCGGCACCCTGGCCGGGGCGCGGTTCGGCGATGTGGTCGACGAACAGGGTCAGCGCCTGGACCACCCCCGATCTGAGGTGCGCGCGGTACGTACCGTCGGCCGGTCGCGCGTACTCCGGGACCTGCCGGCGCACCTCCTCCTCGACCTCGTCGGCGACGGTCTCCAACTGGTCGCGCAGCAGTTTGGCCAGTTCGGGAGGGACCGGCGGGCGCTCGGGGCCGTCCGGTGCGCTGTGCGGGGTGGGGGCAGCCACGGCGGGCCCTCCGTTCAACCGGAAGCGACTCACCCGCGGGCCGTTGCCCGGCGGGCGCGGGACACGTCCGGGATTGGACGGAAGTCCCCTGCGCTCCGTTCCGTGCCCCGACGGCACCGGCCTCACTCCGGCACCCCCAGCGCACCGGCGAGCATCGGCCACGACGCGGTGAACTCCTTCTTCCAGTAGGCCCAGCTGTGCCCTCCTCCGGCGTAGTAGTGGGTCGTGACGGGGATGCGGAGCAGCGCGAGCCAGTCGGTGAAGGAGTGGGCGGAGGGCCACAGCACGCTCTCCAGCGCCTCGGGGAGCCAGTCGCCGATGCCGCCGATCACTCCGCTGCCGCTGGACACGTACAGCTTGGTACCGCGCAGCCCCTCGGCGCGGGCCCGCGGGTTGAAGTCGCGCCAGGTGAGCAGGTTCAGCACCGGGCTGCCCCACAGGGAGCGCGGTGGCAGCAGCTCACGGGCCACGATGGCGTCCATCAGGGCGGGCACACCGGGCGCGGTGGTGTCGATGATGCCGCTGTAGGAGGCCGCGGCGGTGAACGACCCCGGGTGGCGCGCCGCGTGCGCCATGGCGCCGTAGCCGCCGGTGGACACCCCGGCGACGGCCCGGACGCCGGAGGCCCGCCAGTCGCGCGCGAGCAGCGCGGGGACCTCGCCGAGCTGGAACGTCTCGTAGTCGGGGCCGCTGCGCCACGCGGTGGGAATCCCGGTAGGGCCCGCGTCCGGCATCGCCACGATCAGGTCCCGGCCCTCGGTGAACGCCTCGATGTCCGTCTCCCGGGTCCAGGACGTGTAGTCGTCGTGGGCGCCGTGCAGGAGATACAGCACGGGGTACGTCCGCTCGGGGTGGGCGTCGAAGCCGGACGGCAGGATCAGCCGCACCGGCGCGCTGCGGCCCAGCGCGGCGGAGGGCACCGACAGGTCGAAGGTGCGCGGCCCGAGCCGGGTCACGGTCGTGCTGGTGGCGGCGTGGGCTGTGGCGGCGCCGGACACGACGGCCAGCCCGGCGGCCGCCGTGGCTCGGACGACGGCGCGCCGGGACACTCGGGCAGTGCGGTGGTGGGACATGGCGGCTCCTCGGTCAGGTTCGGCGGGCGAGCCGCCGCCGCAGATCGGCGGCGATCTCGTCCACGTACGGCGGGTCGAGCAGCGACAGATGGTGGCCCGCGACCCGTACGACCGTCAGGCGCGGGCACACCTCGTCCCAGCCCAGCGCCTCGTCGTCCCGCTCGTACGCGGGGTCGCGCACGGTGTGCGGCGCGGGTTCGCCGGCCCGGTAGAGCACCACCCGCCCGTCGTGGCGGCCCGGCCGGTGGGCGTCGCCGATCCTCAAGTCCAGGTACGAGGAGCGCTGGTGCTCCAGCGCGGCGGGCGGCACATCGGCGGCCTCGCGCAGGGCCCGCAGCACGGTGTCGATGCGCTCGCCGTCGTCGTCCATCGCGACCAACTCGTCGTACGGAAGGTCCAGTTGAACCCCGTAGGTGTCGGCGACATGGCGGGCGAAGCCGGTGAAGTGGGCGCGGATCCGGTCGGCCGGTGTGCGGCCGGGCTGCGGGAGGGGCCGTACGGAGTCGATGAGCGCCACGAGCGCCACCTCCCGCCCGGCGGCGGTGAGCTGCCGCGCGGTCTCCTGGGCGACGAAGCCGCCGAAGGACCAGCCGCCCAGCAGGCAGGGCCCGTCGGGGTGGGCGGCGACGATGGCCTCGGCGTAACGGCGCGCCTTCTCGGCCACCGTACGGGCCTGCTCCAGCCGCTCCAGCCCGTACACCGGCCGCTCGCCCCCGAGCCGTTCGGCGAGCGCCCGGTAGACGTCGGTCGTGCCGCCCGCGGCGTGGACGAGGAAGAGCGGCGGCCGGGAGCCGGTGGCGTGCAGGGTCCGCAGCGGGGAGTCCTTCGTGGGCAGCGCCCGCTGGATGCGCGCGGCCGCCTCCGCGATGGTGGCGGCGCCGAGCAGCTCGCGCAGGGGCAGCTCGATGGCGAACTCACGCTGCAGGGCGGTGCGGATGCGGACGGCCATCAGGGAGTCCAGCCCGAGCCCGGCGAGGGCGGTGTCCGGTGTGACGCGGGCGGGCGGGTGGCCGGTGACGGCGGCGATGTGGTGGCACACCCGGGCGGCGACCGAGGTGTCCTCCTGGATTTCTGCCACCGGTGCCACCGGCGCCACCGGTGCGTCCGTGGCACCCGCACGGCCGTCCGTCCACCAGTGCCGCACATGCCGCCAGCGCGGCGCGGGCAGGTCGATGACGCGGCCGGGCGGCGGCGGCAGGCGCACGCCCGCGGCGTACAGGGCGCCCACCTGGGTGAGGAAGGCGGCGTAGCCGTCGGCGTCCCGGCGCAGGGTGCCGAGGGCCAGAGCGCCGGGCGCGGTGTCGGTCACCGGCCGCGTCAGCACTGGATGCGGCGAGATCTCCACGAACGCGCGGTGGCAGTCGGCCGCCGCGGCCGCGATCGCCCGGTCCAGGCGCACGGGCCGCCGCAGGTTCGCGGCCCAGTGGGCGGCGTCGAACACGCTGACGCCACGCGGATCGTCCAGCACGGTGGAATAGACGGGAACGCGGGGCACCGCGCCCCGGATGTCGGCCAAGGCGTCGGTCAACTCCGCGAGCAGCGGCTCCACTTGAGGCGAGTGGCCCGCGCCCACCACCCGCATGGCCCGGGCGGCCCGCCCCTCCCGCTCCAGCCCGCGCACCAGCCGGGCCACCGCCGGTTCCTCGCCGGTGACCACCTTCTGGCCGGGGGAGGAGTGCACGGCGACGTGTACGCCGGGGAAGTCCCGCTCCAGCGCGCCGAGTTCGCCGTCGTCGAGGTCGACCACCGCCATGGCGCCGCCGCGCAGCCCGCTGAGCAGCCGGGCCCGTACGGCGACCACCCGGGCCGCGTCCGCCACCTCCAGGGCGCCCGCGCACACCGCGGCGGCCACCTCGCCCATGGAGTGGCCCACGACGGCGGCGGGCTCGACACCGTACGAGCGCCACAGCTCGGCGAGCGCCACCTGGAGGCCGAACAGGACCGGCTGGGCGACTTCCAGGTCCTCCAGACCCTCACCGGACGCCAGATGGTCGTACAGGGACAGCCCGCACTCCGGGGCGAGCCGCGCGTCGAGCTTTTCCACGGCGGCCGCGAAGGCGGGTTCCTCGGCCAGCAGCCGCCGCCCCATCCCGGGCCACTGGCTGCCGTACCCGGAGAACACCCACACCGGGCCGCGCCCGGCCAGATCCCGGTCGTCGGACACGACCCGTTCGTGGGGGCTTCCTGCCGCCAACGCGCCCAGCCCGTCGGTGAGTTCGGCGTGGTCACGGGCGACGACCGCGGCGCGTACGGGCCCGCGTCCGGTGCGCCCGGCAAGGGTGCGCGCCACGTCGGCGGGGTGCGCTGCGCTCCCCTCGGGCGTACGGAGCCAGGCGGCGAGCCGGTCCGCGGTGTCCCGCACCCGTACGGGGTCGACGTCGGAGAGGAGGTGAAGCCGGGCGGACGCCTCCGGGACCGGGGCGCGGCCCGGCCGCCACTCCTCCAGCACCGCATGGGCGTTGGTGCCGCCGAAGCCGAACCCGGACACCCCGGCGGTGGCCGTGCCGCCGTACCGGGGCCACGGCTCGGCCTCCGTCACGACCCGCAGCGTCACGTCGTCCAGGGCGCTGCCCTCGGCGCAGTGCAGCGACGGCGGAACGACGTCGTGGTGCAGCGCGAGCACCGTCTTCACCAGCCCGGCGATGCCCGCGGCGGACTCCAGGTGGCCGAGGTTGCCCTTGACGGAGCCGAGCAGCAGCGGCTGGTCGGGGTCGCGGCCCGCGCCGAGCACGGCGCCGAGCGCGCCCGCCTCGATCGGGTCGCCGAGCGGGGTGCCGGTGCCGTGCGCCTCGACGTGGTCGACGCGCGCCGGGGCCAGCCCGGCCCGGGCGTACGCGGCCGTCAGCAGGGCCCGCTGGGCGGCGGGGTTGGGCGCCAGGAGCCCGTTGGAGCGGCCGTCGGAGTTGACGGCCGTGGCGCGGATGACGGCGAGGACCCGGTCCCCGTCCCGCTCGGCGTCGGACAGCCGCTTCAGCAGCACGGCCGCGCACCCCTCGGCGCGCCCGATGCCATCGGCCGCCGCCGAGAACGGCTTGCACCGGCCGTCCGGCGCGAGCGCCCCCGCCCGCCGGAACGCGACGGTGACGGTGGGGGAGAGCAGCAGATTGACCCCGGCGGCGATCGCCGTGTCGCTCTCGCCCGTGCGCAGGCTGACGCACGCGTGGTGGACGGCGACCAGCGAGGACGAGCAGGCCGTGTCGACCGCCATGGACGGCCCGCGCGCGTCCAGGACGTACGACAGACGGCCCGCGGTGACGCTCAGCGCCCCACCGGCCGGCGCCCAGGGGTCGACGGCCGCCGGGTCGGCGCCGGTGAGCTGACCGTACTCGGGCGCGGAGACCCCGACGAAGACGCCGGTGGCGGTGGCGGCCAGGGACGCGGCGGGGACGGCGGCGTGGTCGAGCGCTTCGTGGACGACCTCCAGCAGGATCCGCTGCTGCGGGTCCATCACCGCGGCCTCGCGCGGGGTGATGCGGAAGAAGTCCGCGTCGAACCCGGCGATGTCGTCCAGATAGCCGCCGTACGGGGGCGCGTCGGCGGGCGGGAACGCGGTGAAGTCGCGCCACCGGTCCTCCGGGACGCGCCGGATCGCGTCCGTGCCCTCGCTCAGCAGCCGCCAGTAGTCGTCCGGGCCGTGCACACCGCCGGGCAGCCGGCAGCCGACCCCGATGACCGCGATCGGTTCACCGGACGAAGGCGGGGGCGGCGGCGGGACGACGGTGGCGGCCGGACCGGCCTCCGGCGCCGTCTCGCACAGACGGGCCACCAGGGCGTCGCCGGTGGGTGCCTCCCACAGCAGGGTCGCGGGCAGCTCGCGGCCCGTCGCGCGGGACAGCTCCCCGGCCAGGACAACCGCGTCCCGGGAGGACATGCCCAGGTCCGCCAGCGGCCGGTCCATCGGGACGTCCCCGGCCGCCGTGCCCCGCCAGGCGGCCACCCGCTCGGCGACCAGGCGGCGCAGCGCGCCCTCGCTCACGTCTCTCATTCCGCGGCCTCCGGCGACGCGTAGGCGCCCGCGAGATAGCGTTCGCGGGTCAGCGCCCGCGACACCTTGCCGCTGGAGGTGCGGGGCACGGTGCCCGGCGGGACGAGGACGACGTCGGCGAGCCGCAGCCCGTGCCGGTTCGAGACGGCCGCGCGCACCTCCCGCACCAGGGCCGGTACGTCGATCGCGTCCAGGGCCGTGTTCCGCGCGTGCTCCGCCACGACGACCACCCGCTCACCGGAGGCGCCGGGGATGCCGAAGGCGGCGAGCCGGTCGCGCCGCACGGCCGGATGCGCTTCCTGGGCCGTGGCCTCCACGTCCTGCGGGTAGTGGTTGCGGCCGTCGACCACGATGAGGTCCTTCAGCCGCCCGGTGACGATCAGCTGCCCGTCCAGCACCGTCCCCAGGTCACCGGTGCGCAGCCAGCCACCCGGATCGCTCCCGGTATCGGCGAACGTGGCGCCGAAGACCTGGCGGCTGTACCGGTCCTGGTTGCGGTAGCCGCGCCCCACGTTGGGGCCCCGCACCCAGATCTCGCCGACCTCGCCCTCGCCCAGCGCGGCCCGGGACACCGGATCGGCGATGCGGACCCGCTGGCCCGCCGGGGTGCCGCAGCCGGCCAGCAGCACGGCCGTCGGGTCGTCGGGCCGTGCGGGCAGCGCCTTCCCGGTGGCGAGCGCGTCACGGTCGAGCGCGAACCGGCGCAGCGGCTCCCCGGGCCGGGCCGCGCTGACGAAGACGGTCGCCTCGGCGAGCCCGTACGACGGGCAGTGGGTGTCCGGTACGAGGCCCTGGGCGGCGAACGCGGTGTGGAAGCGGTCGGCCGTGCCGGGGCGTACCGGCTCGCTGCCGTTGATCAGTGCGGTGATGCCGTCCAGCCGCAGGCCCGCCTTCTGCGCTTCGGTGACGGTCTGGGCGCAGTAGTCGTAGGCGAAGTTGGGCGCGGCGCTCACCGCGCGCGGGTGCGCGGCGAGCAGCCGCAGCCAGCGCACCGGCTCGTGCAGGAACGCGACCGGGTCCATCAGCGCCGACAGCAGCCCCCGCACCACCGGGGCGGCGACGCTCAGGACGAGCCCCATGTCGTGGTACAGCGGCAGCCAGCCCACGCAGGTCACCGGCCGCGTGTCGGCGCCGTAGGCGGTGAGCGCCTGGCGGGCGTTGGCGACGACGTTGGCGTGGGTGATCTCCACGCCCGCCGGGAGCCGGGTCGAGCCGGATGTGTACTGGAGGTAGGCGACCGCCGTCCCGTCCGGTGTGCCCGGCGGCCCGTCGTGGGCGGCGGCGTCGGGCACCTGGTCGGCGGCGACGACGGGGAGGGACCGGTCCGCGCAGAACTCCCGTACCTCCTCCAGGGCGCGGCCCGTCGTCACGACGACCGCGGGCCGCGCGTCCGCCAGGACGGCCGACAGCCGGTCGCCGTGGCCCGGCAGGCCCGGCGGGTACAGGGGTACGGCGACCAGCCCGGCGGCGAGCGCCGCGAGGAAGGCGGTCACGTATTCCGTCCCCTGCGGGCACAGCAGCGCGACCCGCGCCCCGGGCTCGGCCTCGGCGGCGAGCCGCGCGGCCACCGCCCGGATCCGCAGGTCCAGGCGCCGCCAGGTCAGCGTGCGGTGGACGCCGCGCGAGTCGGGGGCGGGGTGCTCGACGAAGGTGAACGCCCGGCGGTCCGGGGTGGTCCCGGCCCAGTGCCGTACGTACTCCGGCAGACTCCGGAAGGCGGGCGCGGACGCGGGCGCGGACGCGGTTGTGAGCGGCGTGCGGCGGCTGTCCATCGGGCATGGCTCCTCACATCGCGGGACAACTGGAGGGGAGAGCGGGTCAGAGCGGGATGTTGCCGTGCCGGCGCTCCGGCATCGGTGCGCGCTTGCCGCGCAGCGCGCGCAGGGCGCGGCAGACGTGGGAGCGGGTATCGCGCGGGGCGATGACGGCGTCGACGTAGCCGCGCTCGGCGGCGAGGTACGGGGTCCCGTACGTGCTCTCGTACGTGGCGAGGAGCCGGGCCCGCAGCGCTTCGGGGTCGTCGGCGGCGGCGAGTTCGCGCCGGTGGAGGACGCCCACCGCGCCCTCGGCGCCCATGACGGCGATGCGCGCGGTGGGCCAGGCGAGGTTGATGTCGGCGCCCAGGTGCTTGGAGCCCATCACCGCGTACCCGCCGCCGTACGCCTTGCGCACCACCACCGTGACCTTGGGGACGGTCGCCTCGGCGTACGCGTACAGCAGTTTGGCGCCCCGCCGGATGATCCCGGCCTGCTCCTGCCGGACGCCGGAGAGATAACCGGGGACGTCGGCGAAGGTCAGCAGCGGGATGCCGAACGCGTCGCAGAACCGCACGAAGCGCGCGGCCTTCTCGGAGGCGTCGATGTCCAGGACACCTGCGGCGTGCAGCGGCTGATTGGCGACGACCCCGACGGAATGGCCGTCGACGAGGGCCAGCGCGCAGATGATGTTCGGCGCGAACAGCTCCTGGGTCTCCAGCAGTTCGCCGCCGTCGACGACCGCGCGCAGGATGTCGCGCATGTCGTAGGCCTGCCCGAGCCGGTCCGGCACGACCGTATCGAGACATGTCCCGGCGGGCGGCGCCGGTGCGTAGCGCGGGGGCCGCTCCAGGTTGTTGGCGGGCAGGTACGACAGCAGGTCGCGCACGGTGCCGAGGGCGGCGGCCTCGTCGGCGGCGAGGAAGTGGGCGTTGCCGTTGACGGTGTTGCTGGTGCGGGCGCCGCCCAGGTCCTCGGCGGTGGTGCGCTCACCGGTGACCGCCTCGATGACATCGGGTCCGGTGACGAACATCTGCGAGGTGCCGTCCACCATCACCGTGAAGTCGGTGATGGCCGGGGAGTACGCGGCGCCGCCCGCGCACGGACCCAGGACGACCGAGATCTGCGGGATCACCCCGGACGCCCGCACATTGCGGCGCACCAGCTCGGCGTAGAGCGCGAGCGAGGCGACCCCCTCCTGGATGCGGGCGCCACCGCCGTCGTTGAGCCCGATGACCGGGCAGCCGGTCTTCAGGGCGAGATCCATCAGGGCGATGGTCTTCTCGCCGAACGCCTCGCCCATGCTGCCGCCGAAGACCGTGGAGTCCTGGGCGAACACACAGACCGGACGGCCGTCGACCGTGCCGTGCCCGGTGACCACTCCGTCGCCGTACGGGCGGGCGGCGTCGTCCCCGGTGGGCCGGGCCCGCACGAACAGGCCGGTCTCGGTGAACGACCCCGCGTCCAGCAGCAGATCGATCCGCTCCCGGGCGCCGTACTCGCCACGTCTGCGCGGCCCGCCCGGCGCGGTCGCCAGCTTCCTGCGGCCTTCCAGGTCGATGATGCGGTCGGATGTTCGGGATGTTGTCGCCTCTGGCGTCACTGCCACCTCCGAAGGGGCCTTCGAATATGGCAGCGCCGGAGGGGCGGACCGGGTCCATCGCCGTCGCGTGTGGCCGAGGTGAGTCCCGCGGGGCCGCGGTTCGTGCGGGGATGACAAGGTGGACGGCGCACGGACGCGCCGAGCGCCCACCGGACAGGTGAGCCCGAGTGGGCGCCGCTTCTCTGCTTCAGCAGCCGGCCTTCGCATTGCCGCGGAAGGTCATCCCTCTCCCGCTCTCGTCACCGCCGGGCCGGGTCTACCAGGTGTAGCTGCCGCTCCTCGCGTAGCGCGCCGATCCGTTCGCACCGTCCTGCACCCAGACCCTGTACGAGATCACGTCCCCACTGCTGGGCGACGGGTAGAAGCTCTGCGAGCTGCTGCACGCGCCATACCCACCCGTGGTCTGGAGATTGAGGGTCTGTCCCGCGTAGCTGACCGTCGCCTTGGCCCTCATCCCGTCAGAGGCGTCGTCACAGACCTGCCATTCGGCTCCCGCCCATCGGTCCAGGTACAGGGTGGCCGAATTGTTCGTCGTGCTCAGGCACACGTCGTAGCCGCATGCCGAGGTACCGGTGCCGATCGCATGGGCCTGCGTGGCCGGAAGGCCGAGAGCCGCGGCCGCTGTGGCCGCGGCCGCCAGGGTGATCAGTCGGGATCTCATGAGTCGTCTCCTCGGACGTGGGAACAGCTGGCCGTTGGTCGGCCTGCTCCAACGAGCACCGAGTCTTGCGAGAAGCGCTGAACAGGGGCAATGACAGCAGGCCGTCCCGGACAGGCTGTCGATGTCCGGGCTGGTCAGAGCCGTGTCCGGCGCTTGTCCAGGACGACTCCGGGACGACTCCGGGAAGACTCCGGGCCGCGTCAGAGCCAGTCGCGCCGCTTGAAGATGACGTACAGGCTGACGCACACCACCGCCATCAGCAGCAGCGCGAAGGGATAGCCGAGCACCCAGTGCAGCTCCGGCATGTGCGTGAAGTTCATGCCGTAGATGGTGCCGACCAGGGTCGGGGCGAACAGGATGGCCGCCCACGCGGAGATCTTCTTGACCTCCTCGTTCTGCTCGAAGCCCGCCTCGGCCAGCGCCCTCATCTCGGCGTTCTGCTGCTGGGTGACGAGGGTGGCGTTGACCGCGAGGATGTCGGTGAGGGCCGAGCGGAAGCCGTCCACGCGCTCGCTGGTGTGGGTGACGTGGTCGGCGACGTCCCGCAGATAGCGCTGCAGCTCATCGTCGGTGCCGTACTTGTCGAAACCGGCCATCAGCCCGCGCAGCATCCCCACCAGCGGGCGGGTGGCGCGCTGGAACTCCACCATTTCGCGGGAGAGTTCGTAGATGCGGCGCGACACCGCGGGGTCGCCGCGGAAGACCTCGGTCTCGATCTCGTCGATGTCGTTCTGCACGCCCGCCACGACCGGGGCGTAGCCGTCCACGACCGCGTCCAGGATGGCGTACAGCACCGCCTCCGGGCCGAGGGCCAGCAGCTCGGGGGCCGACTCCATCCGGGCGCGCACCGCCGACAGGTCCGGGGCGGCGCCGTGCCGGACGGTGATGAGGAAGTCGGGGCCGACGAAGACGTGCAGCTCGCCGAAGTCCACCTCCTCGACCGCGTCGAGGTAGCGGGCCGCGCGCAGCACGACGAACAGCGTCTCGCCGTAGCGCTCCAGCTTGGGCCGCTGATGCGCCTCCATCGCGTCCTCGATGGCCAGCTTGTGCAGATCGAATTCCTCGGCGAGCGACAGCAGCTCCGCCTCGGTCGGCCGGTACAGCCCGATCCACGCCATCGCGCCCGGCTCCTCGCGCAGCCGCCGGAAGGTGGCGGCCAGGCTGTCGGGCGTGCCGACCCGGCGGCCGTCGCGGTAGACGGCCGCGTCCACCACGCTCTGCTCGTCGGCGACCGCCGTGCCGTCGACCGCGGCGGGCGCGGACTCGGTGCCCGGCGGGCCCGACGCCCCGGCCCCGGAGCGCGGGCCGTGGCCCGCCGCGCGCGTCACCGCGGGCCGCAGCCAGGGGTACTTCTTCAGCGGGCGCGGGGTGTGGGATCGGCGCTCGGACATAAGGGGTCCTTTACGGGTAGCTGGCGCCGGGCCGCGCTGAGCTGTGTCGCGCTGCGTTCAGTGCGGCCGGGACGGGGTGGCGGCTCGCGGCATACGACTGGGAGGTTCGCTGGTCATCGCGTGCACCTCACCTCCTTGTCGCGCATCCCCTGGGCACCGGGCGCGTGAGGGCCGTGGGCGCCCCGAGCGCGGACCACGGGCCTCAGTGCAGGATATCCCCCGATATGCCCAGGCGGCGGCCGGGGCGGCCGGATCCGGAACCATTCGCTCCGGAGTGGTCTCGTGGCGTCGATGTGCCGTCCATGAGAACGGGTACCCGCTCCTGGCGTGCCCACGACCGTTTGCCTACGATTGTTGGCATGGACGATCCCGGGCCCGGCCCCTGCGGCGGCGAACCCCGCCTGACGGGCGCCCGGAGCGCCGACCGCACCCGCGCCACCATCCTCCGCGCCGCCCGCGCGCGCTTCGCCCGGCGCGGCTACGAGCGCACCACCATCCGCGCCGTCGCCGCCGACGCGGCCATCGACGCCTCGATGGTCATGCGCTACTTCGGCAGCAAGGACCAGCTCTTCGACGCGGCCCTCACCATCGACCTGCGGCTGCCCGACCTGACCGCCGTGGCCCGCGACGACCTCGCGCGGGTCCTCGTACGCCACTTCCTCGACCGCTGGGAGGGCGACCCCGCCGACGACGCCCTGCTGCTCCTGCTGCGCTCCGCCGTCACCCACGAGCGGGCCGCCGAGCGGCTGCGCGAGATCTTCGCCGCGCAGGTCGCGCCCGCCCTCGGCGACGCGGTCGACCCGCGCCGCGCCGGGCTGGTCTGCGCCCAGCTCCTCGGCCTCGCCCTCACCCGCCATCTGCTGCGCGCCCCGGGCGTGACCGCCCTGACGCCGGACGAGGTCGTCGAGCTGTACGCCCCGGCCCTCGCCGCGGTGCTGACGTAACGCCGCCGCACGGTCACCGCACGATGGAACCCCTACGGCAGCAGCCCCGCGCGGCGGGCCTCGACCACCGCGTGCAGGCGGGTGTTCGCCCCCAACTTGCGCATGCACGACCGCAGATAGCTCTTCACCGTCTCCGGCCGCAGCCCCAGCCGGTCGGCCGCCGCCGAGTTCGTCGCGCCCGAGGCCACACAGGCCAGGACGTCCACCTCGCGCGGGGACAGCTGCACACATCTGCGGGTCGCCCGGTCGCGGCCACCGCCCGACGAGGCGCGGGCCAGGCGGCCGCAGGCGCTCAGGATCTCCGCCCGCAGCTGCGGATCGGTCACCCGCTGGGCCAGGGCCCGCAGGTCGACATGGGCCGCGCGCACCTCTTCCCAGACCGCCGGGTCGGGCCCGGCCTCCGGCACCGGCTGCTCCGCGACCGCCATCAGCCGCCGCGCCTCGTCCTGCGCGGCGAGGATCCGCTCCAGCTCGCGGGCGGCCTCCACCGCCGCGCTCAGGGCGCGGTCGCCGAGGATCAGCGGCTGCCGCAGCGCCCCGTACAGCAGGCCGCGCACCCGGCCCCGGACGACCACCGGGACGGCCATCATCGAGCGCAGCCCCTCGGCGCCGACCGCGCCGTCGTACTCGTGGCTGATCGCCCGCGAGACCGGGTAGTCGATCACGGATATCGGCCGGGACAGGGTCAGGACCTTGCCGCCGAGCCCGTTGCCCGCCGCGATGGCGAGCCCACGCAAGGAGTCCGTGGTGGTCCCGGTGAGTTCGGAGATACGGAACTGCTGGGCGCCGGAGAACAGTCCGCCGAAGGCGACGGGCAGCCCGCCGCGCCGGCGCATCCGCAGCAGCGCTGTCCGTACGTCGACGGCACGCTCCGATTCCGCCACGGTCGCCTCCCCGAAACGTCACCACCCCCGTCCGGGGGTGGTGAGACCCAGATCACCCGTCGCACGATGCTAGCGAGCGGCACCGCAATTCAGGAGGAAGAAGTGACAGCAATGAGTCCGTCTCACGAATTCCGCGTGGCACGGGACTTCCTTCTCGACCGCCGCGAGGATTACGCGGCGGCGTATGAAGGGTTCAGCTGGCCCCGCCCGGACCGTTTCAACTGGGCCCTGGACTGGTTCGACCAGATCGCGGAAGGAAACGGCCGCACCGCTTTGCACATCGTGGAGGAGGACGGCCGGGAGACCCGGCTGAGCTTCGACGCGATGCGCCGCCGCTCCGACCAGGCCGCGAACTGGCTGCGCGCCCGGGGCGTGCGGCCGGGGGACCGGATCGTGGTCATGCTCGGCAACCAGCGGGAGCTGTGGGAGACGGCGCTGGCGGCGATGAAGCTGCGCGCCGTCGTCATCCCCGCCACCCCGCTGCTCGGCCCGCTGGACCTGGCGGACCGCATCGTCCGCGGCCGGGCGAAGCACGTGATCGTGCGGGCGGAGGACACCGGCAAGTTCACGGAGGTGGCGGGCGACTACACCCGCATCGCGGTCGGCGGCGCGCCGGACGGCTGGCTGGCGTACGAGGACGCCGGGACGGACGCGGTGCCCGACGAGATCCCGGACGGGGCGACGGCCCTGGCGGACCGCTTCGTACCGGACGGGCCGACCCGCGCGGACGACCCGCTCATGCTCTACTTCACCTCCGGCACCACCGCTCAGCCCAAGCTCGTCGAGCACACCCACATCTCGTACCCCATCGGCCATCTGTCGACGATGTACTGGATCGGCCTCAAGCCCGGCGACGTCCACCTCAACATCTCCTCCCCGGGCTGGGCCAAGCACGCCTGGTCCAACCTCTTCGCGCCCTGGAACGCCGAGGCGACCGTCTTCATCCACAACTACGCCCGCTTCGACGCCACCCGGCTCATGGCCGAGATGGACCGCTGCGGCGTCACCACCTTCTGCGCCCCGCCCACCGTCTGGCGCATGCTCATCCAGGCCGACCTGACCCAGCTGCGGCGCCCCCCGCGGGAGGCCGTGGCCGCCGGTGAGCCGCTGAACCCCGAGGTCATCGAGCACGTCCGGCGCGCATGGGGGGTGACGATCCGGGACGGCTTCGGCCAGACCGAGACCGCCGTCCAGGTTGCCAACACCCCCGGCCAGCCGCTCAAGACCGGCTCGATGGGCCGCCCGACCCCCGGCTTCGGCGTCGTCCTCCTCGACCCGGTCACCGGCGAACCCGGCGACGAGGGCGAGATCTGCCTCGACCTGACCGGCCGCCACGGCCGCCCCGTCGGGCTGATGACGGGGTACGAGGGCGACGAGGAGCGCACCGCCGAGGCCACCGCGGGCGGCTACTACCGCACCGGCGACATCGGCTCGCGCGACGCGGACGGTTATGTCACGTATGTCGGGCGCGCGGATGATGTCTTCAAAAGCTCGGATTACAAGATTTCGCCCTTCGAGCTGGAGAGCGCCCTGCTGGAGCATGAGGCGGTCGCCGAGGCCGCCGTCGTCCCGGCGCCCGATCCGGTGCGGCTGTCCGTGCCGAAGGCGTACATCGTGCTGGCCGAGGGCTGGGAGCCGGGTCCGGAGACGGCCAAGGTGCTGTTCGCGCACTCCAGGGCGGTGCTGGCGCCGTACAAGCGGGTGCGGCGGCTGGAGTTCGCCGAGCTGCCCAAGACGGTGTCCGGCAAGATTCGCCGGATCGAACTACGCGAACGCACGGCGATCGGCGACGGCGTCGAGTTTCATGAGGGAACCTCATGAACAGCAGCTCCCCTACATGCTCCCCTTCATGCGACCGACACGGCATGTGACCGCAAGGAGACACCATGACCGAACCGATCCCCGGCGACCCGCCACCGGCTCCCGCCGCCCTCTCGTACGCGAGCGGCACCGGCGACCTGCCGCTGCTCGGCGACACCATCGGTGCCAACCTCGCCCGGGCCATCGAGGCGTACGGCGACCGCGAGGCGCTGGTCGACGTCCCCTCCGGCCGCCGCTGGACGTACGCCGAATTCGGCCGGTCGGTCGAGGCGGTCGCGCTCGGGCTGATGGCCAAGGGCGTCGGCAAGGGCGATCGGGTCGGCATCTGGGCGGTCAACTGCCCCGAATGGGTGCTGACGCAGTACGCCACCGCCCGCATCGGCGCCGTCATGGTCAACGTCAACCCCGCCTACCGCGACCATGAGCTGCGGTACGTCCTGCGGCAGGCCGGGGTGTCGGTCCTGGTCTCGTCCACCGTGCACAAGGACAGCGACTACCGCCGCATGGTCGAGCAGGTGCGCGCCGAATGCCCCGCCCTGCGCGACGTCGTCTACATCGGCGACCGCACCTGGGACGGGCTGGTGCGCGCCGGGGAGGGGGTGCCGCCGGAGAAGCTGGCCGAGCGCGAGGCCCGGCTGTCCTGCGACGACCCGGTCAACATCCAGTACACCTCGGGCACCACCGGCTTCCCCAAGGGCGCCACCCTCTCCCACCACAACATCCTCAACAACGGCTACTTCGTGGGGGAGACCGTCGGCTACACCGAGCGCGACCGGATCTGTCTGCCGGTGCCCTTCTACCACTGCTTCGGCATGGTGATGGGCAACCTGGGCGCCACCACCCACGGCGCCTGCGTCGTCATCCCGGCCCCCACCTTCGAACCGGCCGCCACGCTGTCCGCCGTCGAACGGGAGCGCTGCACCTCGCTGTACGGCGTCCCCACCATGTTCATCGCCGAGCTGGCCCTGCCCGACTTCGCCACCTTCGACCTCTCCTCGCTGCGCACCGGGATCATGGCCGGATCGCCCTGCCCGGTGGAGGTGATGCGGCGGGTGGTCGCCGAGATGCACATGGCGGAGGTGTCCATCTGCTACGGCATGACCGAGACCTCCCCGGTCTCCACCCAGACCCGGCGCGACGACGACCTCGCGCGCCGCACCGGCACGGTCGGCCGGGTGCTGCCGTACGTCGAGGTCAAGGTCATGGACCCGGCCACCGGCCTGACCGTCCCCCGCGGCACCCGGGGCGAACTGTGCACCCGCGGCTACTCGGTGATGCTCGGCTACTGGGAGGAGCCCGGGCTGACGGCCGAGGCCATCGACCCGGCGGGCTGGATGCACACCGGGGACCTGGCGGTGATGGACGACGACGGCTACGTCCAGATCGTCGGCCGGATCAAGGACATGATCATCCGCGGCGGGGAGAACGTGTACCCGCGGGAGATCGAGGAGTTCCTGCACACCCACCCCAAGATCGCCGATGTGCAGGTGGTGGGCGTCCCCGACGAGAAGTACGGCGAGGAGATCCTGGCCTGCGTGATCCTCCGCGAGGGCGCCACCACGCTCACTCGCGACGAACTGGCCCGCTTCTGCCGTGGCCGGCTGGCCGCCTTCAAGGTGCCGCGCCATCTGCGCGTCATGGACGCCTTCCCGATGACGGTCAGCGGCAAGGTCCGCAAGGTCGAGCTGCGGGAGGCGGGCGCCCGGGAACTGGCCGGGGTGCCGGAGACCCGTACCGACCCGGACCGCAGCCCCCAGCCCCAGACCACCCGATGAGCGGCCCTACCGCACCGCGTCCGGGAGGCAGCCCCTCACCCCGGAGTCGGCGCCCCGGCTGAACGCCGACACGCGCTGCGAGGCGTTGCCGTGGTCGGAGGTGTTCGTCCACGGCGTCGCGTCGGCGAGCGCCGACAGCGCGTCGGCCAGCTCGTCCGTATCGCCGTCCTCGAAGGTCAGGGTGTGGTCCCGCGCCGCGCCGAAGAGGACGGCACCGGCCAGGCAGTCGGCCTGGAGTTCGCGGGCCAGGTCGACCAGGCCCGCGTCCAGCCGGTTCTGGACGGCGTGCCCCCACTCATGGGCGATCACCAGGTAGACCCAGGCGTCGCCCCGCCGATGGCCTGCCCGCATCAGGTCCATGTCCCACGCCACGTAGTCGCCGCCCGGGCAGTAGACGGCGTTGTCGTCGGGGAGCGGGGTGCCCCCGCAGGAGGGCGCGCCGGCGGCGGCGCCGTCGTACGCCCCCAGGACCCGGGGCGGGCGGTAGGCGCCGGTGAAGAACTCGCCCCAGTGGGTGGACCAGTAGATGGTGGTGCTGGACACCGCCGCGTCGATGTCCCCCTCCACGCTGTCCCCGGTCCCCGGACCGGGGACGCCCGCGCTCCGGCTCGTCCCCGCAGGCCGCGGCAGCCCGCTCCCGCCGCAGCCGGAGACGGTCAGCAGGGCCAGGACGGTCAGAAGGGTCAGGACCGCCGCCGCGATCCTCGGACACCACGGAACAACCATCGAATGCGGCCTCCGGCCGGTCGTGAACGGTGGGGCTCATCCGCGGGGCGGGCCGCAGCGGATCAGCGTGTCCGCGGGGTCGTTGACGGGCTGTGGGGTGCCGGTCAGGTCCATGATGAAGAGCGGAATGTGCAGCGCGTCCGCGCGCGCCCGCGCCTCCCTGGCGTAGCCCGCCAGCGAGAAGAAGACGCTCAGCGCCGATTCGTTGAGACCGTTCAGCCACAGGCACTCGACCTCGCGCAGCCCGGTGGGGCGGGTCGTCGGATCGACCTGGGCGACGACGCCCTTCCCGTAAAGGTCCACCCCGGCCGCCCCCGGGTCGTCCGGGCGCCGCAGACAGCCGAAGCCGAGCCACCGCAGATACTGGGCGGCGGCGGTGACCGCGTCCCGCGCGGTACGGATCGTCACCGGCCGGAACGCCGGGCGCGGCCCGGGCCCGTCCTCCTGATCGCGGCCCGGGACCTCCGGCGCGGGCGCGACCGGGACCCGCACGACCGCCCCGCATCCGCAGCCGAACTCCGGCTGCGGCCAGTGGCCCTGACGCCCGCAGGCCGGGCAGTCCACCGCCACCCATATGTCCTGCCAGGTGCGGTGCTCGATCTCCTCCGGCGTGCCGTCGCGCAGCACCGGGAGGGGGAGCGGCGCGCCGCACGGGCACGGGAAGGTGGGCGGAGTGAACGACTGCTCGCGGCGGCACGCGGGGCAGCGCACCGGCACGCTCTCTGTCATTTGACGCTCCGTAGCGGATGCCTGCGGTAACGGGGCCATGCTCCAGCAAGCGGGGGAGTGACGGGAGGGACTTGGGCGTTCTGCCCACCTCCAGTGGGACGCCCGCGTGAGGCCGGGCTGGACGCCTGGCGGATGGTGGCCGGAGCCCACGGCGCGCGCGGGTCAAGGGCTGCCGGAGGCGCGGGTGGGCGCAGTAGGTTGGCGGCGTGAGATTGAGGGTTGAGTTCACCACCGAGCCGTTCGACCTCGACGACGTGCCGCCGCATGCCGTGGCCGCCCGCGAGGCGGTTCAGGCCGCGCCGCTGGACGCCGTCGACGTCGGCCCGTTCGGCAACACCGCGGAGGGCCGGGCGGATGCCGTGCTGGCCGTCGTGGACGACCTGCTGCGCAAGTCCCTGGATGCGGGCGCCACCCGGGTGTCGCTCCAGGTCAACGTCGTCGCGGAGCCCGAAGCGTGACCGGCCCGGCGGACCATCCCTTCGTCTCGGCCGTGCGGCCGCTGGTCGACGCGATGGGCGGCGAGCTGATCGCCCCGGACCGGGCCCGGGACGACGACGTGGTGCTGTCCTGGGAGGGCCGTGCGGTCGTGGCCGTACGGCTGCCCGACATCTCGGCGTCCCTGGACCACATCCTCGCCGACCTCGGGCGCCGCCACGGCGTGCCGCTGTCGGCCCTGGACCGCAAGACCAAGCAGGGAATCGTCCGCGCCCTGGAACAGCGCGGCGCCTTCACGGTGCGCCACGGCGTCGAAACGGTCGCGAGCGCGCTCGGGGTGAGCCGCTTCACCGTCTACAACTACCTCAACCGGGAGAAGGGCACCGAGCGCCCGGAGCCGCGACGACCCGCTTGACGCCGATCAGGGTGCGGTAGCGGGGGCGGGCGGCGAAGGCGGTCAGGGGCCAGACGGCGGGGCGTCCGGCCTCGGCGCACAGGTGGAGGACCCGGTCCGGGGCGGCCCAGACGCCCACGTGGGCGCCGTAGGCGTCGTCGGTGGCGTTGAAGAGCAGCAGGTCCAGGGGGCGGGCCGCCGCGACGCGGGTCGTCGTCGCCGTGTCGGCCCACAGGTCGCTGGAGCGCAGGGCGGGCGGCTGCAGGCCGAAGTGGCGGAGCACCGCGTACGCGAACAGCTGGCAGTTGGCGCCCTCGGCGAGGTCCGGGCGTTCGGCGACCGCGGGGGAGCCGGGGAAGCGCGCGCCGGCGTACGGGACGGACCAGAAGCGGTCCGGCAGCCGGGCGACGAGGCCAGTGGTCATGGGCCCATCCTGACGTGCCCGGGGACGTGTCCGGAACCGGCGTTTCCAGCCCTGTCTTCAACAAAGTGTTGACGTGCACCGGGGAAGCTCCTAGCTTTCGGGTGTGACTACCAGCGCTCCACCGGGCCTGGCCCGGTTCAACGCGGCGGACCGGCCGGACGCGGCCGCGCTGCTGTACGAGGTGTGCACCAGCCGGGCCTGGGGCGCGGTGGTGGCCGCCGGGCGGCCGTACCGCCACGTGGACGCCCTGCTCGACGCGTCCGACGCGGCCATGGCCGGGCTGACCGACGGCGATCTCGCCGAGGCCATGGCCGGGCACCCGCCCATCGGGCGGCCGAAGCCGGGCGACGCCGCCTCGGCGCGCGAGCAGAGCGGGGTGGGCGAGGAGTCGCGCGCGGAGCTGCTGGAGCTGAATCTCGCGTACCAGGAGCGCCACGGCCATGTGTTCCTGATCTGCGCCACCGGCCGCACCGGCGAGGAGATGCTCACCGCCCTGCGCGAGCGGATCGGCAACGACACGGGCACCGAACGCGAGATCGTCCGCGCCGAACTGGGGAAGATCAACCGTATCCGGCTGACCCGCCTGGTCACCGCGGAAGCGGCGGAAGGAGAACGGTGATGGCGAACGCCACCTCCGTGTCCACGCACATCCTGGACACCAGCCTCGGCCGCCCGGCCACCGGCGTCCCCGTCGAGCTGTCGGCACGCCCCGGGGGCGGCGCCGACTGGGCGGCGCACGCCGCCTCCCGCACCGACGCCGACGGCCGCTGCACGGATCTGCCCGCCCTGCCCGAGGGCACCACCCAGGTACGGCTGCGTTTCGAGACCGAGTCGCGCGGGCCCTTCTTCCCGGAGGTGACGGTCGTCTTCGCCGTCGAGCCCGGCGAGCACTACCACGTGCCGCTGCTGCTCACCCCGTTCGGCTACTCCGTATACCGAGGGAGTTGAGCCCGATGCCCATGCTCGGCCAGAACCAGTACGGCAAGGCGGAGACCCGCGTGGTCCGGATGGTGCGCGACGGCGCCGTGCACCACATCAAGGACCTGAACGTCTCCGTCGCGCTCTCCGGCGACATGGCGGACGTCCACCGCCACGGCGACAACACCGGCGTCCTGCCCACCGACACCATGAAGAACACGGTGTACGCCTTCGCGAAGAAGCACGGCATCGCCACCGCCGAACACTTCGGCATAGAGCTGGCCCGCCACTTCGTCGGCAGCCAGGACACGATCCGCACCGCCCGCGTCCGGATCGAGGAGTACGCCTGGGAGCGGATCGAGACCGGCGGCGAGGCCCGGCACTCCTTCGTCCGCGGCGGCCAGGAGACCCGTACCGCCCAGATCCGCTACGACGGGCGGGACTGGGAGGTGCTGTCCGGCCTGCGGGACCTCACGGTCATGAACTCCACCGACTCCGAGTTCCACGGCTACGTCAAGGACGCGTACACCACTCTGCCGGAGGCGCGCGACCGCATCCTCGCCACCGAGGTGCACGCCCGCTGGCGGCACGGCTGGAGCGACGGCGCGCGGCCCGAACCGGACTGGGACGCCGCGTACGACGGGGCGCGCGCCGATCTGCTGGCCGCCTTCGCCGACACGTACTCCCTCTCGCTCCAGCAGACGCTGTACGCGATGGGCTCGCGCGTCATCGAGCGGCGCCCCGGGATCGACGAGATACGGCTCTCCCTCCCCAACAAGCACCACTTCCTGGTCGACCTGGCGCCCTTCGGCCTCACCAACGACAACGAGGTCTACTTCGCCGCCGACCGGCCGTACGGGCTCATCGAGGCCACCGTCCTGCGGGACGGCGCCGAGCCCAGGATTCCCACCGACTGACCCCCCACCTGAAGGGCCCCCACCCCGTGCACCGCATCGTCATCGAGAACTGCGCCATCGCGACCGTGGACGCACAGGACACCGAGCACGCCTCGGGCCATGTCGTCGTCGCGGGCAACCGTATCGAGTCGGTGGGCCCGGGCCCCGCGCCCGAGGGCCTGGCGGGGGTGGTCCGCCGGGTCGACGGCACCGGCCATCTCCTCACCCCGGGCCTGGTCAACACCCACCACCACTTCTACCAGTGGCTCACCCGCGGCCTCGCCCAGGACCACAACCTCTTCGACTGGCTGGTCGCGCTCTACCCCACGTGGGCCCGGATCGACGAGCCGATGGTGTACGCCGCCGCCCGCGGCTCGCTCGCGATGATGGTGCGCGGCGGCGTCACCACGGCCATGGACCACCACTACGTCTTCCCGCGCGGCTCCGGCGATCTGCTGGGCGCCGAGATCCGCGCGGCGCGCGAGCTGGGCGTGCGGTTCACCGCCGCGCGCGGCTCCATGGACCTCGGCAGCTCGGACGGCGGGCTGCCGCCGGACTTCGCCGTCGAGACCACCGAGGACGCCCTCGCGGCCACCGAGGAGGCCATCGACACCCACCACGACGCCTCGTCCGACGCGATGCTGCGGATCGTGGTGGCGCCCTGCTCGCCGTTCTCCGTCACCTCCGACCTCATGCGGGAGAGCGCCGAGCTGGCCCGCCGCAAGGGCGTCCGGCTGCATACCCACGGTTCGGAGACGGTCGAGGAGGAGAAGTTCTGCCACGAGCGGTTCGGCATGGGGCCGACCGACTACTTCGAGCGGACCGGCTGGCTGGGTGAGGACGTGTGGATGGCGCACTGCGTCCACATGAACGACGACGACATCGCCGCCTTCGCCCGCACCGGCACCGGCGTCGCCCACTGCCCGTCGTCCAACGCCCGGCTCGCCGCCGGGCGTGCCCGGGTGCCGGATCTGCTCGCCGCGGGCGTGCCGGTCGGGCTCGGCGTGGACGGCACCGCCTCGAACGAGTCGGGCGAGCTGCACACCGAGCTGCGCAACGCGCTGCTGATCAACCGGCTCGGCGACCACCGCGAGAAGGCGCTGACGGTCCGCCAGGCGCTGCGGCTCGGCACCCACGGCGGGGCCAGGGTGCTGGGCCGTCAGGACGAGATCGGGTCGCTGGAGCCGGGCAAGCTGGCCGACCTGGTGCTGTGGAAGCTGGACGGCCTCGGCCACTCGACCATCGCCGACCCGGTCGCGGCGCTGGTGCTGGGCGCGGCGGCGCCGGTGACCCTGTCGCTGGTGAACGGCGAGCCGGTGGTGGAGGCGGGGCGGCTGCTCACCGCCGACGAGGACGCCGTCGCGCGCGACGCGCGGGCCGAGGCGCGGCGGCTGGCCCGTATCGCGGCGGAGGGGTGATACACCGGGAGGTGATACGCCGGTAGGTGATACGTCGGAGGGGTCGGGGTGCCCGGGGCGGTCAGGTGGCGCTGTTGGGGCGCCCGTGGCGCTTTACGCCCCGTTGACATCCCACCTTTGCGGTTCTAGGTTCCGGTACGCGGCTGGCCAGCCCTCCTGTCCGACCACCCATGAGCACAGGAGCCGCCATGCGTGTGCCCCCAGGGGCGTTATCCCTGTCCCGAGGTCTGAGCCTGCTGCTCGGCCTGCTGATGGCGCTGACCCTCGGCGGACCGTCCGCCACCGCGGAACCGGCGGCCGGGCGCGCGGCCGAGCCCGGTCCCGGTACCGACTACGCGGCCGACGACCCGTTCACCTCCGCCCGCACCGAGTGGTGGCGGCAGGACCGGTTCGGGATGTTCATCCACTTCGGCGCGTACTCCCAACTGGAGGGCGAATACACCCGGCCGGACGGCACCGTGTGCCGGGACGCGGAGTGGATCAAGCGGAACTGCCAGATCCCGATGAGCGAGTACGAGGACCTCGCGCAGGGCTTCAACCCCGCGTCCTTCGACGCGAAGGCCGTCGTCAAGGCGGCCAAGGACGCCGGGCAGCGCTACATCGTCATCACGTCCAAGCACCACGACGGGTACGCGATGTGGCCGACGAAGCAGAACACCTGGAACCTGCGCGACCACTCCTCGTTCGACAACAGGCGCGACATCCTCGCCGAGCTGAAGAAGGCCGCCGACCGGGCGGGCATCAAGCTCGGCTTCTACTACTCGATCTGGGACTGGCACGACCCCGACTTCGCCGACCCGGCCACCTTCCCGCGGTACCGCGAGCGGATGTACGCGCAGCTCAAAGAGCTGATCGACAACTATGACCCGGCGCTGCTGTGGTTCGACGGCGAATGGGACGCGGACAATCCCACCAACCCCTGGTCCCCGAAGGACGGCGAACAGCTCGAGGCGTATCTGCGCGGCCTGAACCCGCACCTGGTCATCAACAACCGGGTCGGCAAGCGGCGCGTCGTGGACGGCGACTACGGCACCCCCGAGCAGGAGATCCCGGACGCGCCGGTGGACGGCCAGCTCTGGGAGTCCTGCATGACCCTCAACGGCCACTGGGGGTTCGCGAAGTACGACCAGAACTGGAAGTCGCCCAAGACCCTCGCCCGCAACCTCCTGGACATCGCGAGCCGCGGCGGCAACTACCTGCTCAACGTCGGCCCCGACAAGCTCGGCCGGATCCCCCAGCCGTCCGTCGACCGGCTGCGCGAGATCGGCTCCTGGCTGCGGACGTCCGGTCAGGGCCGGGCCGTGTACGGCGCGGGGAACGCCGGGCTGGTGGCCGAGCCCGGGTGGGGAGCGGTCAGCCGGTCCGGGAACACGCTCTACGCGTCCGTGGACTCCTGGCCCGCCGCCGGGCAGCCCCTCCACCTCACCGCGAAGGCGCCGTTCGAGGTGACCGGGGCGCGGGTGCTGGGCAGCGGGCAGAAGGTCGCGGTCACGGCGGCCGGGGACGGGTTCGACCTCAACCCCTCCGGCGGGCCGGTGAACGACATCGCGTCGGTGATCGAGCTGACCGTCCGGCCGTCCGATGCGTCGGTGCCACCGGGCCGGGGGACGGGGCTGCGGCAGGAGGTGTTCGCGAACGACACCTTCACCGGGCCGCCGGCCGTCACCCGCACGGACCCGACCGTCAACCACGCCTGGAAGTTCGCCGGTTCACCGGACGCGGCGGTCCCGGCCGACCGCTTCAGCGTCCGCTGGACCGGCTCCCTGGTGCCGCGCTACACCCAGACGTACACGCTGACCACCGTCTCCGACGACACGGCCCGGGTGTGGATCGACGGCCGGCTGGTCATCGACAGCGCCACCCCGCACGGGGCACAGGTCGACAAGGCGACCGTGGATCTGCGGGCCGGACAGCGCCACTCGATCAAGATCGAGTACACCGAGCAGACCGGTGAGGCGCATATGAAGCTGCTGTGGTCCAGCCCCGGGCAGCCGCAGCAGATCGTGCCGCGCGGCCAGCTCTACACGTCGTAACGCGACACGAGGGGCCCCGGGAACGCCCCGGGACCCCTCGCCGCGTCCGCGCGCTCAGTCCAGCAGCTCGTACGCGGGCAGCGTCAGGAACGCCGCGTAGTCCTCGTCCAGCGCGACCTTCAGCAGCAGATCGTGGGCCTGGCTCCACCGCCCGGCCGCGAACGCCTCCGGGCCGACCTCCTCGCGGATCGCGGCCAGCTCCTCGTCGGCGACCCTGCGCACCAGGTCGGCGGTGGCCTTCTCGCCGTTCTCGAAGACCACTCCGGCGTTGATCCACTGCCAGATCTGGGAGCGGGAGATCTCCGCGGTGGCGGCGTCCTCCATCAGGTTGAAGATGCCGACGGCGCCCAGTCCCCGCAGCCACGCCTCGATGTAGCGGGTGCCGACCTGCACGGCGTTGCGCAGGCCGTCGAAGGTGGGCTTGGCGTCCAGCGAGGCGATGTCGATCAGCTCGGCCGCCGTGACCCGGACGTCCTCGCGCAGCCGGTCCTTCTGGTGCGGACGGTCGCCGAGGACGGCGTCGAACGATGCACGGGCGACCGGCACCAGATCGGGGTGGGCGACCCAGGAGCCGTCGAAGCCGTCGTTCGCCTCACGGTCCTTGTCGGCCCGCACCTTGTCGAACGCGACCGCGTTGACCTCGGCGTCCCGGCGCGAGGGGATGAAGGCCGCCATGCCGCCGATCGCGTGGGCGCCCCGCTTGTGGCAGGTGCGGACCAGCAGCTCGGTGTAGGCGCGCATGAACGGGGCGGTCATCGTCACCGCGTTGCGGTCGGGGAGGACGAAGCCGGGGCCCGCGTCGCGGAAGTTCTTGACGATGGAGAACAGGTAGTCCCAGCGGCCCGCGTTGAGCCCGGAGGCGTGGTCGCGCAGCTCGTACAGGATCTCGTCCATCTCGTACGCCGCCGTGATCGTCTCGATGAGCACGGTGGCGCGGATGCTCCCTTGCGGAACGCCCACGTAGTCCTGCGCGAAGACGAAGACGTCGTTCCAGAGGCGGGCCTCCAGGTGCGACTCGGTCTTCGGCAGGTAGAAGTACGGGCCCTTGCCCTGGTCGAGCAGGTGGCGCGCGTTGTGGAAGAAGTACAGGCCGAAGTCGACCAGCCCGCCGGGCACCGCGCGGCCCTCGGCGTCCCGCAGATGGCGCTCGTCGAGGTGCCAGCCGCGCGGGCGGGCGACGACGGTGGCCAGTTCCTCGGCGGGGCGCAGCGCGTAGCTCTTGCCCTCGGGGGAGGTGAAGTCGATCCGGCCCCGATACGCGTCGGTCAGATTCAGCTGGCCGCCGATCACGTTCGCCCAGGTGGGCGCGGAGGCGTCCTCGAAGTCGGCGAGCCAGACCTTGGCGCCCGAGTTGAGCGCGTTGATCGTCATCTTGCGGTCGGTGGGACCGGTGATCTCCACCCGGCGGTCCTGGAGGGCGGGCGGGGCCTCGGCCACGCGCCAGTCCGGGTCCTCGCGAATGTGCGCGGTCTCCGGCAGGAAGTCCAGTGTGCTCGTACGGGCGATCTCGGCCCGTCGCTCGGCGCGGCGGGCGAGCAGCTCGTCGCGGCGAGGGGTGAAGCGGTGGTGCAGCTCGGCCAGGAAGGCCAGGGCCGCGTCGGTCAGCACCTCTCCCTGACGCTCCAGCGGCTCGGCGTCGACGATGGCCAGTGGGGATGGCGCTGTGGCGGACATGGGCGTTCACTCCTCAGTCGATAACGATTCTGGATATTAATTTCCTCATCGTGGAAGTTCAATCGGCTGTCGATGTGAGACTCACTGCATGCCACCGCGTGCGGGGCGTGAGGCTCACCGCAGCAGCGCCAAGTCCTCCGGGGTGTCGATGTCGTCCACCCGGGCGATGTCCGCGCAGTCGACCCGGATGATCTCGGCCTGATGTTCCCTCAGATACGCGCGTGCCCCACGGTCCCCCTCCGCACTCGCCGCCACATCCGCCCACCGGTCGGCGCCGAACAGCACCGGATGCCCGCGCCCGGTGCCGTACTCCGCCGTCACCAGGCTCCCCGCGTCGCGGCAGGCGGCCCGTACGCGCTCAACCGCCGGCGCCCCGATCCCGGGCTGGTCCACCAGCGTGACCAGCACCGCGCGCGCCCCCGTGCCGCGCAGCGAGGCCAGCCCGGCCCGCAGCGAGGTGCCCATGCCGCCCTCCCAGTCCGGGTTGTCGACCAGGACGCACCCCGGCAGCTCGGCCCGCTCCCGCACCGCCCCGGCGGCGGCACCCAGCACGATGTGCACCGGTGCGCAGCCGCCCTCCCGCAGCGCACGCGCCGCGTGCTCCACCAGCGGCCTGCCCCGGTACTCCAGCAGGGCCTTCGGCCGCCCGCCCAGCCGCCGTCCCCCGCCCGCCGCCAGCAGCAACCCGGCGACCTGCGCGTTGTCATCAGAGGTGCGATCCATGGCCCCTGCTTACCGCACCGGGGCGCCGCGTGGACGGTTCATCCCAGCCGGTCTGATTTTCGCTCTCCGTATGGCGCACCGCGCACACGGTGGCGTTAACTGATCCGCAGCCCCTTGTGTCCGATTCGACGCCTGGGGAGGGGCAGGGGAGAGGGGGCGGGCTCGTGCAGCCGCGCGCGAGGGGGAGTAGGGCCGTGTTGTCCGACGTGGAGGGCGCCGCAGTGGCGTGCACCGAGGAAGACCCGAGGGTGGCGGAACTGCGCCTGGCCGTGGCCCGGCTCAGGCGCGAGCTGGCCGCCCATCCGGCGGAATTACCGGACCGGGCGATAGCGGACGACGAACTGGCCGCACTCGACGCCATGGCCCGCACCGGCACCCCAGAGCTGCACCGCCTCCGCCGCTCCCTGCTCCTGGTGGCCGGCGCCCTGGGCTCGGTCAGCGCCCTGAACCCGGCCCTCCGAGCGGTCCGCGCGGCCATCGACCTCTTCGGCACGGTGCCCCGTTAATTTTGAGGCTCGGTTCGCCTCCGGGGCGCAAAAGCCCCTGTCGACGGTCGACCGTGCTCGGTCGTTCGTTCCTCACTCCCTGCGCGCGCTCTCCCTTTCGACAGCGGCGCGCCCCTTCGGCTCTCTCGCCGGTTGGGCGGGGTTGCCCGAGCGCCGGGGGCGCCCAGCCGGAAAGACCGGGCGCTCGGAGGGCGGAAGGTCCCCTCAGGTGGCGTCCGTGCTGGCCAGGGCCGCCGAGAGGTCGGCCGCGACCTCCTTCAGGACCGGCACGATCTCCTTCGTGGCCTCGTCCGTCACCCGCCCCGCCGGGCCGGAGATCGAGATGGCGGCGGCCGTCGGGGAGTCCGGCACCGGCACCGCCAGGCAGCGCACGCCCATCTCCTGCTCGTTGTCGTCCACCGCGTACCCCAGCTCGCGCACATGCCGCAGCGCGTCCAGGAACGCGTCCGGCGTGGTGATCGTCTTCGCCGTCGCGGCGGGCATGCCGGTCCGGCCCAGCAGGGCGCGTACCTCGTCCGGGGGCGTGCTGGCCAGCAGCGCCTTGCCGACGCCGGTGCTGTGCGGCAGGACCCGCCGCCCGACCTCGGTGAACATGCGCATGGAGTGGCGGGAGGGCACCTGCGCGACGTACACCACCTCGTCCCCGTCCAGCAGCGCCATGTTCGCGGTTTCGCCGGTCTCCTCCACCAGGCGCGCCAGATACGGCCGCGCCCAGGTGCCCAGCAGCCGGGCCGAGCTTTCGCCGAGCCGGATCAGGCGGGGGCCGAGGGCGTAGCGGCGGTTGGGCTGCTGGCGTACGTAACCGCAGGCCACCAGCGTGCGCATCAGGCGGTGGATGGTGGGCAGCGGAAGGCCGCTGCTGCCGGAGAGCTCGCTCAGCCCGACCTCGCCCCCGGCGTCGGCCATCCGCTCCAGGAGGTCGAAGGCGCGCTCCAGGGACTGGACGCCACCGTTGGTGGCGGCGGTCTTGGACTCGGCGGACGGCACGTCGGCGTTTCCTTTCGCAGCGGGCGGCACCGGTCTCGTGCCCGCGTCGGATACCGCGGCCGACCGGCCATCGGCAGCCTACCGGTCCCTCCCGGCGTCACGTTCTACGTATCGAAAATCATCTTTCATGGTACGGAATCGAACGGGGGTTCCTGGGAAGTCTTGACCAGATCGGACGCGAAAGGAAGACTTCGAACGGAAAACTTATTCCGAGCTGCGGAAATATCGAGGGGAGCAGGGGTGCCCGAGCTGGACCCGGAGCTGGAGCCGGACCTAATACTGCGGTCGACGCGTGTGATCACCCCCGACGGACAGCGCGCCGCGTCCGTCGCCGTCTCCGCCGCCGAGGGCCGCATCCTCGCCGTGCTCCCGTACGACACCGGCACCCACCCCCGTGGGGTACGGACCGAGGACTTCGGCGACGACGTCCTCCTCCCCGGCCTCGTCGACACCCACGTCCACGTCAACGACCCCGGCCGCACCGACTGGGAGGGCTTCGCCACCGCCACCCGCGCCGCCGCGGCGGGCGGCGTCACCACGCTGGTCGACATGCCCCTCAACAGCGTCCCGCCCACCACCAGCGTCGAGGCGCTGGAGATCAAGCGGGACGTCGCCCGCCCGGCGGCCCACATCGACATCGGCTTCTGGGGCGGCGCGATCCCCGGCAACACGGCCGACCTGCGGCCGCTGCACGACGCCGGGGTCCTCGGCTTCAAGTGCTTCCTGCTGCACTCCGGCGTGGACGAGTTCCCGCATCTGGACCCGGCCGGGCTCAAGGCCACCCTGCGCGAGATCGCGGGCTTCGGTGGGCTGCTCATCGTCCACGCCGAGGACCCGCAGCTGATCGACGGCGCCCCGCCGCCCAGCGGCCCGCGCTACGCCGACTTCCTCGCCTCCCGCCCGCGCGCCGCCGAGAACCGGGCCATCGAGGGCCTCATCGACCTCGCCCGCGAGCTGGACGCCCGGGTCCACATCCTGCACCTGTCCTCCGCGGAATCCCTGCCCCGCATCGCCGCCGCGCGCCGCGAAGGCGTCCGGATCACCGTCGAGACCTGCCCGCACTTCCTCACCCTCACCGCCGAGGAAGTCCCGGACGGCGCCACCGAGTTCAAGTGCTGCCCGCCGATACGCGAGGCGGCCAACCAGGACGCGCTGTGGCAGGGCATGGCCGACGGCACCATCGACTGCGTCGTCTCCGACCACTCGCCCTGCACGGCGGACCTCAAGACCGACGATTTCGGACAGGCCTGGGGCGGCATCTCCTCGCTCCAGCTCGGCCTGCCCGCCATCTGGACCGAGGCCCGCCGCCGCGGCCACACCGTCGAGGACGTCGTGCGATGGATGTCCACGGCCCCGGCGGCCCTGGTCGGCCTGCGCCAGAAGGGCGCCATCGAGGCGGGCCGGGACGCCGACTTCGCGGTCCTGGCGCCCGAGGAGACCTTCACCGTCGACCCCGCCGCCCTCCACCACCGCAACCAGGTCACCGCGTACGCCGGGAAGACGCTGCACGGTGTCGTGCGGTCCACCTGGCTGCGCGGCCACAAGATCGCCGACCACGGCGCACCGGCCGGCCCCACCGGCCGGCTCCTGACCGGCCGACTCCTCGAAAGGCAGCCCCGCGCATGACCGCGCCGACCCCCCGCTTCACCGGCGACGCCCAGCCGTACGGCGGCGGCGACCCGTACGCCGACTACCGCACCGCCGACTTCCCCTTCGCCCACCTCCCCGACCTCGCCGACCGGCGGCTCGGCGGCAGCGTGACCGCGGCCAACGACGAGTTCTTCGCCGAACGCGAGAACCTGCTGCGCCCCGAGACGCCGCACTTCGACCCCGCGGACTTCGGCCACAAGGGCAAGGTCATGGACGGCTGGGAGACCAGGCGCCGCCGCGGGGCCTCCGCCGCCACCCCGCACCCCACGGACGAGGACCACGACTGGGCCCTGATCAAGCTGGGCGCACCCGGCGTCATCCACGGCATCGTGGTCGACACCGCCCACTTCCGCGGCAACTATCCGCAGGCCGTGAGCGTGGAGGGCACCTCGCTGCCGGGCACCCCGTCCCCGGCGGACCTGCTCGCCGACGACACCGAGTGGACGACCCTCGTCCCCCGCACCCCCGTCGGCGGCCACGCGGCCAACGGCTTCGAGGTCACGCCCGGGCGCCGCTTCACCCACCTGCGCCTCAAGCAGCACCCCGACGGCGGAATCGCCCGCCTCCGCGTGCACGGCGAGGTCGTCCCCGACCCGGCCTGGCTCACCGCCCTCGGCACCTTCGACCTGGCCGCCCTGGAGAACGGCGGCGCCGCCGAGGACGCCTCCGACCGCTTCTACTCCCCGCCCGCCAACTCGATCAAGCCGGGCCGCTCCCGGAAGATGGACGAGGGCTGGGAGACCCGCCGCCGCCGCGACCAGCGCAACGACTGGGTCCGCTACCGCCTCACCGCCCAGGCCCTGATCCGCGCCGTCGAGATCGACACCGGCTGCTACAAGGGCAACGCACCCGGCTGGGCCGCCCTGTACGGCCGGGACGCCACCGTGGACGCGGACGCCCCGTGGACCGAGCTGCTGCCCCGCAGCCCTCTCCAGCCGGACACCGTCCACCGCTTCCTCCTCGACCAGGTCCCGCCGGTCACCCACGTCCGCATCGACATCTACCCGGACGGCGGCGTGGCCCGCCTGCGCCTCCACGGCTCCCTGACGGCCGACGGCGCGCAGCGGCTGGCCGCGCGGTACGTCGAGCTGGGCGGCGCGTAGGACGGCGGGGCCGGGCGGCGCGCAGGACGGCGGGCTACGGCGGCTGCGCGGGTTCCGTCAGGCCCAGGCGCCGCCGTCGACCCGGAGGACCGTGCCGGTCACGTACGAGGCCCGGTCGCTGAGCAGCCACGCGGCGGCCTCGGCGACCTCCTCGGGGTCGGCCATGCGGCCCAGCGGGGTCCCCGCCGTGAGCCGGTCCAGGAGACCGGGCGAATCCGCTTCCCAGGTGCGGATCATCTCGGTCAGCGTGGAGCCGGGGGCGATGGCGTTGACCCGGATGCCCTCCGGGCCGTAGGTGACGGCGGCCGACTCGGTGAGGCTGTTGACCGCCCGCTTCATCGCCCCGTAGGCGGGCAGCTCGGGGTTGCCCCGCAGGCTGCCGACGCTGGAGTTGTTGACGATGGCCCCCGTTCCGGCGGTGGCCCGGATGGCGGCGATTTCGGCGGCCATGGCCAGCCACGGGCCCTTGAGGTTCACGGCGTAGAGGTGGTCGAAGTCGGCCTCCGGTACCTGGCCCAGCGGGCCGGGCGGAGTGATCGTCGCGCCGTTGTTGAAGGCGACGTCGAGCCGGCCGTACAGCTCCACGGCCCGGTCCACGGCGGCGCGTACGCTCGCCGCGTCGGCCAGGTCGCACACCACGTGGTCCGCGACGCCGCCCGCCGCCCGGACCTCGTCGGTCACCGCCTCGAGCTGGGCCTCCGTCCGGGCCGCGAGCAGCACCCGGGCGCCCTCCCGGGCGAACAGCCGCGCCGCGGCGGCGCCGATACCGCGCCCGGCACCGGTGACGAAGGCGACCTTCCCGGCCAGCAGGCCCGGTGCGGCGGTTGTCTCCATGGTCGATGTGTTGTTCATGGAAACGAGCCTGCGTCCGGCCGCGGAGCCCATCCAGGCACCGGCTGTACCTGGATACGCCTCGCGACCCCGCGCACACTGGGGGCCGTGGACAGACGAGAACTGGCGGCCTTCCTGCGCAGCAGGCGCGAGCGGATCACCCCTGCCGAGGTGGGGCTGCCCGCCGGGCCGCGCCGCCGCACCCCGGGGCTGCGCCGCGAGGAAGCGGCGCAGCTGGCGTTCATCTCGACCGAGTACTACACGCGGCTGGAGCAGGCCCGCGGCCCGCGCCCCTCGCGCGAGGTGCTGACCGGGCTGGCCCGTGCCCTGCGCCTGTCGGACGCCGAGCGCGCCCACCTCCACCACCTCGCCGGCGCCCCGCCGGCCCCTCCGTCCGGGCCCTCGCGCGAGGTGCGGCAGAGCATCCTCGACCTGCTGCACCGGCTGCCGCAGGCCGCCGCGATCGTGACGTCCGCGACGCTCGAGGTGCTCGCCTGGAACGATCTCGCGGCCGCCCTCATGGAGGACTTCTCCGCCCTGCCGCGGCGCGACCGCAACCTCGTGCGCCGCGCCTTCCTCGGGCCGCATCCGCAGGGGCGGCGGCTGTACGGAGTGTCGGACGCGGACGCGTTCGCCCGTACCTCGGCCCAGCGGCTGCGCGCCACCGCCGCCCGCTACCCCGACGACCCCGAGGTGGCCGAGCTGATCGCCGAACTCCTCGCCGGGAGCGAGGAGTTCGCCCGGCTGTGGGCCTCCCACGACGTGTGCGCCGAGCCGACCCTGTGCAAGACCTTCCAGCACCCGACGGTCGGCCCCATCAGCGTCAACTGCGATTCCCTCGACATCACCGACCGCGACCAGCGGGTCGTGATCTACACCGCCACGCCCGGCTCATCCTCCGAGGAGGCGCTGCGGCTGCTCTCGGTCATCGGCACGCAGCGCATGGACGTGAGCACCTGACGCTCCCCTATCGTGTGCGGACCGACGTCCGGCCGTGCTGAGGAGCCATGCGATGGAAACGCCGACCGGAGCCGCCGCTCCCGGGGAGCTGCGGCGCCACCTCGGACTGTTCGACGCGGTGGTGATCGGGCTCGGGGCGATGATCGGCGCGGGCATCTTCGCCGCGCTCGGACCGGCCGCCGCGGCGGCCGGGTCCGGACTGCTGCCGGGGCTGGCGCTGGCCGCCGTGGTGGCGTACTGCAACGCGACCTCCTCCGCCCGGCTGGCCGCCCGCTACCCGCGCTCCGGCGGCACCTACGTCTACGGCCGCGAACGGCTGGGGGACTTCTGGGGCTATCTGGCCGGGTGGGGTTTCGTCGTCGGCAAGACCGCCTCCTGCGCGGCGATGGCCCTCACGGTGGGCTCCTACGTATGGCCCGGACAGGCGCACGCGGTCGCCGTCGCGGCCGTGGTGGCGCTGACCGCGGTGAACTACGCGGGCGTGCAGAAGGCCGCCTGGCTCACCCGGCTGATCGTCGCCCTCGTGCTGGCCGTGCTCGCCGCCGTGGTCGTCGCCTGCCTGACCGGCGGCACCGCCGACGCCGCCCGCCTCGACATCGGCGCCGACGCCACCGTCGGCGGCACCCTCCAGGCCGCCGGGCTGCTGTTCTTCGCCTTCGCCGGATACGCGCGCATCGCCACCCTCGGCGAGGAGGTGCGCGACCCGGAGCGCACCATCCCCCGCGCGATCCCCCTCGCCCTCGGCATCACGCTGGTCACGTACGCGGCCGTCGCCCTCGCGGCCCTCGCCGTCCTCGGACCCGACCGACTGGCCCACACCACAGCGCCGCTCGCCGACGCGGTCCGCGCCGCGGGCGCCCCCGGGCTCGCCCCCGTCGTCCGTACCGGCGCGGCGGTCGCCGCGCTCGGCTCCCTGCTCGCCCTCATCCTCGGCGTCTCCCGCACCACCCTCGCGATGGCCCGCGACCGCCATCTGCCGCCCGCCCTCGCCGCCGTCCACCCCCGCTTCCACGTCCCGCACCGCGCCGAACTCGCCGTCGGCACGGTCGTCGCCGTCCTCGCCGCCACCACGGACGTCCGCGGCGCGATCGGCTTCTCCTCGTTCGGCGTGCTCGTCTACTACGCCGTCGCCAACGCCTCCGCCCGGACCCTCACCCCCGCCGAGGGCCGTCCCGCCCGCGCCGTCCCGGCCGTGGGGCTGCTCGGCTGTGCGGTCCTGGCCTTCGCGCTGCCGCTCACGTCCGTGGCCACGGGAGCGGCGGTGCTGGCGGCGGGCGCGCTGGCGTACGGCGTGCGGGCGCGCCTGCGGCGCGGCTAGAGGTAGCGGACGCGAATTCCGGGGCCGAGGCAGTCGGTCCCGGTGACGGTCTGCGTGCTGCCCACCTCGACAGTGAGAGGGCGGTGGGCCGGGCGGCTGCCCAGGGACGAGAGATCCAGCGGGCCGGGGACGGGGCCGTGGCACTCGCCGAAGAACACCTTGGTCACAGAGGCCATGGAGTTCAGTGCGCCGAGGTCGGCCGGAAAGGCACAGCGGAAGAAACGCAGATCGGTTGCCTGAGTGGACGCCGAGAGGACATCGAGGTATTCGGACAAGTCGAGTCCGCTCAGACGCAGTCGCCACACCTTCGGCACGGCGGAAAGGTTCGCGATATTGCGCGGAGTCCCGGAGCCATCGAGACTCAGGGTCTCGATCGGTGGCAGGCAGTTCAGAAACCCCAGATCGGAGTCGGCGGGGAGAAAACCCAAGCTCAGATCTGTCAGCGTGCGCGGCAGAGGGATGTCGGGCACAGGCGGGAGCGAGGTCCAGCCTGTGAGGCTCAGATCCGACAGATGAGGGAGCGCGCTCAATGGCGTGACGTCTCGCAGGGAGGTGTTTCCGTAGATCGAGAGCTTGCCGAGATTCGGCTGGGAGACGAGCGGGCCGAGGTCGTTGTCGTCCCTCAGCCGTGAGATCCACAGCACGGACAAGTCGGGGAACTCCTCGATCGGCCCGAACCCGGAGGCCATGGGAAAGTCGATCCATACCTTCCGCGCCGACCGCATCCGCGTGGCCGCGGCCCACTGGCTGGGGTGGGAGAGCTTGAGCAGGACGCGCTCCAGGGAAAGTCTGGCCAGGACGCGTTCGGCGAAGGGGTCGGGCTCGAAGTACTCCCATGCATGGGCGAGGTCCTGGTGCACATCGGCGCGCCCGCCCTCCGCGTACGCCTCCAGCAGATCGAGCGCTCTCTCTCCGCCGATGAGCGCCGCCGTTCGCACGGCACTCCTGGCGACCGTCGCGGTGAGGCCGTCCAGAGACCGCGGCAGCCTGCGCAGTACGGGATCTCCCACGGCCGCGAGCGAGGTGGCGTCGCTCGTCCGTCGCGGCGGCGTCAGCTTCTCCAGGTTCTCGTCCAGCCGCTTCCCGATCTCCTCCGGTACCGAACCCATGGTCTCCAGGCAGGAGGCCGCCAGCAGCCGCAACCCCCGCGCGTGACGGCGCTCCGCCGACGCGCGGTCGAGGATTCCGGCGATGAGCTCCTGCCGCTGGCTGCTATTGGCGTGCCCGGCGGCCATAATGATGGTTTCCCGCCAGGTGTCCAGATGGGCCCGCTCGACCAGATTTCCGATGCGGTCCTCTTCCGCTGCCTCCTCGGCCGCCAGGTATTCCTGGAAGCTGCGGTGCAGGAAGTCGATACGGCCCTCGGCCGGGGCGCGCAGGACCCGGGAACGCATCACGAGGTGGTCCAGGACCTGATCACCATTGATGTCCAGATGGCGCATCGAAGCCACCTTGGCCGTCGTGTGAACGAGCGCCTTGTCCATGGCGATCTCGCTGCGGTTGTTGTCCGACAGCCGCCAGGCCAGATCTCGCAGCACACTCAGCTTGTCGCTCAGACTGAGCTGAACGTCCAGCGCGCTGGGCACCCCGCGCTCCGCGTCGCGGCGCTGCACCAGCAGCTCCAGGGCGATGCGGTACAGCTCCAAGCGGCTGCGCGGCAGCCGTCGGCGTCGGCTGAGGTGCAGCGCGCAGAGCAGCGCCGCGAGCAGGGGGCTCGCGGCCAGCGCCCTCAGATGCGGGCGGTCCTGGAGACCTGCCAGCAGCGCCCGTTCATAGTGCGGCAACTCCTGCGGATCGCATGGCAGATCGCCACCCTGGGCTCCCACGGCCTGATGCCACTGCCGTACGAAGGCCCTGAGGTCGGCCGGTGTCATCCGCTCCAGCCCCACCGGAGCGAACCCCTCCGCGCGCAGCCAGTCCCCGCGCGCCGCGGTCGGCCGGGACGTCACCACGGCCCGAGTGTCCGGGTACGCGCTGAGCAGCAGCCGCAGCCAGTCGCGGACCTTGCGCCGCTCGCCCGCAACCAGTTCGTCCACCCCGTCGACGAGCAACAGGACCCGGCCCGCCTGGAACGCGCGGTCCACCCAGGCGCGGGGCATGTGGCCGGTCAGCGGCCCGGCCGTGGCGTCCAGCAGCTCTTCCAGGCGCGGCAGGTCGCGTGACGCGTAACGCCGCAGCTTGACCAGGACCGGGACGAGCCCGTTCCAGTCGGCCAGGTCACCGCTGAACGTGCCCCGTGCGGCGGTCACGGCAAGCCAGTTGAGCAGGGTCGTCTTGCCCGAGCCCGCCTCGCCCCGCAGCAGGATGCGCGGCGACCGCTTCAGCGCCGCCTCGACCCGTACGCTCGCGGACGACTCGTACTGGTCGCCACCCCACGAGCCGATGCCCGTCCGCAGGCGATGGTCGGGCCCATCGGCCGACCTCCGTGGTGTCCGTCCGTCCCCGTCCGTACTGACCCGGAGGCTGACGTATGCGACGGACAGCTTGGTGCGCGGCGCCTGACCTGCCGTGAAGCTGAACAGCTCCACGGTATCCAGGGTGTGGCTGATGAACTCCAGATACTCACGGCGGAACGCGGCGTCATGGTCCGCCCCCTGCGGCGCGTACAGCGACCTGACGGGGAGCCGCTCCAGCACCCGGCTCAGCTCCGAGCCGAGTTCGCTCACCCGTCCCAGCAGCTCGGTCACGGCCCGCTCGGTGAAGACCGGAAGCCGGAGCAGGATGCGCACGTAGCAGTCGCAGCACTCCGCGAGCAGCAATTCGTAGAACTGCGTGGCCGCGTCGCCCAGCCCGGTCGGCGGGGGAGCGGCGGTCCGTACCCGGCGGGCGAGTTCGGCGGGGTTGGCATCCGACCCGAGGATCGCCGCGTCGGACAGGTCCGCGTGGGCGAACGCCGCCGTCACGGCGTCCAGCGCCGCCTGGCGTCCCCCCTCGTCCAGATCCCGGAACTCATGGCCGCACATGGGCTCCAGCCGCGCAGCGACCGCGTCCGCGATCTGCTCGAACTGCCGCTCCACACCGCGTTGGTCACGCAGCCCCGGTATGCGCCGCCGTATGAGCGCGGACATCTCCATCCGGCTCTCCCGCTCCCGCGTACGCGGCTCCAGCCATAGCCGTACGACACGCGTCGCCACGGTGCGGCCGAGGTTGATGGCCGCCGCCTCAGCGCTCATTCGCTTCTTCGCCCCCCGGTTTCGTCTCGGCGCAGGTCGAGGACCATGGCGTCGTACAGCGGTGCGTCGTCCCATGGCCGGGACCGTCCCACTGTCCGGTAACCCCACGCCGCGTACGCCGACTGGGCCGGTGCGGCCTCGGGTTCCGGTCGCATCGTCAGCGTGACCTGCTCCGCGGAGAGATCGCTGAGGAGACGGGAGTGCAACTCGGCCGCGACGCCCTGGCGGCGCCACGGCTTGCGCACGGCCAACTCGATTATGGCGAAGGTCCGTTCGCCTGTCTCGTCCGTGAAGTTCTCGGGCACGGCCTCCACCGGGCCGTCCCACCAGCCGGTGTCGGCGGGCAGCAGATAGCCGAAGGTGAAGCCGACGACCTCGTTGCCTTCGCGGGCGAGGATCAAGCGGAAGCCCGGCCGCCGGGCCTGGAGCCGGAATCGCTCGATGAACTCGGCGACGTCGCTGGGACCCTCGCAGTACGGCGGTTCGGCGTACACCTCTTCGTACGCTGGGAGAAGTGCGTCGAGCCTGGACGCCTCGGCGCTCTCGTACCGCTCGTAGGTCACCTGGCCCATCAGAGTTCTCCCTCGGTGTACGCGGTCAGCCCCTCGGCTGCGTCCTTCGCGCTCACCGCATCCGCCTCGCTGAGTAACGCCCGGACCTCGTGCAGGGACCGGGTCACACGCCCCGATTCGACCTCGGTCAGGTGTTCGAGGCTGGCGAGTGCTTCGCTCGCGCCCTCGTCGACCTCTCCGGCCTGCACCAGGGTGCGGGCGAGGGCCAGCCGGTCCAGCGCTTGATTGCGGCTGTACGTACCGTCCCCCTGCGATATCGCGGCGCGCAGGAAGGGCACGGCGGCTTTGTGCTTGTCAGATGCGGAGTAGAGGGTGGCCTGCCAGTAGTTCAGTTCGGCGTGGCCGTGGAAGGCCGTCCACTCGGGAGCCGGGCGTTCGCGGTCCGACTGATCCACCAGCCGCATGGCTTCGGCGAGCCGCTTCCGCGCTCCGCTGTGGTCGCGCATGAGCGTCAGCGCCCGCGCCTCCCGGGTGGCGATGACGGAGAGAAGGCGCGGCGAGCCGAGCGGTGTGGCCCGCTGACGGGCGGCGTGCGCCAACTCGTAGGCGTCACGAGGCCGCTCTTCGGAACTGGCCTGCAAGCTGAGCATCGCCAGCGCCATGGCTTCGAGGTTGTCGTCACGGAGCATCGTGGCGGTGGTCAGCGCCTCGCCCCAGTAGCGGCGGGCGGTCTCCTGGTCCTCGGCGTCGTAGGAAAACCAGGCACAGAGCTCCTCCGACTCCCCTGCGACGTGCTGGAGTTGACGGCCGATCGTTGCCGGATAGGTGCCGGTGTTGATGATGCGACGGACGCGGCGGAGGTGCCGGGCGGCCAGTGAGCGGATCGAGTTTCCGCCATGGGCATTGTCGAAAGCGAAGAGCGAGCGCAGCCCTTCACGGAGCTCGACGACATGTGGCGTACCAACGGTGCCCCGGGAACCCATTGCCAGCCCGGCGGCGCTGCCGACTGAATCGGCGACAAAGGCGCGACGTTCCACGTGTACCCCCTCATAACGGCCAGGTAGTCCGTCCAGAGTGGCACTCGGCTCCGGGCCGGGGAAGCCCAGCTCCAGCGGGCTCACCCCGAACATGGCGTGCAGCACCCGCCAGGCCCGTGGCCGTGGCCGAGGCGGATGAGGGCAGCGCCAGCGCCGGAACTGCCGGTCGGTGAGCGCTACATGCTCGCCCAACAGGTCCGCCGTCGCGTCGAACGCGCGGAGGAACGCGCTGCTGCGACCCCAGCCACGTGCCGCGCACTCACGTGCGAACGGCGTCTGCGATTCGTCCACTCACTCACCGTAGTGGGTACCACCGACACGGAAAGTCCGCGATCTCGCGAAAAGTCGGCCGCGACGTCACGCGGCCCGTCCGGCCGCCAGTGTGCCGACCGCAGTTCTCTCGTCGTGAGCAAGCGCGACGAGGGGAGCCCGATGTGAGGTTCAGAGCCCAGCGATGGACGCCGCCCAGCGGACACGAACTCACCGTCCTGCCCGCAGGCCGGTGGTGGGACGCCGTCAGGGCGGCCGAGCCCGTGGGGGAGCGTGCGCTGAAACTGCTCGGCGCCGACTCCGGCGCCGTCATCCAGGACCGGTACGGGCCCCTGTACTGGCTGGTGCGGCCCGGGACCGCCGACGGGTGGGAGGTGCGGCACGTGCGCGTGCTGGGTCTCTCGGCCAGTACGGCGAGCTACCTCGGCGTACCGCCCGCGCAGCGGACCACTCGGCCGGGCACCCATTGGCGTGTCCCCGTCGGCCCGGATCGCTACCTCACCGACGCCGCACGGCTGCGCGGAGCGCTGGTGGCCGCGCTCGGCGAGGAGGACGCGCGGTGACGTCGCAGGTCTGTGCGCGCTGCCAGCGGCCGACGAACGAGCCGGTCGTCGTCACGGTGGAGCACGGCGGCAGCGTCGGCGGCGGGACGGCGTACGCGTGCCCCGGCTGTGCGCCCCGCTTCCCGGAGCCCCGCGATCCGCTCGCCGAGATCGAGGCCCTGTGCCGGGCCCGGGGCCTCGGACCCGACGCGCCCACGGCCGGTTAGCCGAACTGGCCGACCTGGTAGTCCCCGGCGGGCTGCTGGACGATGACGTTCAGGCGGTTGTAGGCGTTGATGAGGGCGATGAGGGAGACCAGGGCGGCGAGCTGGTCCTCGTCGTAGTGCTTGGCGGCGTTCGCCCAGGCCTCGTCGGTGACGCCGCCGGCCGCGTCGGCGATGCGGGTGCCCTGCTCGGTCAGCTCCAGGGCGGCGCGTTCGGCGTCGGTGAAGACCGTGGCCTCGCGCCAGGCCGCGACCAGGTGGAGGCGCACCGAGGTCTCCCCGGCGTGGGCGGCCTCCTTGCTGTGCATGTCGGTGCAGAAGCCGCAGCCGTTGATCTGGCTGGCGCGGAGCTTGACCAGCTCCTGGGTCGCGGGTGGCAGGGGCGAGTCCGAGACGGCCTGGCCCGCCGCGTTGATGCGCTTGAGGAACGCGGCCGCGGTCTGGTTGCCGAACAGGTTCAAGCGAGCGTCCATGGGGTGCTCCTCGGGTTCTTGTAGGTCGTTGTACCTCCTTGACGGAACGGAGCGGTGAAGTGTGACAGGCGCGGGTGTGGCGCGCGTCTCAGCCGCCACTCGGCTTCGGCAGGCCGATCGGGTTCGGGAAGCGGAGGGCTTCGGCGCAGGCGCGGGAGACGGGGGTGAGGAGGGTGGTGAGGTCGCGGACCGCGTCCGGGGTGAGGGCGCGCCAGGGGCGTTCGGCCGCGCGGTCGGTGGCGGACTCGACGGCGCGCAGCAGTTCGCGCCCGTCCCGGCTCGCGGTGCCGTCGGGGAGGAGCAGGCCGCGTTCGGTGAGGTGGAGGCGAGCCGTCTCCCACGCCTGGTCGGTCCAGCCGCGGTAGGGCTGGAGTTCGGTGCGCGGGATGTCGGTGCCCGCGCGGAGGGCGAGGGCTTCGCAGCCGTCGAGCCCGGCGGCGACGAGGGCGGCGACATGGCCGTCGCCGCGGTGTTCGCGCAGCAGGGTGGCGGCGTGCCACAGGCGGTCCAGGGGCTGGTCGGGGAAGTCCAGCGAGGCGTGGGCGGCGGCCAGGACGCGTCCGGAGGTGTCGAGCCCGGCGGCCCGGGGGACCAGGGCCTCGGCCGCCCGCTCGGCCTCGCGCTCAAGGCCGGTGAGCAGCCGTCGCAGGGCGGCCACGGTGCCCGCGCGGCGTACCTCCAGGGCGTGTTCGGGGGCGGTCAGCTGCCATGCGTCGGGCAGGGCGCGGGCGACCATGGCGGGCGCGAAGGAGAAGAAGGCGGCGGCGACGGGCTCCGGCCCGACCGGGCCCAGCGGCGCGGCGCGGCACGCGAAGTAGCCGCGCCAGAAGCCGCGCAGGCCCGCGTCCTCGTACGCCGCCAGGGCCTCGGGGGCGAAGTAGGTGACGGCGTGGATGGGCTCGAACAGCGTCCACATCGTGCGGGCGGTCGACGCCGCGCGGTCCTCCATGGGTGGGCTCCTTCCCGGGCGGGGTGGTCACGGGACCGTATGCCCGGCGTACGCCCGGACCCCTCCCGACGGGTCGGCGGACTACTTGGAGGCGCCCAGGTAGAACAGCAGGTAGAGGAAGCCGGCGAAGACGTGCACGCCGATGACGTAGATGAAGACCCGGACGGCGACCGGGATGGGCGCCCGGTCCTGCTCCCGCGTCGTCCTCGGGGGCGCGCTGCGGGCCGGGTCCGCAGGGGGGTGGTTCGGGGTCGGGTGGTCGTTCATGGCATTCCGGGCCTTCCTCCGCGGCGGGCGGCGTCGCCGAGGCACAGCTCGGCGGCCCCGCTCTGCAGCAGGGTGTGGACGAACAGCAGATCCGTTCCGCCCAGGGAGGCGGCGGCGATGCGGTGCGGGGTGAGCGAGTCGAAGTGGGCCGCGTCGCCGGGGTCGAGCAGATGGACGGCGTCGCCGAGGGTCAGCCGGAGCCGCCCGCTGATGACGTACAGCCACTCCTCGCCCGCGTGGACGCGCACCAGTTGGTCCTGGGCGCCCGAGCCCTCCGGTACGTGCAGCCGCAGGGCCTGCATCGCCCGGCCGGAGCCGCCGGCCCGCCAGTAGGTCCAGCCGCCCGCCTCCTGCGCCTCCATCCGGTCGGCGCGGACGATGGGGTCCTGGCTCGGCGGCACCTCGCCGAGGAGGTCGGATACCGTGGTTCCGTAGGTACGCGCCAGGGTCAGCAGCATGGGCAGCGACGGCTGGCGGCGGCCCGTCTCCAGCCGGGACAGATGCGCGGGGGAGAGTCCGACGCGGTGCGCCGCCGCCTCCAGGGTCAGGCCGCTGCCGCGCCGCAGGTCCCGCAGGCGGGGAGCGACGGTGGGCAGCTCGCCGGAGGATGGGGCGAGCGGCTCTGCGGGGTCCCCCTCGGGGAACGGGTTCATGTATCCGGTATACGAGGCCTTCGCCTCTGAGGCAAAAAGCTTGCCTCAGAGGCAAATAACGGTCCGGTCACGCCCCCTCGGGCTTCATCCGCATCATGTGAACTCAGCGAAAACTCCCGTGACTTGGCATTGACATGCCATGGTCTACGCGCGTCATGCTAGATGCCATGAAAATCCCCCCACGGATTGCCCGCATCGGCGCCCTCGGCGCCCTCGCCGCGTCGCTGGTCATCGGCGGTACGGCCGTCACGGCGACCGCGACCCCGGCCGCGCCCGCGACCGTCGCGTCGGCCCAGGCCCTCGCGGACGTCGGCGACATCTGTTACTCGAAGCTGCCGTCCCAGGCCCATGACACCCTCGACCTGATCGAGAAGGGTGGCCCGTACCCGTTCCCGCAGGACGGCACGGTCTTCCAGAACCGCGAGGGCATTCTTCCGGCCCAGTCCTCCGGCTACTACCACGAGTACACCGTCATCACCCCCGGCTCCGACGACCGCGGTGCCCGCCGCATCGTCACCGGGAAGAAGACGGACGAGGACTACTACACCGCGGACCACTACGAGTCGTTCGACCTGGTGGACCGCGGCTGCTGAACCGCCGTCACCACCACCGCCCCGGTCGTACGGGCGGACACCGCGAGACCCGCCACCCCCCACGCACAGCGGCCGCCGCCCCACCCGGGCAGCGGCCGTTGTGCTGTGCCGACGCGCCGGTCCGGATAAGATCTCGGTCTCTTTGCGAACGATCTCCGCCCCCCGCCCCGCCGTTTGTCGGTGGTTGCCGATACCGTTCCGGTAGAAGTGGACGCGCGGGGAGGCAGTGGTGGCGAACGGTCCGGAAGTGGTCACGTGCGGCGAGGCGATGCTGCTGCTGCTCGCAGAGCCGGGAATCCCGCTCGACAGGGCCGTGCACTTCCGCCGCTCAGTGGCGGGCGCCGAGTCCAATGTGGCCGCCGGGCTGGCCCGGCTCGGCCACGGGGTGCGCTGGCTCGGCCGGGTCGGCGCGGATCCGGCGGGCGAGGCGGTGCTGCGCGAGCTGCGCGCCGACGGGGTCGATGTCTCGCAGGCCGTCGTGGACGAGCAGGCGCCCACCGGGCTGCTGCTGCGCGACAGCCATCCGCACCGCGCGATCGACGTGCAGTACTACCGCATGGGATCGGCCGCGTCCCGTCTCACCCCCGACGAGATCAGCCCCGGCGCGCTGGACGGCGCCCGGCTGCTGCACATATCCGGGATCACGCCGATGCTCTCGCCGACCGCCGCGGCCGCCAGCCGCCGCCTGGTGGAGCTGGCCCGGGAGGCCGGGGCGAAGGTGTCGTTCGACCCCAACGTCCGGAGCAAGCTGGGCGGTGCCGCCCAGTGGGCGCAGACGGCGGGGCCGCTGCTGCGCGAGGCGGACCTCGTCCTGGCGGGGGAGGACGAGCTGGAGCTGCTCACCGCGCAGGCGGCCGACGAGGCCGCGCAGGAGCTGTTGGAGGGCGGCACCCAGGAGGTCGTGATCAAGCGCGCCGACCACTCCGCCACCGTCATCACCTCGGACGGCCGCTGGCAGCAGGCACCGCACTCGGTCCCGCTGGTCGACCCGATAGGCGCGGGTGACGGCTTCGCCGCGGGGTACCTGTCGGCGAGGCTGCGCGGGCTCTCCGAGCCCCGGGCGCTGGCCGAGGCCGCGTGCGTGGCCGCCCTGGTCGTCCAGGCCGCCTCGGACACGGACGGGCTGCCGTCCGCTCTCGCGCGGGACCGGGCGCTCGCCGAGCTCGTCAACGGCGGCGACGGGGTCCACCGCTGATCGGAACCCGCTGAAGCGGGACCCGCTGAAGTGGGAACCGCTGAAACGGGACCCACGTGCCGGGCCTGACGGCCCGGCGCTCGCGTCCGGTTCGGACGAAGCAAGACCATCAACCACAGCACCGCACAGCACCCACCCCGCACCGCACACCGCCGCATATCCCGGAGGCACTGGGGTGCGGCACCATCAGGCAGTAGACCCTAGGAGAGGAAAGGCGGCGACTGCCGTGTACCGCTGGGAGATCACCCGGGCCGCGCTCGCGCAGCGCGTCCTCGCCATCGTCCGCAGCGACACCTACGACCACGCCACGGCGACGGCGGACAGCCTGCTCTCCGCGGGCATCGCCAGCCTGGAGATCTCGCTGACCACGCCCTTCGCCCTGGAGGCGGTCACCACCCTGATCCGGGAGGTCGGCGACGACGCGGTGATCGGCGCGGGCACCGTGCTCGACGGCGCGTCGGCCCGGATGGCCGTCGACGCGGGCGCCCGCTTCCTCGTCTCCCCGAGCCTGGACCCCGAGGTCATCCGCACCGGCCACCGCTACGGCCTGCCGGTCTTCCCCGGCGTCTCCACCCCCACCGAGGCGGTGCGCGCGATGGAGCTGGGCGCGGACGCGCTGAAGCTGTTCCCCGCCGCGGCGTACGGGCCGCGCTGGATCAAGGACGTACGGGCCGCCCTGCCGCAGGCCGCCTTCGTGCCGACCGGCGGGGTGACCGTGGCCGACGCGCCGGACTGGATCGCCGCCGGGGCGGTCGCCTGCGGGATGGGCTCGGCGCTGTCCGAGGGCGACCGGGACACCGTGGCCAAGCGTGCCTCCGAGCTGCTGGCCCGCCTCGCGGAGGTCGGTCCGCCGCTGGACGACCCCGGACCGGAGCGGTACTGACGGCGGCTCGGCGCGGCAGATCGTCGCGCTCGGCGGATTCCAGCAGGTGGTCGGCGGGTTCTCCTGGGCGGCGTCTTCTGCCACTCTGAGCGCGCCGTGATCATGCCGCTGCCGAGGAGTCCCCATGAGACGCGCCGCCACGCTCGCCACCGTCGCCGCTGTGCTCGCCGTCACCGCCACGGGGTCGGCCCTGGCCGACGCCACGGCGGCCCGGCCCACCGCCCGCTCCGCGGCCGACTCCGCCGTGGGGCAGGGCACTGCGCTGGACCGGGTGCCCCGGCGCGGGGTGCTGCGCGTGTGCACCACGGGCGACTACCGGCCGTTCAGCCATCGCGATGCCAAGACCGGCGCCTACACCGGCATCGACATCGCGATGGCGGGCAACCTGGCCAAGAGCCTCGACGCCAAGCCGAAGTTCGTCGCCACGACCTGGGCGAAGCTGGTCGACGACCTCGCCGCCGGGCGCTGCGACATCGGCATGGGCGGGGTGTCGGTGACGCTGGCCCGGGCCCGTAAGGCGGCCTTCAGCGAGCCGTATCTGACCGACGGCAAGACGCCGATCGTGCGCTGCGAGGACGAGAAGAAGTACCAGACGCTGGACGACATCGACCGGCCGGGCGTCCGCGTGGTGGTCAACCCGGGCGGCACCAACGAGGAGTTCGCCCGCGCCCACATCAAGCGGGCCACCCTCACCGTCCACCCCGACAACACCACGATCTTCGACGAGATCATCGACGGCCGCGCCGATGTGATGATGACGGACGCCAGCGAGACGCGTTACCAGTCGAAGCTCCACCCCGAACTGTGCGCGGTCCACCCGGACAAGCCGTTCTCGTTCTCGGAGAAGGCGTACGCGCTGCCCCGCGCCGACGCGCAGTTCAAGAGTTACGTCGACCAGTGGGTGCATCTGGCGACGCACGACGGGACGTACCGGAAGTACGCGGACGAGTGGCTGGGGCGCCCGGTTGAGTGAAAACGTGAGCCCGTCCGACCGCATCGGAACCAGCGCGGCGGCGACCGAGCCGCAGCCCGAGCCCGCCAGCACGGCGCAGTCCGCCCGCACCGGGCACGACGGGCGCGAAGGGCACGAGAAGCCGAAGGGTTGCACCGACGTCGACTCCGCGGGTAACGAAGGTGTCATTGCGGCCGGAGTGGGCGCGAAGTACATCTCGACCCGTGTGCAACGGTCACGTCTACGTCCTGTCGGTCGACGAGTCGACGAATCCGGGTACCCCTGTCGGCGGATGGGTGGCCGTGGGCGGCCCCCGCGACGTTCTCGAAGCCACGCTGGCGTCCAACACCGACGATGTCCAAGGCGGCCCGGGCGCGGCCTGGAAGAATCGTGGCGGTCCGGGCACATGAGTGGCTTATGCAATCTATTCTGGCCTGGCTTATGTCCGCTCGTGCACAAGGACCCGATCGATGACAGCCAGCCCCGCATCGCCCTCCGAGAACGCCGCGGCCACCTCCGCCACACCGCCGCCCGGCTGCCCCGCGCATCAGGGCGCGCGGTCGCTGAGCGGGCCCGGCTTCCAGACCAACCCCTTCGGGGTGTACGGGGAGATGCGGGGCGAGCACGGGCCGGTGGCCCCGGTGCTGCTCGACGGGGACATACCCGGCTGGCTGGTGCTCGGATACCGCGAACTGCACCAGGTCACCAGCGACGACGAGCTGTTCACCCGGGACGCGAACCAGTGGAACCAGTGGGCCAACATCCCCGAGAACTGGCCGCTCGCGCCCATGATCAGCCGCGATCAGACGTCCGTGGTGTACGCGACCGGCGAGGACCACCGGCGGCGCGCCGAGGCCATCGCGGAAGCCCTGGAGGCCGTCGATCCGTACGAACTGCGCCGCCATGCCGAGCACATCGCCGACGGGTTGGTGGACGAGTTCTGCCACCAGGGCGAGGCCGAGCTGATCGCCGACTACGCCCGGCTGCTGCCGGAACTGGTCCTCGCCCGCATCTACGGCATCCCCGACGCCGAGGGCCCCGCGCTCGTGCAGGCGATGAACGACGCGGTCGACGGCACGGGGAACCCCTTCGAGGCCTACCAGCACGTCTACATGGTGATGCATCAGCTGGCGTCGGCGAAGCGGACGGCGCCCGCGCCGGACGTGGCCTCCCGGCTGGTCGCCTCGTACCGGGGGTACCCGGACGAACTGGTCGCCCAGGACCTGATCGTCATCATGACGGCGGGTCACCAGCCGACGGCCGACTGGATCGGCAACACCCTGCGGCTGCTGCTCACCGACGAGCGGTTCGCGCTCTCGCTCTCCGGCGGCCGTCACAGCGTCGGGCAGGCGATGAACGAGGTGCTGTGGGAGGACACCCCGGTCGCCAACCTCGCCGCCCGCTGGGCCACCCGGGACACCACCCTGGCGGGGAAGTACATCCGCAAGGGCGATCTGCTGATCCTCGGTTTCCACGGCGCGAACACCGACCCCCTGATCCGCCCGGACACCCAGGCCTTCACCGAGGGCAACAGCGCCTTTCTCTCCTTCGGCCACGGCGAGCACCGCTGCCCGCACCCGGCCCAGGAGATCGCCGAGACGATCGCGAAGACCGCCGTGGAAGTGCTCCTGGACCGGCTGCCGGATGTGCGCCTCTCGGTATCCCGCGACACGCTGCTCTGGCGCCCCTCGGCCTGGGTACGGGGCCTGTCCGCGCTGCCCGTCGCGTTCACCCCGGCCCCCAGGGACGGCCGCTGAACGGGCCGGTGAACCGGGCTAGTCCTGAGCCGTGGTCAGCCGCAGCACCCGTACCCCGTACGGCGGCAGGGTGACGGTGCCGGCCGGGCCGCCGGTCAGGTCCAGCAGGGTGGCGCCGCCGGTGACGGCTGGTTTGACGGTCAGTTCCTCGGCGGCCTGGCTGACCAGCCAGACGAAGGTGCGGCCGTCCTCGTGGACGAGGCGGTCGACCGCGACGCGCGGATCGCCGACGGTGACCGGGCGGTGGACTCCGGCGTGGGCGGCGAGGGCGTCGTACAGGGTGGCGGTGGCCTCGGGGTTGACGCGCGGGGTGACCGCGGCCATGTGCTCGACGGGGTAGACGCAGAAGACGACGGAGCCCTCGCCCACCGCGCGCAGCAGCAGCGCCGGGCGGCCGCGGCCGTCGACGGCCAGGACCTCGGCGCCGTCGGGTTCGACGGGGAGGTACGCCCGGGCGCCCGCGGCGCGGAAGGTGAGCCTGGCCCCCTCGGGGAGGGTGCCGAAGGGGCGGGTGAGGGTGAGGGTGACCTCGTCGTCCTCGATGGGGTCGAGCAGTCCGTAGTCCAGCTGGTGGCGGACGCCGAAGAGTTCGTTCAGGTGGGCGTACCAGGGGCCGCGCTGTTCGTCGTGGGCGCCGGGGGAGTACGAGACGTAGACGGTCGCGCCGTCGCGGGCCCGCTGCTCCAGGTCGTACCAGGTGGGGGAGAGCAGCTGCTTGGTGGAGGGGACGAGCCACAGCGTCACGCCGGCGGGCAGCGGGCCGTCGCTTTCGCGCACCACCGCCGCCGGGGTGTCCGCGAGGCGGGCGGCGACCCACGCCTGACGGCAGGTCTGCTGGACGTAGGCGCGGTCCTCGGCGCGGGTGAAGGGGTAGAGCGTGTCGAGGTACGAGGAGACCAGGAGTGCCGTGTCGGAGGGGCTGCGGTGGCAGCGGGGGAAGTCCACCTCCTCCAGGACCCGGGCGAACTCCTTCAGTTCGAGGAGCTGCGGTTTGGGGGCGCCCTCCGACGTGGTCAGGCCGAAGTGCATCTCGAAGGCGTGATGGCGGTACGGGTCCTGGCCGCGCAGTCCGTCGTAGTCGCTGTTGTTCCAGGCGATCCAGCCGGTGGCCCCGGCCAGCAGGCTGTTGTGCAGGGTCTGCCGGTAGTAGCGGGCCGCGCCCGGGCCGGAGGCGAAGTCGGAGCTGACGCCGAACTCCTCCAGGATCACGGGCCGCCCGAAGGTGCCGGTCAGCTCGCACACCCAGGCCGCCGCGTAGTGCTGGCGCACCGGGTCGTCCTCCATGCGGTACACGTGCGGGCCGAGGAAGTCACACAGGCCGGCGGTGTCGCGGACCCGGAAGCCGTTGTCGTAGCCGGAGTTCTCCAGCCCCCAGGCGCCGTCGCCGAGCGAGACGGGCTGGGTGCCGCCCCCGGCGCGGACCGCGTCCACGACGAGCTGGGCCCAGGCGGCGACGGTCTCGCGGGGCGCGGGCGGGGCGGCGGTGCCGGGCTCGCGCCCGTAGATCGGCATCTCGTTGGAGACCAGCCACCCGGCGACGGCCGGATGCGCGGCGAAGCGGCGCACGGTCTCGCGGGCGAACCACGCCTGCCGGGCGACCAGCCAGACGTCGCCGTACAGGTCGCGCTCGCCGCGCCAGGACGGGTCCCAGTTCTCGCCGGACATGTGGCCGACCAGGAAGGTGGGGACGGTGGTCATGCCGAGGGCCCGGTGCCGGTCGAGGAAGTCGGCGAAGCGCGCGCACATGTCTTCGTCGAGCCGGTCGGGGGCGGGATGGAAGTCGGGCCAGTAGAAGAACGAGCGGGTCATGGTCAGCCCGTGGTCCCGCAGCACCCGCAGCTCGGCGTCGATCACCTCGCCGTCGTAACTCCGCCACATCAGCGGGCCGCCGGTCCTGGACCAGAAGTTGGCGCCGAGCCAGGTGACGGGGCGGTCGTGGACGGTGAGCCGGGCGGAGGGGCGCTGCATCGACGGACTCTCCCTTGGCCGGTGGGGAAGCGGGCAGTGCCGCGCTACTCAAGCAGTGAAGGGCTAAACCGGTTTAGAGTCAACGGCTCCGACGAGGGTCGTACGAGGGCCGATTCCGCGGTCTAGATCACCTCAACGCGGCTCTGTACGGCCGGACCTGGGTATTCGACGGATTCGACAAGGGCGCCACTAAGCCGGTTCAGTCGAGAGGCGCTGTCGGCTCTATTGACACCCTCTGACGGAGCCCCTTAATTTCACGGCGCCGGGGGTGCGCGGGCATACCGAGGGGGACACCATGACGTTGATGAGCACGGGCCGTCCGCGCCGCGCGATCGCCGCGGCGGCCGCATTCGCACTCTCCGGCACGCTGGCCGCCTGCGGCGGTGGCGGCAGTGGCGGAGGCGGCGCCGGCGGGGTGCTGACCGTGTCCTCCGGGGCCGGCGGCAACTTCGTCCGCAACTTCAATCCGTACGCGCCGCAGCCGCTCCAGGCGACCAACGGAATGATCTACGAGCCGCTGTTCCACTTCAACGCGGCGAGAACCGGCGAGGTCGACCCCTGGCTGGCCACCAAGTACACCTGGGCGGACGGCGGGAAATCCATCCGCATCCAGTTACGGACGAACGTCACCTGGAACGACGGAAAGCCCTTCACCGCCGAGGACGTCGCCTACACCTTCCGGATGACGAAGGACAACAAGGCGCTCAACATGTACGCCCTCCCGGTGGCCTCCGCGACCGCCGAGGGCAAGCACACCGTGGTCGTCACCTTCACCAAGTCCGCTTACACCAAGGAGTACTTCCTCCTCGGCAAGATAAAGATGCTGCCCCGGCACATCTGGTCCGGGCTCTCCGCCAAGGAGAAGGCGACCACGCTGAATCCCAACCCGGTGGGCACCGGGCCCTGGAAGGTGAAATCCGTCAAGGGCACGACGCTCGATCTCGTCGCCCGCAAGGACTACTACATCAAGGGCCTCCCGCACTTCAAGATCATGCGGTATCGCGCCTTCACCGGGAACAACGCCGCCAACGCCGCGGTCACCTCCGGGCAGATCGACTGGGCGGGCGGTTTCATTCCCGACATCAAGAAGAACTACCTCGCGAAGAACAAGAAGTTCGACCTGGTCAACATTCCGCTGGCCACCACGTCCTTCGTGCCCAACGCCCAGCGCGGCCCCACCGCGGACGTCAGGGTCCGCAAGGCCATCAGCGCCGCCCTCGACCGCGACTTCATGAACAAAAGCGTGTACGACGGCCAGGCGCCCGCCGCCAACCCCATGGCGCTGCTGCTCCCCAACTACCAGTCCGTCCTCGACCCGTCGCTGAAGGACGCCATGGTGGAGACCGGGCAGGACAAGGTCGACGGCTATCTCACCGACTCCGGCTACACCCGGGGGTCGGACGGCATGTGGCGGAAGAACGGCAAGAAGCTGTCCGTAACGGTCGAACTCGTCTCCGGCTGGACGGACTACGTCAGCGTCGCCCAGATGGCGAAGGACCAGCTGAAGAAGGCCGGTATCGACCTCGTCGTCAAGGCCGAGTCGTACAGCCAGTGGTCCAACAACCGCGCCCGCGGCCAGTTCCAGATGCTGCTGGACAATGCCGGATACACCCCCGACCCGCGCGCCTACTACGCCCAGATGCTGGACAGCTCCATCCCGCCGAAGATCGGTGAGACCACCAACGTCGGCAATTTCGGCCGCTACGCCAACGCCACGATCGACCACGCCCTCGACAAGATCGGCGAAACCACCGACCTGGCGAAACAGAAGCCCTGGTACTACAAGATCCAGCGGGAATTCATCAAGGACATGCCGCTGATCCCCCTCTTCTCCGCGCAGAACGAGCAGGAATTCAACGGCAACCGGGTCACCGGCTATCCCACCGAGGACAATCTGTACGCCGCGCCCTCCATCTGGCTCGACCCCGACGGCGGCTGGGTCGCCGCCCGCATCAAACCGGCCGCGGGCAAGTAGCGGCGGGGGCGGGCAGCGTGCGCTACCTCCTGCGCAAGCTCGGCTTCTACGCCATCGCCGCCTGGATGGCGGTCACCGTCAACTTCTTCCTCCCGCGCCTCATCCCCGGCGACCCGGTGCAGCTGATGCTCGCCCGCCAGGCCCAGTCCGGGCCCGTCGAACCCGGCCAGGAAGAGGCCCTGGCCGCCATGCTGGGCCTCGGCCACGGCAATCTCCTCGTCCAGTACGGCGACTATCTGCGCGCGCTGGTCCACCTCGACTTCGGGCTCTCCGTCACGTACTTCCCGAGCCCGGTCACCGACGTCGTCGGCGACGCCGTGCCCTGGACCCTCGTCCTGGTCGGCGCCGCCACTCTCCTCAGCGTCGCCCTCGGCCTCACCCTCGGCACCCTGGCCGGGTGGCGGCGCGGCAGCTGGTTCGACTCCCTCGTCCCCTCCACCACCTTCCTCGCCGCGATCCCCTACTTCTGGCTCGCGCTGCTGCTCCTGTACCTCTTCGGCCAGGTGTGGGGGGTGCTGCCGCTGGGCGGCGGCTACGACGAGACGCTGGACATCGGCTTCAGCGGCGCCTTCCTGACCTCCGCCGCCGAACACGCCGTGCTGCCCGCAGCCACCATCGTGCTCAGCTCGGTCGGCGGCTGGATGCTCGGCATGCGCAACATGATGGTCTCCACCCTGGCCGAGGACTACGTGGTCGCCGCCGAGGCCAAGGGGCTTCCGCCGCGCACGATCATGGTCGGCTACGCGGCCCGCAACGCGGTGCTGCCCTCGGTCGCCGGATTCGCCATCTCGCTCGGCTTCATCGTCAGCGGCTCGCTCGTGATGGAGATCGTCTTCTCCTACCCCGGCATGGGATTCACCCTGCTCCAGGCCGTCCAGAACACCGACTACCCGCTCATGCAGGCCGTCTTCCTCGTCATCACCTTCGGCGTCCTCGCCGCCAACTTCCTGGTGGACCTGGTGTACGGCTTCGTCGACCCCCGCACCAGGCAGGCCCGATGACCGCGCCCACCGTCCCCGCGACCCCGACGACCACCCCACGGGCGGGCGGCCGCGGCTGGCTTCGGCCCGCGCTGCGCTCCCGCCGCTTCGCCACCGGCCTCGCCCTGCTCGCCGCCTTCGTCCTCACCGCGCTCCTCGGCCCGTGGCTGATCCACGACCCGAACGCCTTCACCACCGACCTCGGCCAGGCCCCCTCCGGGGCGCACTGGCTGGGCACCACCCAGACCGGGCAGGACGTCTTCGCCCAGCTGGTGGTCTCCGCCCGCGGCACGCTGGTGATCGGCGTCGCCTCCGCCCTCATCGCGACCGTCGTCTCCGTCGTCGCCGGGATCGGCGGCGGCTTCCTCGGCGGGCTCGCGGACGAGGCGCTGTCCCTGATCAGCAACGTCTTCCTGGTCATCCCCGGGCTGCCGCTGGTCATCGTCGTCTCCGCGTACGTCAAGGGCGGCGGCTCCTGGTCCACCATCCTCGTCATCGCCCTCACCAGCTGGGCCGCCTCCGCCCGGGTGCTGCGCGCCCAGACGCTGTCGCTGCGCAGCCGCGACTATGTGCTGGCGGCGCGGGTGTACGGGGAGAAGCGGTGGCGGATCGTGCTGGTGGAGATCCTGCCCAACGAACTGGCCATCATCGTCTCCCAGTTCATCTTCGCGGTGATCTTCGCGATCCTCACCCAGGCCGGGTTGGCGTTCCTCGGCCTCGCCGACCCGTCCCATCTCACCTGGGGCACGATGCTCTACTTCGCCCAGAACGCGGAAGCGCTCACCAGCGGGGCCTGGTGGTGGTTCATCCCGCCCGGCTTGTGCATCGCCGTGCTCGGCACGGCCCTGTCCCTGATCAGCTTCGGCCTGGACGAGGTCCTCAACCCGCGGCTGCGGTTGCGAAAGGCGGGACGATGACGGAAGACGTGGTGCTGCGCGCCGAGCACATCAGCGTGACGTACGAGGGCGACCGCCCCACCCGTGCCGTCCGCGACGTCGGCTTCGAGCTGCGGCGCGGCGAACTCCTCGGCATCGCGGGCGAGTCCGGCTGCGGCAAGTCGACCCTCGCGTACGCCGTTGCCCGCATGCTGGGGCCACCGGCGCGGCTCACCGAGGGGCGGGTCGTGCACCGCGACCGCGCCGGCACGGAGACGGATCTGCTCGCGCTTCAGGGGGAGGCGCTGCGGGCCTTCCGCTGGTCCCGGCTGTCGGTGGTCTTCCAGAGCGCCATGAACGCGCTCAACCCGGTGACCACCGTCGGCAAGCAGTTCGACGACATCTTCCGCGCCCACCGGCCCCGCATGCGCGGCCCCGAGCGGTACGAGCGCGCCCGCGCCCTCCTGGACATGGTCGGCATCGACCCGGCCCGGGTGCGGGCGTATCCGCACGAGCTGTCCGGCGGCATGCGGCAGCGCGTCGTCATCGCCATGGCGCTCGCGCTCGAACCGGAGATCGTCATCATGGACGAGCCGACCACCGCGCTCGATGTCGTCGTCCAGCGCGAAATCCTGGACGAGGTGCAGCGGCTCCGCGACGAACTGGGCTTCAGCGTCGTCTTCATCACCCACGACCTGTCGCTGCTGCTGGAGATCAGCGACCGGCTGGCCGTGATGTACGCGGGCTCGATCGTCGAGTACGGCCCCGCCGAGCGCATCGCCGCCGACCCCGCCCACCCCTACACCCGGGGCCTGCTGCGCTCCTTCCCCGACCTCTCGGGCGAACGCCGCGCCCTGCGCGGCATCCCCGGCTCCCCGCCGGACCTGCGCGAGGCCCTGCCCGGCTGCCCCTTCGCCGCCCGCTGCGAGCACGCCTTCGACCCCTGCGCCACGACGACGCCTCCCCTTCTCCCCCTCGCTCCGGGCACCTCGGCCGCCTGCCATCTGCACACGGTGGCGCGGGCGGGGGCGGCCCCCCGGGCCCCCCGGGCCCCTCGACCGGAAGGGCGGCAGCCGTGACCGCACTGGAGGTAACCGGCCTCACCGTCGACTTCCCGCAGCGCGGCCGGGTGCCGTTCCGGGCCGTGGACCGGGTGTCGTTCGCGCTGCACGCCGGGCGGACGCTCGCGCTCGTCGGCGAGTCCGGGAGCGGCAAGTCGACCGTCGTACGAGCCCTGTCGCGGCTGGTGACGCCCACCGCCGGGGAGGTGCGGCTCGGCGGTGCGCGGCGGACCCGGGGCAAGGACTACCGGCGGGCCGTGCAGATGGTGTTCCAGGACCCGTTCGCCTCGCTCAACCCCGCGCACACCGTGGGCCACCACCTCACCCGCCCGCTGCTGGTCAACGGCCGGGCGCGGCGCGGGGCGGACGCGGAGGAGCAGGCGCGGGAGCTGCTGCGGTCGGTGAACCTCACACCCGCCGCCGACATGGCGCACAAGCGCCCCCACGAGCTGTCCGGCGGGCAGCGGCAGCGCGTCGCGATCGCCCGCGCGCTGGCGCCGGGGCCGGAGGTGCTGCTGGCCGACGAGCCGGTGTCGATGCTGGACGTGTCGATCCGGCTGGAGATCCTGGGGCTGCTGGACCGGCTGAAGGACGAGCGCGGGCTCGCCCTGCTGTACGTCACGCACGATCTGGCCACCGCCCGGCACTTCGCCTCCGAGGTGATGGTCATGTACCGGGGGGAGATCGTGGAGCGCGGCCCCAGCGACGAGGTGATCCTCGCACCCCGTCACCCCTACACCCAGGCGCTGGCCGCCGCCGCGCCCAGCTCGGCCGCGGGCCGTGAGCGGGCGCGGGCGGCCCGCGCGGAGCGGCTGGCGGCGCGGGCGCGGCGGGACGCGGAGCGGCGGGAGGTGGTGGTCGGGGACGGCTGCCGGTTCCGGCCGCGCTGCCCGTACGCCATGGACGCCTGTACGCGGCGGCCGCCCGAGACGGAGGTGGGCCCGGGCCATCGGTCGCTCTGCTGGTTACGGACGGAGACGAACGACAGCGTTGTCGACTCCTCTGCGTAGTTTGTCCGGACAACCGAACTTCACGACTTCCCGTCATCTGTTCATCCGGCTACGCTCGCCCCGTGGCAAAGCAGGAAGAAGACTCCTCCGGCGGGGCGGATGCGCTCCAGTTCAGCGTGGACCGCAGCAGCCCGGTCCCGCTCTACTTCCAGCTGTCCCAGCAGCTGGAGTCGGCGATCGAAAAGGGACGGCTGGCACCGGGGAGCCTGCTCGGCAACGAGATCGAGCTGGCCGGGCGGCTCGGGCTGTCCCGTCCCACCGTCCGCCAGGCCATCCAGTCGCTGGTCGACAAGGGCCTGCTGGTGCGGCGCCGCGGTGTGGGCACCCAGGTGGTGCACAGCCAGGTCAAGCGCCCCCTGGAGCTGAGCAGCCTCTACGACGACCTGGAGGCCGCGGGCCAGCGCCCCGCCACCCGTGTGCTGCTGAACACCACCGAGCCCGCCACCGCCGAGGTCGCCGCCGCGCTCGGCATCGCGGAGGGCACCGAGGTGGTGCTGATCGAGCGGCTGCGGCTGGCGCACGGCGAGCCCATGGCCCACCTGTCCAACCGGCTCCCGGCCGGGCTGCTCAAGCTGGACAGCGCGGAGCTGGAGGACACCGGCCTCTACCGGCTGATGCGCGCCGCGGGCATCACCCTGCACAGCGCCCGCCAGGCGGTCGGCGCCCGCTCGGCCACCGCCGACGAGGGGAAGCAGCTCGGCGAGCCCGAGGGGGCGCCGCTGCTGACCATGGAGCGGACGACCTTCGACGACACGGGCCGGGCCGTCGAGTTCGGCTCGCACACCTATCGCGCCTCGCGCTACGCGTTCGAGTTCCAGCTGCTCGTACGCCCCTGACCCGCACCCCCCAGCCCCCCACCACCCCGGCCGCGCCTCGTAACGGATACTTGGCGGCGGCCGGGGCCGATCATGTCGCTCCCGGCCGCGGACATGAAACGGGACGAGAGGGACGAGGCTTCTTCGTGGCCAGAGTTGGGACAGGGGCACGCGCGATGACCGCCGCCGTGCTGGCGACACTGCTGGGCGCGGCCCTGGCCGGATGCAGCAGTACCGGCGGGCTGCGGGCCGAGAAGCGGGCCGCGCAGGCGGCCTCGGGGCACGCCGCGGTCAACACCCCACGGATGACCTTCGCCATGGTCACCCACTCCGGCGACGGCGACACCTTCTGGGACATCGTGCAGAACGGCGCCGAGCAGGCCGCCGTCAAGGACAACGTGAAGTTCCTCTACGCCCACAACAAGGAGGGCAAGGAACAGGCCCAGCTGGTCCAGACGTTCATCGACCAGAAGGTCGACGGCCTGATCGTCACCCTCGCCAAGCCCGACGCCATGAAGGCCGTCGTCAAGCGCGCCGAAAAGGCCGGAATACCGGTCATCACGGTCAACTCCGGCTCCGCGGAGTCCAAGAAGTTCGGCGCGCTCACCCACGTCGGCCAGGACGAGACCATCGCGGGCGAGGCCGTCGGCGACGAGCTGAACAAGCGCGGCCGCAAGAAGGCCCTGTGCGTCCTGCACGAGCAGGGCAACGTGGGCCATGAGCAGCGCTGCGACGGCGCGGCCAAGACCTTCGACGGAAAGCTGGAGAAGGTCTACGTCGAGGGCACCAACATGCCCGACGTGCAGTCCTCCATCGAGGCCAAGCTCCAGTCCGACCACGGCATAGACACCGTCCTCACCCTCGGCGCGCCGTTCGCCGACACCGCCGCCCAGGCCGCCGACCAGGCGGGCAGCAAGGCGGAGATCGACACCTTCGACCTCAACGCGAAGGTCGCGGCCGGGCTGCAGGACGGCACGCTCGGCTTCGCCGTCGACCAGCAGCCGTACCTCCAGGGCTACGAGGCCGTGGACCTGCTCTGGCTCCAGCGCTACAACGCCGACGTGCTCGGTGGCGGCCAGCCGGTCCTCACCGGCCCGCAGATCGTCACCAAGGACGACGCCAAGAAGCTGGCGGCGTTCACGAAGCGGGGCACCCGATGAGCGCGGACACGCTGCCGCCGAAGGACGAGACCGACGCGCGCCCGGTGGCGCGCACCCCGCTGCTGCGCCGCCTGGCGGGCCGCCCGGAGCTGGGCGCGGTCGTCGGCGCCGCCGCCGTCTTCGTCTTCTTCTCGATCGCCGCCGACGCCTTCCTCCAGTGGTCCAGCTTCAGCACCGTGCTGTACGCCTCGTCCACCATCGGGATCATGGCGGTGCCGGTCGCACTGCTGATGATCGGCGGCGAGTTCGACCTGTCGACCGGCGTCCTGGTCACCTCCTCCGCGCTGATCTCGTCGATGTTCTCGTACCAGATGACGGCGAACGTCTGGGTCGGCGCCGGGGTGTCCCTGCTGGTCACCCTCGCCATCGGCTTCTTCAACGGCTATCTGCTGGTGCGCACCAACCTGCCGAGCTTCATCATCACGCTCGGCACCTTCCTGATCCTCCAGGGCTGCAACCTCGGCTTCACCAAGCTGATCAGCGAGACCGTCTCCACCAAGAGCATCGCCGACATGGAGGGCTTCCCCTCCGCCCGCCAGGTCTTCGCCTCCCAGCTGACCATCGGCGATGTGGAGCTGCAGATCACCGTGGTGTGGTGGTTCGCCCTGATCGCGCTCGCCACCTGGATCCTGCTGCGCACCCGCGCCGGGAACTGGATCTTCGCGGTGGGCGGCGCCAAGGAGGCGGCCCGCGCGGTCGGCGTGCCCGTGGACCGCACCAAGATCGGGCTTTATATGGGGGTCGCGCTGGCGGCCTGGATCTCCGGCCAGCATCTGCTGTTCAAGTACGACACCGTGCAGTCCGGCGAGGGCGTCGGCAACGAACTGCTGTACATCATCGCGGCCGTCATCGGCGGCTGCCTGCTGACCGGCGGCTACGGCTCGGCCGTCGGCGCCGCCGTCGGCGCGTTCATCTTCGGCATGACCAACAAGGGCATCGTGTACGCGCAGTGGGGCGCGGACTGGTTCAAGTTCTTCCTCGGGGCGATGCTGCTGCTCGCCACGCTGCTCAACTGGTGGGTCCGCAAGCGGGCGGAGGCAAGCGCATGAGCACCACACCGGACGTGCCGTTGATCGCGCTGCGCGGCATCGGCAAGTACTACGGCAACGTCAAGGCCCTGGAGGACGTCTCACTCGACGTCCACGCCGGGCGGATCACCTGCGTCCTCGGCGACAACGGCGCGGGCAAGTCCACCCTCATCAAGATCGTCGCCGGGCTGCACCAGCACGACGAGGGCACCTTCGCCGTCGAGGGGAAGGACACCCGGCTCGGCTCGCCGCGCGAGGCCCTGGACCGCGGGATCGCCACGGTCTACCAGGACCTCGCCGTCGTCCCGCTGATGCCGGTGTGGCGGAACTTCTTCCTCGGTTCCGAGATCCGCAAGGGCCGCGGCCCCTTCAGCCGCCTCGACGTGCCCGCCATGCGCGAGACCACCCACCGCGAGCTGCTGCGCATGGGCATCGACCTGCGCGACGTCGACCAGCCCATCGGCACCCTCTCCGGCGGACAGCGCCAGTGCGTGGCGATCGCCCGCGCCGTCCACTTCGGCGCCAAGGTCCTCGTGCTGGACGAGCCGACGGCGGCGCTGGGCGTCAAGCAGTCCGGGGTGGTGCTCAAGTACGTCGCCGCCGCGCGCGACGCCGGGCTCGGCGTGGTCCTCATCACGCACAACCCGCACCACGCCTACCTGGTCGGCGACCGCTTCGTCCTCCTCAAGCGCGGCGCGATGGCGGGCAGCCACGCCAAGGACGAGATCGCCCTGGAGGACCTGACCCGCCAGATGGCGGGCGGCAGCGAGCTGGAACAGCTCACCCACGAGCTGGCGCGTTGAGGGGGGCCGGGCCCGGCTCACCATGCACCGTGAGGGGCGGTTGAGGCACAATCGCACAGCGGGCCCCACCCGCGTCATGACCACCGCACGCCGAGGCCCCGGCCTCCCGAGACCCCCGCAGGGACGACGAACTCTTGCGAGCACGCACCCGCAGCGACCGCACCCCCCGCACCGGTGAAGGGGCCGGCCGATGAGCATCTACCGCGAAAGAGTGCACCGGGGCTCGGCCCGGGCCACCGTGCTGCGGACCGTCGGCACGCGTGAGCGCCGCTCGCACCTGAGCGCGCCCCGGGTCCCCACGGTCGGCATCGACATCGGCGGCACGAAGGTGATGGCCGGGGTCGTCGACGCCGACGGCAACATCCTGGAGAGCAAGCGCACCGAGACGCCCGACAAGTCCAAGAGCCCGAAGGTCGTCGAGGACACCATCACCGAACTCGTCCTGGACCTGTCCGACCGGCACGATGTGCACGCCGTCGGCATCGGGGCGGCGGGCTGGGTGGACGCGGATCGCAACCGGGTCCTGTTCGCGCCCCACCTGTCCTGGCGCAACGAGCCGCTGCGCGACCGGCTCGCCGAGCGGCTCGCCGTTCCGGTCATGGTCGACAACGACGCGAACGCGGCCGCGTGGGCCGAGTGGCGGTTCGGCGCCGGACGCGGCGAGGACCATCTCGTCATGATCACGCTCGGCACCGGTATCGGCGGCGCGATCCTGGAGGACGGCCAGGTCAAGCGCGGCAAGTACGGGGTCGCCGGCGAGTTCGGCCATATGCAGGTCGTGCCCGCCGGACACCGTTGCCCCTGCGGCAACCGGGGCTGCTGGGAGCAGTACAGCTCCGGCAACGCGCTGGTCCGGGAGGCCCGTGAGCTGGCCGCCGCCGAGTCGCCGGTGGCGTACGGGATCACCGACCGGGTCGGCGGCAACATCCACGAGATCACCGGGCCGCTGATCACCGAGCTGGCCCGGGACGGCGATGCCATGTGCATCGAACTCCTCCAGGACATCGGCCAGTGGCTCGGGGTGGGCATCGCCAACCTCGCCGCCGCCCTCGACCCCTCCTGCTTCGTGATCGGGGGCGGCGTCAGCGCCGCCGACGATCTGCTGATCGTCCCGGCCCGGGACGCCTTCCGGCGCACCCTGACCGGGCGCGGCTACCGGCCGGAGGCCCGTATCGTCAAGGCCCAGCTGGGGCCCGAGGCGGGGATGGTCGGCGCCGCCGACCTCGCCCGGCTCGTCGCCCGCCGCTTCCGCCGCGCCACCCGCCGCCGGGTCGAGCGGTACGAGCGCGCCGGGTCCTCCTCCCCGCTGCGGCTGGCGCCGCGCGGTCAGGCAGGCCGCGAGTGAACGCCGCCGAGCAGCGCCCCGGAGGTACCCCCGTGTCCGAACGACCCGGCGGGTCCGATACGTCCGCCGCGACCGGTGGGTCCGGCGGGTCCGGCGGTGGCCGTCCGCGGCGCCGCTGGCTCAGGGCCGTGATCGTCTTCCTGCTGATCGCGATCCCGGCCGGCTATCTGATGATCTCCGCCATGCAGAGCCGCGACGGCGGCCAGGAGAAGGCGGAGGCGGCCAAGTCCAAGGGCCTCTCCGCGGGCTATCCGTCCCGGGTGCAGCGGCGCATCTACGACGTGCCGATCCCGCAGCACTCGCGCAAGGTCGCCTCGTACGAGACGAACTCCTGGAAGGTCAGCTCGCTGTACGTGCAGTTCGTCACCTCCCGCGACGGACTCGACGGCTTCCTGGCCAAGCTCGGCACCCGTCGCTCCGCGCTGGAGAAGGGCGCGGTGACCATCACGCGCGAGCAGGCGAAGAAGGTCGGCTGGCAGGTCGGAGCCGCCGGTCACGAGTGGTCCGGAATGGTGATCAAGCAGAAGGATCCGCAGCCCAAGCTGAGAATCACGGTCAGGAACGACAACCCGGCCCATCCGAAGGTCTACGTGGTCTCCACCGTTACGCCGTAGGGACCGCTACGACGTTCGGGATACCGTTTCCGGGTGAGCGAGACCAAGACACTTCAGTACCGGACCGACGGCCCCGAGGACGGGCCCGTACTCGTCCTCGGCCCGTCGCTGGGCACGACCTGGCATATGTGGGACCGCCAGATACCCGAGCTGTCCCGCCACTGGCGCGTCCTCCGCTTCGACCTGCCGGGCCACGGCGGCTCGCCCGCCCACCCCGCCCCCTCCGTCGCGGAACTCGCCGCCCGGCTGCTGGCCACCCTCGACATGCTGGGCGTCGACCGCTTCGGCTACGCGGGCTGCTCGATCGGCGGGGCCATCGGCGCCGAACTGGCGCTGCGACATCCCCTGAGAGTGGGCTCGCTCGCGCTCGTCTCCGCCTCCCCGCGCTTCGGCACCGCCGACTCCTTCCGGCAGCGCGGCGTCGTGGTCCGCACCAACGGCCTCGACCCGATCGCCCGCGCCACCCCCGAGCGCTGGTTCACGCCCGTCTTCGCCGCCGCCCAGCCCGCCATCGTCGACTGGGCCGTCCAGATGGTCCGCACCACCGACCCCGGCTGCTACATCGCCGCGTGCGAGGCGCTGGCCGCCTTCGACATCCGCCCCGAGCTGGGCCGGATCGGCGTCCCCACGCTCGTCCTGGCCGGGGCCGAGGACCAGGTCACCCCGGCCGCCGACGCCCGCGTCCTGGTCGCGGGCATACCCGACGCGCGGCTCGCGCTCGTCCCCGGCACCTCGCATCTGGCGCCCGTCGAGCAGCCCGCCGCCGTCACCGACCTGCTGGTACGCCACTTCTCCAGCTCGTGGCGGTCCTCGGACCACCCGACCGGGATGACCGCGGTCTCCGCCCCGCCCGTCAAGCCCGTGCTGACGCCGGTGCCGCCGCCGGTCACCGCCCCGGCCCCGCCGCGTACCGCCCCGACCGCCGCGCCCGCCGGTCCGCCCGTCGAGATCGGCTACACCCGGCCGCCCGAGCCGGGCCCTGACGGCCGCGCCGACACGTACGACCAGGGCATGAAGGTCCGGCGCGAGGTGCTGGGCGACGCCCATGTGGACCGCGCGGAGTCCCAGGTCGACGACTTCACCGGCGACTTCCAGGACTTCATCACCCGCTACGTGTGGGGCGAGGTGTGGACCCGGCCCGGTATCGACCGCCGCACCCGCAGCGTGATCACCCTCACCGCCATGGCCGCCCGCGGCCACCTCGACGAACTCGCCTTCCACACCCGGGCCGCCCTGCGCAACGGGCTGACGCCGGCCGAGATCAAGGAAGTGCTGCTGCACACCGGGATCTACTGCGGGGTGCCCGCCGCGAACTCCGCCTTCGCCGTCGCCCAGCGGGTCATCCGCGAGGAGACCAGCCCCGAGGAGTAACGCGGGCAAAAGGGAGGACAATGATCCTCATGAAGCTCACGAAGAAGGGCCACGCCTGCGTCCGGCTGGAGAAGGACGGGCAGCTGCTGGTCATCGACCCCGGAGGCGTCAGCGAAGAGGACGCCGCGGTCGGCGCGGACGCGATCCTCGTCACCCACGAGCACTTCGACCACTTCAACGAGGAGCGGCTGCGGGCGGCGCTCGACGCCAACCCCGCCGCCCACATCTGGACCCTCGCCAGCGTCGCCGGACAGATCTCGGCGGCGTTCCCCGGCCGGGTCCACACGGTCGGCGAGGGCGACACCTTCACCGCGGCCGGATTCGACATCGAGGTGCACGGACAGCTGCACGCCGTCATCCACCCCGACATCCCGCGCATCACCAACGTCGGTTACGTGGTCGACGGCGCGGTCTTCCACCCGGGCGACGCGCTCACCGTCCCGGACCGCCCCGTGGAGACGCTGCTGCTGCCGCTGCACGCGCCCTGGAACAAGTTCTCCGAGATCCTCGACTACGTGCGCGAGGTGGCCCCGCGGCGCGCGATCGACATCCACGACGCCCTGCTGTCCGATCTGGGCCCGATGGTGTACGGCCGGATGCTGGGCCCGGACGGACCGGGGACCGGCGCCGCGGAACACATCCGCCTGACCCCGGGCGAAACGCTTCCGCTCTAGGTGTCGGACCCGGGATGTAAGTTGTCCCCCATGCGCATCGCGACCTGGAACGTCAATTCGATCACCGCCCGGCTGCCCCGGCTGCTCGCCTGGCTGGAGAGCAGCGGCACGGACGTGCTGTGCGTCCAGGAGACCAAGTGCGCCGAGACGGCCTTCCCCTTCGAGCCCCTGCGCGAGCTGGGCTACGAGGCCGCGGTCAACGCCACCGGCCGGTGGAACGGGGTGGCCGTCGTCTCCCGGGTCGGCCTCGGCGACGTGGTCTCCGGCCTCCCCGGCGGCCCCGACTACGACGGCGGCCAGGAGCCCCGCGCGATAGCCGCCACCTGCGGCCCCGCCCGCGTCTGGTCGGTCTACGTGCCCAACGGCCGCGAGGTCGGCCACCCGCACTACGACTACAAGCTGCGCTGGCTGGACGCCCTGCGGGAGGCCGTGGCCGAGGACGCGAAGGGCCCCCGGCCCTTCGCCGTCCTCGGCGACTTCAACGTGGCCCCGACCGACGACGACGTCTGGGACCGCTCCCGCTTCGACGGCCTCACCCACGTCACCGACAAGGAGCGCGAGGCCCTGGCCGCCCTGCGCGAGGCCGGCCTGTCGGACGTCGTCCCCCGCCCCCTGAAGTACGACCACCCCTTCACGTACTGGGACTACCGGGAGCTGTGCTTCCCGAAGAACCGCGGCATGCGGATCGATCTGGTCTACGGCAACGCTTCGTTCGCCGGTGCCGTCGGCGACGCCTACGTGGACCGCGAGGAGCGCAAGGGCAAGGGCGCGTCCGACCACGCCCCGGTGGTGGTGGACCTCCAGCCGTAACCCGGCGGCCGGGTGCGCCTGTCCGGGGTGCCCCGGGGCTCTCGCGCGCGGGTGCGGCCCTCCTCAGCCCCGTAGCGCCCGCAACGGCACGGCGTCCGCCATCGCCTTCAACCCCGCGTCCCCCGGGTGCAGATGGTCGCCGCTGTCGTACGCCGGGAGGATGCGCGACGGGTGCGCGGGGTCGCGTACGACCGCGTCGAAGTCCACGACCGCGTCGAACACCCCGCCGCCTGCGCGGATGAAGGCGTTCACCACGGAACGCCGGGCATCCGCGTCGGCGGTGCACAGCGACTCGCCCTCGCAGGGCGTGATCGTCCCGCCCAGCACCCGCAGCCCCCGCGCGTGCGCCCGGGCGGCGATGGCCTTCAGGCCCGCGATGACGTCCTCGGCCGAGGTGCCCCAGCGCAGGTCGTTGATGCCCTGGAAGACGACGACCGTACGGGCGGAGGTCTGGGCCAGGACGTCCCGCTCCAGGCGGCTGCCCGCGCTCACCCCGCTGGTGACCGTGGAGACCCCGTCGCCGGGATAGACGTCCGTGACCACGCGGTTGGCGGAGATGCCGCTGTTGACGACGCCGTACGCGGGCACACCGGCCCCGGGGGCGCGCAGCCGGCGGGCGAGGACGTCGGGCCAGCGCCGGTTGGCGTCCATGGTGGACTTGGTGCCGTCGGTGATGGAGTCGCCGAGGGCGACCACCGACCCCGGGCCGCCCCGGACGTCGACGCCGGTGAGGAACGGCCAGGTGGTGAGGGTGCCGGTGTACGCGTCGGCGCCCGTCTCGCCCGTACGGTCACCGCTGCCCGGCGCGCTCAGAAAGGAACGCTGGGTGGCCTGGGTGTGCACCGGCACCGCCGCGACCGGCCCGGGAAGGTGAATGCTGACCAAAAGGTTCGCGTCGGCGGGGACGGCGAAGTCCACAGGATCGCTGAAGGCCTGCGCGCCCGCCGGGATCGACGTACCGGCCCGGCCCCGGAAGGTCAGCGGCACCGGGGTGCCGTTCGCCGCCGCGCCGCTCGCCTGGAGGGCGACCGTGGCGTGGCCGATCTCGACGGGGGCGGCGGCGAAGGTGTTCTCCAGCCGGATCCGGGCGCCCGGCCCGCCCGCGCTGGTGTGCACGACGAGCCGCAGCGTCTGGTCGGTCCACGGCCCGGCCTTGGTGTATCCGGCGGTGCTCGCCGCCCAGCTGCCGGTCCAGCCCCGCGCGGGCTGCCGCAGCGAGGCGGCGAAGACGTGCAGATCGGACCCCGGGCCAGGGTCCTTCGGCAGGGTCACCGACGCGACCTGCCGGTCGCCGCGCAGGGGCACCGTCACCGCGTACAGCCGGGCCGCCTCCGCCCGCTGCCCGTCGGCGGTGTTGACGTGCGGGAGGCCGACCGCCTTGGTGGCGGCGGGGCCCGCGCGCCAGTCGGGGGCGCTCAGGGTGTACGTACCGGACGAACCGTCCCGGTAGCGGACCCGGCCAGTGCCGCTCGCCCCGGCGCCGGGGCCGCCCGGGGAGCTGCTCGCGACCAGGAAGGTGAGCGCGTCGCCGCGCCCCCGCAGCCGCACCGACTGCCCGTCGGCGATCACGTTGTCGGGCCGGGCGGGCCGGGACCCGGCGCTGCGCGGCCAGGTGAGCCGCGCCGCGTCGAGGTCGATGGCGCGGCCGGGGGTCCAGCCGGCGGCCCGCAGGTCCTGTGCGGAGAGGGAGTTGCCCGCCCCGTCGAAGTCCGCCGTGCCCGGCGCGGTGTCGTCGCCGACCGCCCGGTTGTCGAAAAGCCGCTCCAAAGGGAGCGGCTTGGGGGTGGTGGTGCCTTGCGCCACCGAGGGTGCGGCCGGTGCGAGGAGTACGAGGGTGGCACCTCCCGCGACCATCCCGGCCACGTTCCATGGTCTGACGACGCGCATAGGTGTCCCCTCTCGTAACCGACCCGACCGGCGATTCGACAGGTGCATGGCGAACGTAGGGAGACGGCCGGGTGTCGTCAAGACAAGCAACGGGTCACGGACGCCGCCGCGCGCCCTGTGGTGCGCCCGTGCACTTGGTGCGACGCTGAGCCGTATGAACATCCCCTTCCTGGACAACTGGCGCAAGCGGCACGGTGCGGTCTCCGGTACGGCTCTGATGAGCGCCCAGGAGGCGGACCCCCAAGGCGTGGCGCAGCTCCTCTCCGAATGCGAACTGCTGCGTGCCCGGGCCGCGCAGGCGGGCATCGGGCTCGACGACTCGGCAGCCTCCCTGGAGGCGCTGGACCAGCTGGTACCGCGCTGGCGCGACGACCCGGAGGAGCTGCCCTGGCTCGGTAACGACGCCGGGCTGTATCTGGGCACGGTCATCGTCCGCACCGTGCCGGGCGCCGTCTGGCAGGTGTGGCCCAACGGCCGCCCCGTGGTCCGGCTCGACTCCGGCCGGGAGGTCGACGTGGTCGAGGCGGGCCACCAATGGGCCGCCGACGGCGCCCCCGAGCTGTCCCAGCTGTACGCGGAGGTCTCGGAGGGCTGAGGGGGCCACTATCGGGCGTTATCCACCCATTGGTGCGTGTCCTGACCGAAGTGCCGCTTTCGTGTGGATAGTTTGCGCGGCATGGCCGTGGGTGAACCGCTGATCGAGCTGCGCAACGTCAACAAGTACTTCGGCGCGCTCCACGTTCTCCAGGACATCGACCTCACCGTCGGCCGCGGGGAGGTCGTGGTGGTCATCGGGCCGTCCGGGTCCGGGAAGTCGACGCTGTGCCGGACGATCAACCGGCTGGAGACCATCGAGTCCGGTTCGATCGTGGTGGACGGGCGGCCGCTGCCCGAGGAGGGCAAGGAGCTGGCGCGGCTGCGGGCCGAAGTGGGGATGGTCTTCCAGTCGTTCAATCTGTTCGCCCACCGGACCGTGCTGGACAACCTGATGCTCGCCCAGGTGAAGGTCCGCAGGCGCGGCAAGGCGGAGGCCGGGCGGCGGGCCCGGGAGCTGCTGGACCGGGTGGGGCTCGCGGACCAGGCGGACAAGTACCCCGCGCAGCTCTCCGGCGGTCAGCAGCAGCGGGTGGCGATCGCCCGCGCGCTGGCCATGGACCCGAAGGTGATGCTCTTCGACGAGCCGACCTCGGCGCTGGACCCGGAGATGATCAATGAGGTGCTGGAGGTCATGCGGCAGCTCGCCCGGGACGGGATGACGATGGCCGTCGTCACCCATGAGATGGGCTTCGCCCGGTACGCCGCGAACCGCGTGGTCTTCATGGCCGACGGCCGCATCGTGGAGGACCGCAGCCCGGAGGAGTTCTTCAAGGCGCCGGAGACCGCCCGGGCCAGGGACTTCCTCTCCAAGATCCTCAAGCAATGAGCCGGGTGATGACGCACATGAGGCGCACCCTGACCGCCGTCCTCGCGCTGCTCCTCGCCCTCACCGGCGGCGCCATCGCCGGCTGCGGCAAGCAGGGCAGCCCGCCCGCCAAGGGCCCCAAGCCCGAGGAGCTGCCGCACTACAGGGTGGCCACCGGCTTCCGGCTGCCGTCCTCGCCGACCTGGCGGAAGGCGAAGCGGCGCGGATACCTGATCGTCGGGGTCAAGGAGGACCAGCCGTATCTGGGCGAGCGGGACCCGGCCACCGGCCGCTACTCCGGCTTCGACATCGAGATCGCGAAGATGATGGCCGCGTCCCTCGGCTTCCCGCCCCGGACCATCCGGTTCCGGACCATCGCCTCCGCCAACCGGGAAACCGCGCTCCAGAACGGCCAGATCGACTACTACGTCGGCACCTACACCATCAATCCGCTGCGCAAACGGCTGGTCGGTTTCGCCGGTCCGTACTACATGGCCGGGCAGTCGCTGCTGGTGCGCGCCGATACGAACGACATCCACGGCCCCCGCGACCTGGCGGGCAAGACCGTCTGCTCGGTGGCCGGTTCCACCCCGCTGCAGCGCATCCAGCACGACTACCCCAAGGCCCACGCGGTCGCGTACGACACGTACTCGGTGTGCGTGGACAACCTGCTCAGCTACCAGGTCGACGCGGTCACCACGGACAACGTCATCCTGCTCGGCTACGCGGCCAAGGCGCCCAAGGAGCTGAAGGTCGTGGGCAGGCCGTTCTCCAAGGAGCCGTACGGCATCGGCGTACCCAAGCGGGATGTCGCGCTGCGCTTCGCGCTGGACGACGCCATCGAGGCCCATGTGCGCGACGGCAACTGGAGACGGGCGTACAACGCGACCCTCGGCCTGTCCGGTGTGCCCGCCCCGAAACCGCCCGCCGTCGACCGCTACCACTGAGGCCCGCGCTCATGGACGTGCTCACCCAGAACTTCTCGCTCTACGGCCGCGGTCTGCTCGGCACCATCGAGCTGACCGTCTACGCCTCGCTGCTCGCCCTCGCCCTCGGCGTCCTGATGGCCGCCTTCCGGGTCGCGCCGGTCGCCGGCCTGCGCGCCTTCGGCACCGGCTGGGTGACGGTGCTCCGCAACACCCCGCTGACGCTGCTGTTCTTCGCGGTGATGCTGGGTCTGCCGCGCTTCGGGCTGGTCCTGCCGTTCACCGCCTTCGCGGTGCTCGCCCTCGGCTGCTACACCTCGGCGTTCATCTGCGAGGCGGTGCGCTCGGGCATCAACACGGTGCCGGTCGGGCAGGGCGAGGCCGCCCGCAGCCTGGGCATGACCTTCGAGCAGACGCTCGGGGCGGTGGTGCTGCCGCAGGCGTTCCGCGCCGTCATCCCGCCGATCGGCTCGACGCTGATCGCGCTCGCCAAGAACTCGGCCATCGCCGGGTCGTTCAGCGTCACCGAACTGCTCGGCACCTACAAACCGCTCAACGAGATGGGCTACAGCGTCGTCTGGTCCTTCGTCTGGATCGCCGTGGGCTATCTGCTCGTGACCCTGACCATCAGCGCGATCTTCACCGTGCTGGAGAAGCGCTGGGGAGTGCCGCGTTGACCACCACCGCCGTCCTCTACGACGTCCCCGGGCCGCGCACCGTCCGCCGCCACCGCCTCTACGGGCTGATCGCCACGCTGGCGCTGCTGGCCCTGATCGCCTGGGTGATCCATCTCCTTGTCGACACGGGTCAGTTCGCGTACCGGAAGTGGATGCCCTTCGCGTACGTGGGCATCCAGGAGCTGCTGCTGCGCGGGCTCGGCAACACGCTCAAGGCGTTCGGGCTCGCCGCCGTCCTCTCGCTGGCGCTGGGCGGGGTGCTGGCCGCCGGGCGGCTGTCCGACCACCGCCCGGTGCGCTGGTCGGCCACGCTGATCGTGGAGTTCTTCCGCGCGATGCCCGTGCTGGTGATGATCTTCTTCGTCTTCGTGGCCCTGAAGGTGCAGCCGCTGCCCGCCCTGGTCACCGGGCTGACCCTGTACAACGGCTCGGTGCTCGCCGAGGTGTTCCGCGCGGGCGTGGCGGCGGTGGACCGCGGGCAGCGGGAGGCGGCGTACTCCCTGGGCCTGCGCAAGACGCAGGTCATGACGTACGTCCTGGTGCCCCAGGGGGTACGGGCGATGCTGCCCGCGATCATCAGCCAGCTGGTGGTGGCCCTGAAGGACACCTCGCTCGGCTTCCTCATCACCTACGAGGAGTTCCTGCACGCGGGCAAGCTCATCGCGTCCAACCTCGACTACGACCTGCCGTTCATCCCGGTCGTGATGGTCATCTCACCGGTCTACATCGGGATGTGCATGCTGCTGTCGTGGTGCGCGAACTGGGTGGCGAAGCGGGAGCGGCGCAGCGTGAAGACGGAGAAGGTGCGGGTGGCGCCGCCCGGCCCGGCCGCGCCGCTGCCGGGCGACACCCGCGCCTGAACCACGGGTCAGCGGCAGGTGGGCTCGAAGGAGAGCCCTGGGATGTAGTGCCGCCACTGCTGCCGGGTGAGGGTGTGGGGCGTGGAGTCGCAGATGCGCCGTACGTTGCGGGCAGGGTCCATGGACCACAGCCGTACGGTGTGGTCGTCGCTCGCACTGGCCAGGGTGCGCCCGTCCGGGCTGAAGACGGTGTCGTCGATCGGGCCGGAGTGCCCGGTGAGGGCCGTGCCGAGCTGGGTGGGTTTCCCCGGGTCGGTCACGTTCCACAGCCGTAGGGTGCTGTCGTCGCTGCTGCTGGCCAGGGTGTTCCCGTCCGGGCTGAAGGCCACCGCGTACACGAAGCTGGTGTGGCCGTACAACGCCGAGCCGAGCTGGGACGGCCGGGCGGGATCGGTGACGTTCCACAGCCGTACCGTGTGGTCGACGTTGGCCGTGGCCAGGGTGCGGCCGTCAGGGCTGAAGGCCACCCCGTAGACCCCGCCGCTGCTCACCGCCAGTTCCCGGCCGAGCTGCCTGGGACGGGCCGGGTCCGTCACGTTCCACAGCCGGGTGGTGTCGTCCGCGCTCGCGCTGGCGAGGACGTGGCCGCGGGGGCTGAAGGCCACCGCGGTGACGGAGTTCCGGTGCACGGTGATGGGGTCTCCCACCTCGCGCGCCCGCGCCGGGTCGGCGACATCCCAGAGCCGGACCGTGTGGTCGTCGTAGCCCGCGCTGGCCAGGAGGTGGCCGTCGGGGCTGAACGCAACCGAGTTGACCTCGCCCGTATGCCCCTTGAGCGGTTCGCCCAGCCGTCGTGCCCGAGCAGGGTCGGCGGTGTCCCAGAGCCGGATCGTGCCGTCCCGGCTGGCGCTGGCCATCACCGTGCCGTCGGGGCTGAACGCCAGCTTCCGGACCGCGTTGCGGTGACCGATCAGCGGCCGGCCCAGCGGTCTGGGGCGGGCGGGGTCGGCGACGTTCCACAGCCGTACGGCGGCGTCGGTGGAGCCGTCGGCCAGGATGTGCCGCTTCGGGCTGAAGGCCACCGTGTTGACGTAGCTGGGGCCGGGCAACACCATGCGCGGAAGGGTCCACAGCCGTACGGTGTGGTCGGCCCCGGCGGAGGCCAGCGTGTGGCCGTCGGGGCTGAACGCCAGCCAGTAGACGTACTCCGTGTGGCCGGCCAGCGGCTGCCCGAGCGGCAGGGGATGAGCGGGGTCGGCCACGTTCCACAACCGCACGGAGTGGTCCGCCCCGGCCGTGGCCAGCACGGTGCCGTCCGGGCTGAAAGCGGCCGCGTAGACGGTGTCGGTGTGCCCCTCCAGCTTTCCGAGCAGGGCGGGCTTCGTGGGATCGGCCACGTTCCACAGCCGTACCACCCGGTCGTTGCCGACCCCGGCGAGGACGCGGCTGTCCGGGCTGAACGCCGTCGCGAACACCGTGTCACCGGAGTCGGTGAGCGGCCGCCCCAGCTTCCTGGGCTCGGCCGGGTCCGAAACGTCCCACAGCACGATCCTGTGGTCGTGCCCGGCGCTGGCGACCGTGCGGCCGTCCGGGCTGTACGACGCCGAGGCCACCGCGCCCTTGTGGCCCCGGAGCGGTGGGCCCAGCTTCTCGGGGCGGGCCCGGTCGGTGATGTTCCACAGCCGGACCGATCCGTCGTCGCTCGCGCTGACCAGGGTGTTCCCGTCCCTGCTGAACGCCACCGAGAAGACGTAGCCGGTGTGGCCGCGCAGCGGCGCCCCCCACGGGACGGGGTGCGCCGGGCGGGTGAGGTTCCACAGTCGTACGGTGCGGTCGCGCCCGGCTCCGGCCAGGGTGCGGCCGTCGGGGCTGAAGGCGAGCCAGTAGACCGTGCCGGCGTGGCTGTCGACGGGCTTCCCCAGCGGCCGGGGATCGGACGGGTCGGCCACGTTCCACAGCCGCACCTTGCCGTCCCTGCCCGCCGAGGCCAAGGTGCGGTGGTCGGGGCTGTACGCCACCGCGTAGACCGTGCGGTTCCCGCTGGGCAGCGGCGTGGACAGCGGGGTGCCCGCCGCGCTGATCAGATCCGTGCGGATCTCGGGGCGCTGCCGGATGCGGTAGGCGGCGACGTCCAGCTGGGCGGCGAGCGAAGGGTCGGTCGCCCGGAGCTGGTCGGCCTCGGTGCGGACCTCACCGAAGACCGCGTTGTCGTGCTCGGCCCGGGCGGTCGCGTTGGTCTGGTACGCCACGACACCGGCGACCGAGGCGAGCAGGGCCAGCACCGACGCCACGACGATACCGGTGCGGCGCAGCCGGGCGGCCCGGGTCTCGTGCCGCGCCGAGGTCCGCAGGAACTCGGCGACGCGCGGGGCGAGCCGCAGGTCCTCGCCGTGCCGGTCGGCCCAGGCACGCGCGGTGGTCAGCATGGTGCCCCGGTACAGCGCCCCGGGGTCCCGGTGCTGTCGGTCCCAGGCGGCCGCCGCGTCCGCGACCTGCTGATGGAGCAGCAGCCCGGTCCGGTCCTCGTCGATCCAGCGGTGCAGCCGGGGCCAGGCCCGCAGCAGCGCCTCGTGCGTGATCTCGACGGTGTCCCGGTCCAGGGTGACCAGACGGGCCCGGGCCAGCAGGTCCAGGACGGTGTCGGTGTCGGCGCCGGAGCCCAGGTCTTCGCGGAGCACGGGCCGTTTGGTGTCCTCGGTACCCTCTCCCAGGGCCACCATCCGCAGGAAGATCCCCCGGGTGAGCCGCCGCTGTTCGGCCGACAGCTCCTGGTACAGGGCCTCGGCGGTGTTGGCCAGGGCGTGCGTGATGCCTCCGGTGGCCTCGTAGCCGGCCAGGGTGAGGGTGTTGCCGCGGCGCCGCTGCCAGGTCTCGCGCAGGGCGTGCGAGACGAGCGGCAGGATGTTCGCCTGGCCGGTGGCCTCCGCGACCACGCGGGCCAGCAGCGACCCCTCGACCGTGCACTCGGACCGGATCGCGGGCCGGCTGACGGCGCGCCGCAGCTCCTCGGTGGACATGGGGCCCACCAGCACCTGGGCGTCCCGCAGCGCCTCGACCAGCTCCGGGTACTCGGAGCAGGCGGCGTAGAAGTCGGCACGGACGCCCAGAACCAGTCGGATACGGCTGTTGGACGTCTGGACCGCCGTCAGCAGCGCCTCGATGAACCGGGCGCGTTCGGACCGGTCCTGGCACAGGGTGAAGACCTCCTCGAACTGGTCGATCACCACGAGCAGTTCGGTGTCCTCGTCCCGGCCTTCCCCGGCCAGCGCCTGGAGCACGGTCAGATGCAGCGCCCGGGGATTCTCCCGCAACTCCCCGTGCAGGGCGGTCGCCGACCGATGGCCGAAGGCGGCGAGCCGGGCGGCGCACTCCTCCAGCGGATGCGCGCCCGGCGCGAACAGCAGCGTCGGCCACCCGGGGACCCGGGCGCCGCCGTCCCCGTTCCCGTTCGCGTCTCCCCGTATCCGTGGGATCAGCCCGGCGCGCAGCAGTGAGGACTTCCCGGATCCGGAGGCGCCGAACACGGCGGTGAACCGGTGGCCGCGGACCCGGGCCACCAGATCGTCGGTGAGCCGCTCGCGTCCGAAGAACAGGGAGGCGTCCTCGGGCTGGAACGCGGCCAGCCCGGCGTACGGGCACTCCCGGTCGTCCCGGGGCACGGGGGCCTGGCGCCCGTCCGGCGGTCCTCCGGTGGCCAGTTCCGCCGCGACCTCGTGCCAGCGGGCCTCCCACTCCCTCTCGTCACCCCCGCAGGAACGGACGAAGGCGAGTGTGACCTCCAGGCTCGGCAGCTTCCGGCCCCCGGCCGCGTCCGCGAGCGTGCTGGAGGAGTAGTGCGCCAGCGCGGCGAGCTTCCGGTAGGTGGGCTTTCCGGCCTTGTCGCGCAACCGGCGGAGATCAGCTGCGAACGCGGTCAATAAGCCGCCGTCATCTTCCAGTGGACGCTCGGTACGAGGCATTCCCACCCCCAGGACGTGACGTGTCGACGTCACCTTATTGTCCGGAGCTGTTTGTCCGGCGCCACATCACCGACACCGGACAACGCGACTCCCGTAGAACCGATGCGGCACCGGCGAACACGGGGGTTCCGCCGGTGCCGTCCACCTGGCCTTGCCGCCCCCACCGCCACGGAAGAGGAATCCACATGGCGTTACGCGTTCAGCCCGCCGCCCGGTCGCGGCGGCACACCCGACGGGCCCTGCTGGGCATGGTCACGGCCGTGATCGCGGCCGGCGCCCTGGTGTCCGCCCCGGACCTGGCGACGGCGGCGACCGCGCCGGACATCACGCGGGCACAGCGCGACCTGAACGGTCTGGCGTACGGCTCGCTCGCCGAAGACGGAATCGAGGGGACGCAGACCAAGAAGGCGACCTCGGCGTTCCAGAGCGACCGGTGCCTGAGCATCGACGGCATCATCGGGCCGAAGACCCTCGGTGCCCTCGACGCCGTCGTCAAGGAAGTCCAGGCGAAGGCCGGAACCTCCGCCACCGGCCTCTACGATGCCGCGACCAAGGCCGCGGTGAAGAACTACCAGAGCGCCCACGGCCTTTCGGCGGACGGCCTCGCCGGACCGCTGACCATGAAGTCCATGGGCGTCGAGCGGCTCGTCGAAAGCTGCCACGACACCGACGCCATCCGGGAGAAGGCCGTCGCGATCGCCATGGGCGAGGTGGGCACCACGGCGGATGCCGGCCGGTGCGTACCCGGCAAGCCGTACAGCATCTGCGACGAATGGTGCGCGGCCTTCGCCACCTGGGTCTGGCGCCAGGCCGGGGTCGGGATCCCGTCGCTGAACAGCGTGCCGCAGGTGTACGACTGGGCGGTCGCCCAGGGCAGGTGGGTGCCCACCGACCAGCTGAGCACCGCGCGGCCGGGCGACCTGATCATCTTCGGCAGCGCGGGCAACCGCTACCACATCGGCGTCGTCGACCAGGTCGGCGGCCAGAACGTGCGGGTCGTCTCCGGGAACACCACCAACCCCGACAAGCCCGGCCAGTACGGCGTCTATGACAAGACCTACCCGCTGTCCGCGTCCGTCTTCTACGGCCTGGTGCGCCCGTGACCGCCGGACGCCTGGCCCGGTGCGCCGCCGTCGTGGCCACCGTCCTCGCGGCCCTGGTCCCGGAGGTCACAGCCCATCAGGCGGCTGCCTCGCCCCGGGTGCCCGGGGCGCTGCGGGGGCTCGACGTGAGCGGCTACGACGGGAACGTGGACTGGTCGTCGGTGGCCGCGAAGGGCGCGGCCTTCGCCTACGTCAAGGCGACCGAGGGCACCGGCTACACCAGCAGCTACTTCGCCCAGCAGTACAACGGTGCGGCCGACGCCGGACTCGTGCGCGGCGCCTACCACTTCGCCCGCCCGGACGTCTCCGGTGGCCGGGAGCAGGCCGACTACTTCGTGGACCATGGCGGCACCTGGGTCGCCGACGGCACGACCCTGCCCGGCGCGCTGGACATCGAGTACAACCCGCATGGCGACACCTGCTACGGGCTCACCCCGAAGGCGATGGTGGGCTGGATCGCCGGCTTCCGGGACGAGTACCGGGCCCGCACCGGACGCGCCCCGGTCATCTATACGACCACCGGCTGGTGGTCGAGCTGCACCGGCGGGCATGCCGGGTTCGGCGCCACCGATCCGCTGTGGATCGCCAACCACACCGGCCAGGCGACCCCGTTGCCTGCGGGCTGGAGCACGTACACCGTCTGGCAGACCGCCGGCGCCGGGGACTTCCCCGGCGACCAGGACGTCTTCAACGGCACTCGCGAGAACTTGACGGCCTTCGCCCTCGGCGACTACACGCCTCCGCCGCCAGCTCCCGCCTGGCCTCTCGTCCAGCAGGGCCAGAGCGGACGCCGGGTCACCACCGTGCAGTACCTGCTGAACGCGCGCGGGGCGTCCCTGGCGGTGGACGGCCAGTTCGGCGCCGGCACGCGGGAGGCGGTCGTCGCGTTCCAGACCACCCAGGGCCTCACGGCGGACGGCATCGTCGGCCCCCGGACCTGGCAGGCCCTGGTGGCCACCGTCCGGCAGGGTGACACCGGCCCGGCGGTACGGGCGCTCCAGGAGGAGCTGAACGCCCACGGGGCGTCCTTGACCGTCGACGGCCGCTTCGGCACGGGCACTCGCGACGCGCTCGCGGCCTTCCAGACCGCCCACGACCTCACCTCCGACGGCATCGCCGGTCCGGACACCTGGCTGGTGCTCGTGTCCTGAGCCCCGGCACACCCGCTCACCACCTGTGCACATCCACATCCGAACCGGACAAGAAGGAGCAGCACTCATGACCGAGCCCGAACCCACCCCGCCGTACCCGGTTGGTGGTGCGGGGATCTTCGACGTCGACCCCGACCAGGACGGCGTCAGCCAGGACCCCGACCAGGAAGTGACGTCCGACGTCGACGCCCTCCCCGAAGACATGGAGCTGTGAGATGGGAACCGCCCAAGGCATGATCGCCGTTGCCCGTAAGCTGCTGGGGACCACCGAGCACCCACCGGGCTCCAACCACAACACCGTCACCTCCTGGTACGGCTTCTCCGGCCCGTGGTGCGACATGTCCATCAGCTACGAGGCCGCCCACTCCGACAACCTCAAGGCAGTGATGGGCAAGTACGCCCTGACCACCGCCCACGCGCGCGCCTTCCAGAGCAAGGGACGCTGGCACTACGGCCTCGGAGGCATCCGCCCCGGGGACGTCGTCTTCTTCGACTGGTCCGGTGGCCGCTCCATCAGCGGCATCGACCACGTCGGGCTCGTGGAGGCCGTGCATTCCAACCACACCATCACCACGCTGGAGGGCAACACCTCCGACGCCTTCCGGCGCAGGCGACGCAACTCCGCCTGTGTGGTGGGCTACGGCCGCCCCGCTTACAGCAACGCCGCGCCTCTGCCGTCCCACGACGGCATCCTGCGCCGCGGTTCCACCGGCAAGGCGGTCAAGGCTCTGCAGAAGAACCTGAACGCGGTGCAGCAGGCCGGCCTCACGGTGGACGGGGAGTTCGGGCCCGCCACCGAAAAGGCCGTCCGCACCTTCCAGAGCAAGCACAAGCTCACCGTCGACGGCGAGTACGGTCCGCACACCGCCGCCGTGATGAAGGCGGCCCTGGCCGGGCGCAGCTCGGTCATCAAGCCGAAGGCACTGGTGGCGGGACCGGGTGAGCTGGAGGTGGACGGCATATTCGGCCCGGCCACCTGCGCCGCCCTCCAGCGCGCCCTCAACGCCAAGGCCGCGGCGGGCTTGGAGGTCGACGGGGCCTTCGGCCCGCTGACCGTCTCGGCGTTGCAGGGCTATCTGAAGGTCGCGGTGGACGGCATCGTCGGTCCGGAGACCACCACCGCCCTTCAGAATCACGTCGGCGCCGCCGGCGGTGGTGACTGGGACGCCGACACCACTCGGTTGCTGCAGAAGGCTCTGAACGCCGGTACCTTCTAGGGCTTGTCGGAAGGGGAGCTCATCGGGCCGTTGCCGGCCATGGGCGGCAACGGCCCCGATCCCGAGCAGTGCGAGGGGCGATCATCAGGACGGGCGAGCGGGGTTGGAGAGGAAACATGGAGGATGCGAGCGGGGGTGTGCCCGTCGGCGCCCTCGGGCAGTCACGCATAGCTGGCTTACCTGCTGGCCTTCGTCGGCATCGCGCTGTGAGGCGCATCCTGTCGAACCCGCTGCCCGCGACGGGCAGCGGGTTCGACAGGAGGTTGGGCTGGATCACTGGTCGCGCACCGGGACCGACAGGTACGAGGGGTCGGCGTCCGGTGAGGAGAAGGTGAGGTGGGCGCCGTCCGGGTTGTGCTCGATGTAGAGCGGGTCGACGGTGTCGACCACCAGCGCGAGCTTGTGCCCGGCCGGGACGTCGTACGCCGTCGAGAACAGGTCCAGGTCGACGGGGAAGGGCTTGCCCGGGGTGCGGTCGTGGAAGGTGACGGGGGCGTTGGTGATGAGCTTGCCGACGCCGAGGGGGCCCACGTCGTAGAGGTAGGCGACCGCGGTGCCGTCGGCCTTGTCGCTGGTGAGGGTGGTGTGCAGGGACACCGTGCCGCGGACGCGCTGCTCGGTCGCGTACGCCCCGGTCTGCCAGACGGCGGCGTACGAGCGCGGCAGCAGCGGGATCGAGGCGAGCGGCGGGAGCTTGAGGAACTGGTCGAGCGCGCCGGTCAGCATGACCGTTCCGGCGTTGGCGCCCGAGTCGTGGTTCGCGGTGACCGTCTCGGCCCGGTCGAGCGCCACCCGGCGCCGCTCCGAGGGCACGGCGGACCAGCTGGCGTAGCCCTCGTAGCCGCCGCCGGTGCGGGACATGAGCTGCACCGGCCGCTCTTGGTCGATGCCGTTGCGCTCGCCCTTGAGGTAGCGGTCGAGCCAGCGCTCGGAGTGCTCCCAGGTGTCGTTCGGCAGCCCGAAGAGCCCGCCGAACTCGGCGGTCGCGTGGTCGCCCGGCCGGAACTCCAGCCGCTTGGGGCCGGTCAGCTTGTCGTAGAAGTCGGCGTAGCTGTTGGGCGGGAAGATGGAGTCGCCCCAGGCGTTGCCCAGCATGATGGCGGCGCCATTGGCGTTGATCTTGTCGAGGTAGGTGGCCGCCGAGCGCTTGCGGCCCCACTCGATCATCTCCGGTTCCTTGGCCAGGTTGGAGCCGAGGAAGTCCTTCAGGATCTGCTGGAATTCGTCGCTGGGGCGGCCGGTGAGGGCTCCGGCGCCGCCGAGCAGCCCGGCGGCCTGGGCGTGCTGGGTACGGCCGCTGTAGATGGAGCCGATGAGATCCGCCCAGCCGCTCATCGAGACAACGGCCTTGATGCGCTTGTCGGAACCGGCGGCGAGCAGGCTGATCCCGGCGCCGTACGACACGCCCGCCATGCCGATGTGGTCGGGGGCGGCGGCGGTGTTGGCCAGCGCCCAGTCGATGACTTTGGAGGCGTCGGCGACGTCGGGCGGCCCGGCCGTCTCGATGCGGCCGCCGGACTGCCAGAAGCCGCGGGTGTTGTAAGTGACCACCACATAGCCGGAGTCGGCGAGCTTCTTGGCCTGCGCGAGGTATTCGACCTGCGGCATGGACCAGCTGGTGGGCAGCACGACGAGGGGGAGGCGGCGCGAGGTGTCCGTGGGGGCGACGACGTTGGCGGCCAGGGTGACGCCCCCGTCGCCCGGGATGTCGACGAACCGTACGGAGGTGTCGGCGGCGGCCGCGGACGCGGGGGCGGCGGGCGCGGCGCCGGCGGCGGGGGCGAGGACGAAGGTCGCACCGGCCAGGACGGTCGCCGAAAGGGAGGCGGCGGCGGTGGTACGCAGTGCTCGGCGGGCAGGGGTCACTGTCGCTCCAGACGTGGATGCCGTGGGGGGCTGGGGGAGCACCGGTGCAGGCCTAAGTGACCTGACGGTAACTCGACGCCCTACCGCTGGTAATAGGGCGGTAAGTTACGCCTGGGTAACGATGCGGGCGTTGGGGACCCGGACACCGTACGCGATGCGATATCCGGCCCGCTCACCCCTCCTTGAGGAGCGTCTTGGCGGCCGCCCGGCCCCCCGCCGCGGTGGCCTGCTTGGTGACGTCCGCGACCAGCTCGACCACATCCGGGCCGTACGCCTGGGAGTTGATCACCTTCAGCAGCAGACAGAACGAGCCCTGCGTCCCGTACTTGCGGGCCAGCTTGGCGCGGTTGCGCACCAGATGGCGTACGGCGGCACGGTGGGTGACCGGGCGCTGCCCGGCGGCCAGGAAGACCGGACGGCCGCCGTCACCCGCCGTCAGCCGGGCCACCAGGACGTGCTCGACCGCGCCGGGCTCCGGGCGGTACTCGGTGCCACCGATGGTGAACGCGCCCCGGTTCGCGCCGGACTCGTCGCCCTGGTGCACCGTCACGCCCGGCAGCAGGTTCGCCATGTGCGCGGTCAGCCTGCGGTGCGCGATCGGGTCGCCCACGCAGAACTCGGTGCGCGCGCCGAAGCCCTGCAGCCCCGTGTCGTGCGGGGCCACCTCGGCGTGCGCCCCGCAGTTCTCCACCACGGAGGCGAGCCCCAGCAGCGCGAGGGCGTCATGGCGCGGGATGGACCAGTGCGCCGTGGCGCTGTCCCGGTGGGTGACCAGCACACATTCCGAGCCGTCCGGCAGGCCGAAGAAGCGCTGCTCACGGGCGCGCGCCCGGCGCCCGGCCGCCGCGTGCACGGCCCAGCCGAGCGCCACCCCCACGATCAGTGCCGCTCCGGAAGCGATCAGGTCCTGCACGGTGTCACTCATGGCCGCGCATCGTAGCTGCCATCCGGAGTCGTGTTCGAGCGAATGCGGAAGGGCACTCGCCCCCTGTCGTGAGCATGAGCGTCGCCGGTAGGCTCCGCTCTCTCTGTCGTCCGCTTGGAGGTCCGGATGGGGCACGCCGCACGACCCGCCACAGCAACCAGAGCCACGGCACGAGCCGCCCGGCGCGCGCTGCCCGCGCTCGCCGCCGCGGCCGGAATGGTCGCCGTGCTCGGCATCGCCCCGGCCGGTGCGCACGCCGCCGGTGTCGCCGGGCCCGCCGCTGGTGCGCCCGAGAAGACCCCCGTGGCCACCGGCTACGGCGGCGCGGTCTCCAGCGTCGACCCGGACGCCTCGGCGGCCGGGATCGACGTCCTGCGGCGCGGCGGCAACGCGGTGGACGCGGCGGTGGCGACGGCGGCCGCGCTCGGGGTCACCGAGCCGTACTCGGCGGGCATCGGCGGCGGCGGATACTTCGTCTACTACAACGCCAAGCGGCACACCGTGTCCACGCTCGACGGCCGCGAGACCGCGCCGCTCAGCGCGAACCAGAACCTCTTCCTGGGCAAGGACGGCAAGCCGCTGCCGTTCGACGACGCCGTCACCAGCGGGCTCAGTGTCGGCACCCCCGGCACCGCGGCCACCTGGCGGGACGCCCTGGACGACTGGGGCACCCGGTCGCTCGGCCAGGTGCTGAAGCCCGCCGAGAAGCTGGCCCGCGACGGCTTCACCGTCGACAAGACCTTCCGCCAGCAGACCGCCGACAACGAGGACCGCTTCAAGGACTTCCCGGCCACCGCCGAGCTGTTCCTGCCCGGCGGAAAGCTCCCCGCCGTCGGCTCGACCCTCCGCAACCCCGACCTCGCCCGCACCTACGCGCTGCTCGCCAAGAAGGGCGTCGGCGCGATCTACAAGGGCGAGGTGGGCCGCGACATCGTCTCCACGGTCCGCAAGCCCCCCGTCGACCCGAAGGCGCCGCGCGTCGTGCGGCCCGGCGACCTGCGGGCCGAGGACCTGCGGGCGTACGGCACGAAGCGGCAGGCCCCGACCCGCACCTCCTACCGCGGCCTGGACGTGTACGGCATGGCGCCCTCGTCCTCCGGCGGCACCAGCGTCGCCGAGGCGCTGAACATCCTGGAGCGCACCGACCTCTCCAAGCTGAGCGGGCGCGACTATCTGCACCGCTACATCGAGGCCTCCCGGATAGCCTTCGCCGACCGCGGCCGCTGGGTCGGCGACCCGGCCGCCGAGGACGTACCGACCAAGGCGCTCACCTCGCAACGGTTCGCCGACTCCCGTGCCTGCCTCATCAAGCCCGACGCGGTGCTGAAGAGCCCGCTCGCCCCCGGCGACCCGAGGAACCCCGGCGCCCCCGGCACCTGCGACACGCGCGGACACGCCGCCCCCACCACCTACGAGGGCGAGAACACCACGCATCTGACGACCGCCGACAAGTGGGGCAACGTCGTCGCGTACACCCTCACCATCGAGCAGACCGGCGGCAGCGGCATCACCGTCCCCGGCCGGGGCTTCCTGCTCAACAACGAACTGACCGACTTCTCCTTCGCGCCCGCCGACCCCGCCGTCCACGACCCGAACCTGCCGGGCCCGGGCAAGCGGCCGCGCTCGTCGATGTCGCCGACCATCGTGCTCGACGGCCACAAGCCGGTGCTGGCGCTCGGCTCACCGGGCGGGGCCACGATCATCACCACCGTGCTGCAGACCCTGCTGAACCACCTCGACCGGGGCATGCCGCTGGTCGACGCGATCGCCGCGCCGCGCGCCAGCCAGCGCAACGCCGCCCAGACGGAGCTGGAGCCCGGGCTGTGGAACAGCCCGGAGCGGGCCCGGCTGGAGGCGCTGGGCCACGCCTTCAAGGAGAACCCCGAGATCGGGGCCGCGACCGGCGTCCAGCGGCTCGGCGACGGCCGGTGGCTGGCCGCCGCCGAGACGACACGGCGCGGCGGCGGCTCGGCGATGGTGGTACGGCCCGCGGGCTGACCACCATGTGGACCACGGTGGCGGTCGGGCCCCGTCTGGACCGCCACCGTAAAATCCCCACAGGAATCCGTACAACCTTGCCTGGCGTGTGCGTATCCGGAAATGTGCGCCTAGCGCGCCGCTACCCGGGTCCGTAACATGCGGGGTGTCGAATGCGGGGGTGGCGATGGCGGGCAGACAACTCCCGGCGGCGATCGAGGAGTTCGCGAGCTACCTGCGTGCGCTGGCCCGGCGGATCGACCCTGACCAGGGCTGGTACGCCGTTTTCGCGCAGCGCGACCCCGATGGGTTGCGCGCGTGTCTGGCCGGCCAGGAGATCCCGCCCTGGGACGTCGTCCAGGCCCTCCTGCAGGACCTCTCCGCCCAGCGCGGCGCCCAGACGGCCAACGCGGCCGCGGCCCGCGCGGCCACCCTGTACCGCGCCTCGATCACCGTCCACGACGCGGCCCCCGGCACCCGTGAGGCGCTGGGCGCCCGGCTGGCCGCGATGCGTCGCGAACGGCTCGCCGCGGCCGACCGCGAAAGCGACCTCCTCGAGGCCCAGCGGGCCGGGGCCGACAGCAGCCCGGACGGAGACCCCATCGAGGCGGCCCTGGCCTGGGCCCAGGACGACCACTACCGCGCGACGGCCCGCTGCGAAGAACTCACCGCCCGCCTGGCCGCCCTCCCCACCGACGGCCCGCCCCCCGGCGCCCAGCCCGGTGGCCTGCCCGGCACCCCGGGCAGCGGCCCGCCGGGTACCCCGGGCAGCGGCTTGCCCGGCGGTCCGGGCAGCGGCCCGGCCGCTCGGCCGCTCGGCGCCCCGACCGGTGGCCCGGCTGGCGCCCCGGGCGGCGGCCTGCCCGGCGCCTCGACCGGCGGCCCGTTCGGCACGCCGCCCGGTGGCTCGCCCGGCGCCCGGCCCGGTGTCCCGACCGTTGGGGGGCCTGGGGCCTCGATTGGTGGCCGACCCGGTGTCCCGGCCGGTGGGCCGCCCGGCGCCCCCGGCAGCCGTCCGCCCGGTGCCCCCGGCAGTGGCTTGCCCGGCGCTCCGGGCGGTGGTCCCGTTGGCGCCCCCGGCGGCGGCCCGGATGGCGCTCCGGGCGGCGGGCCGCTCAGCGCCCCCGGCAGCGGCTTGCCCGGCGCCTCGACCGGCGGCCCGTTCGGCACGCCGCCCGGAGCCCAGCCCGGTGCCCCGACCGTTGGAGGGTCTGGAGCCCCGGCCGGTGGGCCGCCCGGCGTCCCGGCCGGTGGGCCGCCCGGCGTCCCGGGTAGCGGTCCGCCCGGCGTCCCGGGCAGCGGCCTGCCCGGCGCCTCGACCGGCCACCCGTTCGGCACGCCGCCCGGTGGCTCGCCCGGTGCCCGGCCCGGCGCTCCGACCGGTGGGCAACCCGGCTCGCAGCCCGACGGCGCGCCCGGCGGTCCGGCGGCGGGCGCGGGTGGGGCCGGGCGGTCGTCCTGGGCGGCGGGGGTGCTGCAGGATCCCTCGACCGTGGGGCTGGCCGGGCGCCTTCAGCCGGACGGCGGCGCGCCCGCACCGGCGGGGGAGGACGAGCCGCCCCCGCCGCCCCCGCCGCGCGGGGCGCGGTTCGCGGGGGCGGGGCAGCAGCCGCGCGGGGCCCGGTTTCCCGGGGTGCGCGGCGGAGGGCGCGGCGGGGCGCGGAAGCGCGAGCGGGAGGCCGAGCAGCGGGCCCGGGCCAACGAGCAGCAGGAGCTCGCCGAGGCCCGGCGGGCGGCCGGTGGGGCCGTCGCACGGCTGGGGCGGCTGCGGGCGGAGGGGCGCAGCGGGGAGGCGCACGCCGTGCTGTGCGAGACGGCCGTCTGGCCCGCCGTACGGCTGCCCGTGCTGGCGGCCGAGCTGGAGCGGGCGGGGCTCGGTGTCGACGTGTCCACGCTGCTGTGGGAAATGGCCTGTCTGCCGCCCGAGCGGCTCGCCGCCGCCGCGGAGGCGCTGATCGCGGCGGGGCGCGAGGCGGACGGGGAGCGGCTGCTGCGGCAGAGCGTGTCGCGGCCGCTCTCCGAGGTGGCGCACACCGCGCTGGCGCTGCTCGGGAACGCGGCGCACCGCGAGGTGGCGCTGCTGCTGACGGCGTTCATACGGGCCCGTACGCCCGCCGAGGTGGCCGAGGCGGCGGCCGAGGATCCGGGCGCGCTGGTGCCCCCGCTCCTGGACGCGGCGAGCGCGGTGTCCCCGGGCAGCCAGCACGACCTCGCCCACGCCCTCCGCGTGGCGGGCATACAGGCCACCGGCTGACCAGGCTGCGGCTGACCCGGCTGACCCCCGCCGAACCCGACATCACACGAAATGTGATGGTCTTCGTTGAGTAACGGCGGCGGTATTGCCAGAGTGGTGAGTGCGCTTCTACGTTCTTCCCACAGCCACATTCTACGTGCGTAGACACAGGTTGACGACGGGGCAAGCCCCGGAGCACTGCTGTGAAGGAGCTGATCATGGCCAACCTCGTACGTGCCGCGCTCGTCCAGTGCACCTGGACCGGCGACACCGAATCGATGATCGCGAAGCATGAGGAGTACGCCCGGCAGGCCGCCGCCCAGGGGGCCAAGGTGATCGGCTTCCAGGAGGTGTTCAACGCCCCGTACTTCTGCCAGGTGCAGGAGCCGGAGCACTACCGGTGGGCGGAGCCGGTCCCGGACGGGCCGACGGTGCGGCGGATGGCGGAGCTGGCCCGGGAGACCGGGATGGTGATGGTCGTACCGGTCTACGAGGTCGAGCAGTCCGGCTTCTACTACAACACCGCGGCCGTGATCGACGCCGACGGCAGCTACCTCGGCAAGTACCGCAAGCACCACATCCCCCAGCTCAAGGGGTTCTGGGAGAAGTACTACTTCAAGCCGGGCAACCTGGGCTGGCCGGTGTTCGACACCGCCGTCGGCAAGGTCGGCGTGTACATCTGCTACGACCGCCACTTCCCGGAGGGCTGGCGCGCCCTGGGGCTGGCCGGCGCGCAGCTCGTCTACAACCCGTCGGCCACCTCCCGCGGGCTGTCGTCGCACCTGTGGCAGCTGGAGCAGCCCGCGTCGGCGGTGGCGAACGAGTACTTCATCGCGGCGATCAACCGCGTCGGCACCGAGGAATACGGCGACAACGACTTCTACGGCACCAGCTACTTCGTGGACCCGCGCGGCCAGTTCGTCGGGGACGTGGCCAGCGACAAGGAAGAGGAACTGGTCGTCCGGGACCTCGACTTCGGCCTCCTCGACGAGGTGCGGCAGCAGTGGGCCTTCTACCGGGACCGCCGCCCCGACGCCTACGACGAGCTGGTGAAGCCATGACCGGCGAGGACCTGTACGCACGCCACCGGGCCGTCCTCCCGGACTGGCTGGCGCTGTACTACCAGCGCCCGATCGAGATCACCCACGGCGAGGGGCGCCACGTCTGGGACGCGGACGGCAACCGCTACCTCGACTTCTTCGGCGGCATCCTCACCACGATGACCGCCCACGCGCTCCCCGAGGTCACCAAGGCGATCACCGAGCAGGCGGGCCGGATCCTGCACAGCTCCACGCTCTACCTCGACCGCCCGATGGTCGACCTCGCCGAGCGCGTCGCGCATCTGTCCGGCATCCCCGACGCGCGGGTCTTCTTCACCACCTCCGGCACCGAGGCCAACGACACGGCGCTGCTGCTCGCCACCACCCACCGCCGCTCCAACCAGGTCCTGGCGCTGCGCAACAGCTACCACGGCCGGTCGTTCTCGACGGTCGGCATCACGGGCAACCGCTCCTGGTCGCCGACCAGCATCTCCCCGCTGCAGACGCTGTACGTACACGGCGGGGTGCGGAGCCGGGGGCCGTTCGCCGGGCTGTCGGACGGCGCGTTCACCGACGCGTGCGTGGCCGACCTCGAGGACATCCTCGGCCAGGCGCACGGCAACGTCGCCGCGCTGATCGCCGAACCCATCCAGGGCGTGGGCGGCTTCACCTCCCCGCCCGACGGGCTGTTCGCCGCCTTCCGCGAGGTGCTGGACCGGCACGGCATCCTGTGGATCACCGACGAGGTGCAGACCGGCTGGGGCCGCACCGGCGACCACTTCTGGGGCTGGCAGGCACACGACGCCGCGGGCCCGCCGGACCTGCTCACCTTCGCCAAGGGCATCGGCAACGGCATGTCGATCGGCGGAGTCGTGGCCCGCGCGGAGGTCATGAACTGCCTGGGCGCCAACTCCATCTCCACCTTCGGCGGCAGCCCGGTCACCATGGCCGCCGGTCTCGCCAACCTCAACCATCTCGTCGAGCACGACCTCCAGGGCAACGCCCGCCGGGTCGGCGGACTGCTCATCGAGCGGCTGCGCGCGGCCTGCGCCGGGCTCGACGGCGTACGCGAGGTACGCGGCCGGGGGCTGATGATCGGCGTCGAACTGGTCGAGCCGGGCACCGGCGACCCGGCGCCCGAGGCCGCCTCGGCCGTGCTGGAGGCCGCCCGCGAGGGCGGGCTGCTCCTCGGCAAGGGCGGCGGCCACAACAGCAGCGTCCTGCGCATCGCCCCGCCGCTGAGCCTCACCGTGGCGGAGGCGGAGGAGGGCGCGGACATCCTCGAAGCCGCCCTGAACGCCGCCTGGAAGACCACTCAGCCGGGAAGGAGTGCGCGCTGATGCCTCGTACCGTGATCCGCGGCGGGCTCGTCATCACCGCCGCAGAGGAGACCCACGCCGACGTCCTGGTCGAGGACGAGCGGGTGGTGGCGCTGGCCGCGTCCGACAGCGACATCGCGCGCGGCTGGACCGCCGACCGTACGATCGACGCCACCGGCAAGTACGTCATCCCGGGCGGTGTCGATCCGCACACCCACATGGAGATGCCGTTCGGCGGCACCTTCGCCGCCGACACCTTCGAGACCGGCACCCGGGCCGCGGCCTGGGGCGGCACGACCACCATCGTGGACTTCGCCATCCAGACCAAGGGGCACGCCCTGCGGGAGGGCCTGGACGCCTGGCATCTGAAGGCGGGCGGCAACTGCGCGATCGACTACGCCTTCCACATGATCCTCTCCGACGTCGACGACGGCTCCCTGAAGGAGATGGACCTCCTCGTCGACGAGGGCGTGACCTCGTTCAAATTGTTCATGGCCTACCCGGGCGTCTTCTACAGCGACGACGGGCAGATCCTGCGCGCCATGCAGCGCGGCGCGGCCAACGGCGGGCTCATCATGATGCACGCCGAGAACGGCATCGCCATCGACGTCCTGGTCGAACAGGCCCTCGCCGAGGGCAAGACCGACCCCCGCTACCACGGCGAGGTCCGCAAGGCGCTGCTGGAGTCCGAGGCCACCCACCGCGCCATCCAGCTGGCGAGGGTGGCCGGGGCGCCGCTGTACGTCGTCCACGTGTCGGCCGAGGAGGCCGTCGAGGAGCTGGTGCGGGCGCGCGACAAGGGGCTGCCGGTGTTCGGCGAGACCTGTCCGCAGTATCTGTTCCTGTCCACCGACAACCTCGCCGAACCGGACTTCGAGGGCGCCAAGTACGTCTGCTCGACACCGCTGCGGCCGCGTGAACACCAGGCGGCGCTGTGGCGGGGGCTGCGGACCAACGACCTCCAGGTCGTCTCCACCGACCACTGCCCGTTCTGCTTCACCGGCCAGAAGGAGATGGGCCGCGGCGACTTCTCCAAGATCCCCAACGGGATGCCGGGCGTCGAGAACCGCATGGACCTGCTCCACCAGGCCGTCGTGGACGGCCACATCACCCGCCGCCGCTGGATCGAGATCGCGTGCGCCACCCCGGCCCGGATGTTCGGCCTCTACCCCAGGAAGGGCACCATCGCGCCCGGCTCGGACGCCGACATCGTCGTCTACGACCCGGCCGCCCGGCAGACCATCTCCGCCGAGACCCACCACATGAACGTCGACTACTCGGCCTACGAGGGCAAGCGGATCACCGGGCAGGTCGAGACCGTGCTCTCGCGCGGCCTCCCGGTCATCGACGGCCGCGCCTACGCCGGGCGCGCCGGCCACGGCCGGTATGTGCGCCGCTCGACCTGTCAGTACCTCACCTAGGAGGCCACGCCATGGACTTCGGACTTGTGCTGCAGACCGATCCGCCCGCGTCGGACGTCGTCGAGCTGATGGGCCGCGCCGAGCGCAATGGCTTCCGCTACGGCTGGACCTTCGACTCCGCCGTGCTCTGGCAGGAGCCGTTCGTCATCCACAGCCGCATCCTGGAACACACCGAGCGGCTGATCGTCGGCCCCATGGTCACCAACCCCGGCACCCGCACCTGGGAGGTGACCGCCTCCACCTTCGCCACCCTCAACGACATGTACGGCAACCGCACCGTATGCGGCATCGGACGCGGCGACTCCGCCCTGCGGGTCGCGGGCCGCACCCCGAACACCCTCGCCCGGCTGAGCGACGCCATCGACGCCATCCGCGACCTCGCGGAGGGCCGGGAGGCCGTGGTGGACGGCAGCTCGGTGCGCATCCCCTGGATCAAGGACGGCCGGCTGCCGGTGTGGATGGCCGCGTACGGGCCCAAGGCGCTCGCCCTCGCGGGCCGCAAGGCCGACGGTTTCATCCTCCAGCTCGCCGACCCGTTCCTGACGGAGTGGATGGTCCACACGGTCCGCACCGCCGCGTCCGACGCCGGCCGCGACCCGGACGCGATCACCGTCTGCGTCGCCGCGCCCGCGTACATCGGGGACGACCTGGCCCACGCGCGCGAGCAGTGCCGCTGGTTCGGCGGCATGGTCGGCAACCACGTCGCCGACCTGGTCGCCCGCTACGGTGAGCACTCCGGAGCCATCCCCGAATCCCTGACGTCGTACATCGCGCGGCGCGAGGGCTACGACTACAGCCACCACGGCCGCGCCGGGAACCCGGACACGGCCTTCGTCCCGGACGACATCGTCGACCGCTTCTGTCTGCTGGGCCCGGCGGAGGCCCACATCGAGAAGCTGCGCGCGCTACGGGGGCTGGGCGTGGACCAGTTCGCGGTCTACGCGATGCACGACGCGAAGGAGACGACGATCGACACCTACGGCACCAAGGTCATCCCGGCACTGACCGCCTGACCACCGCCTGACCGGTCGAGGCGTGTGGCCGGTCAGGAAAGGATCTCGACGTACCCGTCGGTTCCGTGCACGCGGATCCGCTGCCCGTCCAGGATCAGCCGGGTGGCCTGCTCCACGCCCACGACGGCCGGCAAGCCGTACTCCCGGGCGATCACCGCGCCATGGGTCATCTGGCCGCCCACCTCCGTCACCAGGCCCGCGATTCCGACGAACAGCGGCGACCAGCTGGGGTCCGTGAAGGCCGTGACCAGGATGTCGCCCGCTTCGAGATCCGCCTCCGCCATGTCGAGGATGACGCGGGCCCTTCCCTCGACGGTCCCGGCGGAAACCGGTACGCCGACCAGGGCACCGGCCGGCACGTCGTCGCGCCGGTACGCCCCGGTGAGGGCCTCACCGTCCGAGGTGAGCACCCGGGGCGGGGTGAGCGCGTGGTACGACCGGAACGCGTCCTTGCGCCGCTGGATGAGCCGGTCATCCACCCGCTTCGAGCGCACGGCCTCGTGGAACTCCTGGAACGTCAGGTAGAAGACGTCCTCCCGCTCGGGAAGCACGCCGGCCCGCACCAGGCGCCCGGCCTCCACCAGCAGGGCCTGCTTGTAGACGAAGTAGCGGCTGATGATGTCGTACTTCGGGTACTCCCGGTACCCGATGAAGGCCCTGACCCGGTCGATCATGCGCTTGGTCTCGTCGGCTTTCCGGTCCCCGTCCGGCAGGGCCCGCAAGCGCGAAAGCACGTCGTGTTCCTTCTGCCGCGCCTTCTGCCGCCCCTCCTCGAAGCGCCGCCCGGCGGCGCCCGGCTCGAAGTTCCTGACGTTGTCGAGGACCGCGGGCACGAGCGTGGTGGGGCGCTCGCGCCACCGTGGCCTCGTGATGTCGATCTCCCCGGCGCAGCGCATGCCGTACCGGTCGAGGTAGGTCTCCATGGCGTCGCGCGCCTCGGTCCCGCCCGGGAGCTTCGCCAGCTCCTCCAGGAAGTCCTCGTCCTCGACGCCCTGCAGGAACGCCACCACCTCCGGATGCGGGCGGATCACGTCCGCGACGTCGAGCAGTTCCAGCCCCATTTCCGAGGTGATGTTGCCGGGGGCGGACAGGGTGAGCGTGTCAGCCGCGTTCTTCTCGCCCAGCCACTCGTGGAGCTTGTCGTTGAGCCACCAGGTGGCCTCCATCCCCGCCATGATCGCCTGAACGTTCAGCGGGTCACCGAGGACCCGCTTGTGCTCCTCGAAGGCCTCGCCCAGGAGGAAGTCGAACAGCGCCGGTCCGGTCTTCGTCCGGATGTCGCGCTCCAGGGCGGCGATGGACGCCCGGCTGCGCTCGATCAGCTCGGCGACGATGGCCGGATCGGCCTCGGCCGGGGCGGACGTGCCGCCGGCCGGCGGCCTGCCGGGCTGCGGGCTGCCGGGAGGGGCGTCCGGGAGTGACGGGACGAAATCGTCGCGGTCGAGGACGGTCTCCAGCGCGTCCCTGACCAACGGATCGCCCCTCCCCATGATTTCCAGGAGAGCGGCGCGGCTCGCGGGCGTGGCCAGGCGCCGGGTGACGTCGACGAACAGCCTCCCGCCGGCCTCGTGCATCGCCACCATGGCCGTCAGCTGCCACATGGAGAGCCCCAGGGGCTTCATGGGGTCGGTCATCATCTGCTGGTGCCCGACGGAGACGTAGAGGTGATTGTCCTGGTCGCCGGTCTCGGGGATGGGGAACAGCGTCGTGATCGGCCGGCTCTGCACAATCTGGAAGCCGTCGTCGACCAGGCACCATTCGACGTCCTGCGGGCTGCCGAAGTGCGCTTCGATCCGCCGCCCGAGCCGCACGAGCCGCACGACCTGCGCATCCGTCAGCGCCGGCTGCTCCTGCCGCTGCGAGTCGACCGCCACCTCCCGCGTGCCGCCGCCCGGCAGGGCGTGGACGGCACGCTGTTTGGCGCCGATCGTCTTGGCGACGACTTCGCCGTCTCGCACCGTGAAGATGTCCGGGTTCACCAGACCGGAGACCAGGGCCTCGCCGAGGCCGAAGCCGGCATCCACGGTGGCGACCTTCCGGTTGCCCGTGACGGGGTCGGCCGTGAACAGGATGCCGGCCGCGTCCGGGAAGACCATCTGCTGCACGACCACGGCCATGTGGACCGTACGGTGGTCGATGCCGTTCCGCCGGCGGTAGGTCACGGCCCGCTCGGTGAACAGCGAGGCCCAGCACCGGCTGATGTGCCGGAGGACCGCCGTCGGCCCCACGACGTTCACATACGTGTCCTGCTGGCCGGCGAAGGAGGCCGTCGGCAGGTCCTCCGCCGTCGCGCTGGACCGGACGGCGTACGCGGCTTGCTCGCCGAACCGGGCGAGCGCGCGGGTGACCGCCGCCGCGAGATCGTCCGGGATGGCGATCCCTTCGATGGTCCGGCGCATCTCCGCGCTGAGCGTGCGGATCGCCTCCCGGTCGTCCGGGTTCGAGCGCGACAGCTGATCGAGCAGATCGTCGACCGACGGCGCTTCCGCCATGATCCGCCGGAAGGCGTCCGTCGTCACGCAAAAGCCCCCCGGCACGCGGATGTCTTCGATCCGCGACAGCCCGCCCAAGTGCGCGCCCTTACCGCCGACGACCGAGATCTGCGTCTCGTCAATCTCTTGAAGGTCCAGCACATACCGCTCGGTCATCGCGATCCCTCCGAGGCAGCCGTGCTCCGTCGAACCCCACACGTCGTGCCCCCATTTCCGCAGGTTGTGGGCGTAGGCCGACGATTCTGCGCCGCGACCCGGGGCTTGTGGCAAGCCCCCCAGTGCGCTATAAATTAGGAGAGGCAAGGAGAGCTCTCTCCTTGCCTTTGCGTTTTGCGCCGGAGCCCGGATTGGATCGTGGTCCGGTTGTCCCGCCGTACCGGCGGGGAAGATCCTGCTGGATGCCGCGTTCGCGACCGCTCCCGGCGGAGACTGCCTGGCCGATGTCGTGTTCACACCGGTGGCCTCTGATGCGGTGGCCCCGGAAAGGCCGCATCACCCGCCGCGGCGAACGGCCCGGACTCATGAACGATCGAGACCCGCTCCGCCGGGAATCGCGTTTCTCCACCGGCCGACGCGGTTCCGCGCGGGAAATCGGTGGGGGCGGGACCATGTGGTCCCGCCCCCGCGGCGACTAGCTCGCGCTCGGAGAAGTCGCGGCCGCCTTCTTGGCGGGGCGGCCGCGCTTCTTGGAAGTCGGCTCCTCCGCCGGCCTGGACACCGCCGCGAACGGCTGCAGCGCCTTCTGGAGGGCCTTCAACGCGTCCGGTCCCAGGTCCACGGCCCGGCGCTCCGACTTCAGGGACGACCGTACGGCGATGGCGTTGCTGCCGTCCTCGTTCGTTTCCCCGGTTTCGTATTCTTCCTCGACCCAGGTCGGAACCAAGATCTCCACCGAATGCACATCGTCGGTGATATCGGTTTCGAGATCGCAGTGAAGAACCGTACGTCCGTAGATTCGTGTTTCGACCGTCTGTCCGTTGACGACAACCGGCGTGACGGTTTCCTGAACCCCTTCCTCGTCCTTCTCGGTTTCCGCAACCTGCACAAAGCGAACTGCCACTGCTTCCCCTTTTCTTGGAACCGCTCAAATTCTAGCGGGGCAGCGGCTGTTGACGCCAATCCGGAAATGCCGAAAGCCCCTTCCGGTCGGAAGGGGCTTTTCCGGCGCGCACCGGCGGGAAATGCGTGCGCGCGGCCTCAGCCGCAGCCGTTGCGGGCGGTGCCCACGGCCACGTCGTCGTACCAGAGGGTGTCGTCGCCCTCGCCGTAGCTCTCCCAGCCCAGCCGCAGATCGGTCGGGGCGGGCCGCCAGCCGCCGCGGGCCAGCCACTGCTGGTCGACGTCCTGGGTCGGGGTGCCGTCGACCACCAGGCCGGTGACGAGCGCGCCGTTCACCCAGGTGTCGAGACGGCCCGCGCCGCGGCCGAGGCGGAACTCCAGGCACGTCCAGGTGTTGACGGGCAGTGGGGTGCTGAGCGCGACACCCGCCGGGCTCTGGGCGGGGAGGGTGGCGTCGTCCGATTCGCGGTTCCACTGGAGCGCCTTGTTCTGGCCGCCCATGCGCAGGTCCTTGCCGCTGTCGTTCGGATCCTTCATGGCCGCGAAGGTGACGTGCTGGGTGGGCAGCGCGGTGGTGTGGCGGACCCAGAAGCGCACGTAGAGGTCGCCGGTCGCCGGCAGGGCGGACAGGGAGGTCCCGGCGAAGGCGTGGTTGCAGTAGCCCGCCCGGCCGGTCACCCGCACCGACTTGGTGCCGGTGTGGGCCACCGTGGAGTCGACGGTGGCGGTGCCGGTGCCCGAGCAGTTGGCCACCGTCGTGGTCCAGCGACCGGCGGGGGTGGTGCCGGTCTGGGACTCGAAGTCCTCGCAGAACCCGGTGGCGCCGCAGGCGGCCGCCCGGGCTTCCGGGGCGGGGGAGGCCGAGGCGGCGGGGGCGGCGAGGCCCGTCACGGCCAGGGCGGCGACGGCGGCTGACGCGGTGCGGCGGCGGTGCGACACGAGGGTCATCGGGTCCTCCGGCGGGGGTGAGAGGGGCGTGGGAGCGCTCCCAAGCTCTGTCGCCAGATTAGCCGAGCCATGACAAGCCCGGAACCCGTCCGCAGGGCCCTTCGGCTCAGCCCGGCGGCTTGCGCCAGGTGATGCTGTAACGGAACAGCAGATGACGGCGGTAGACGGAACCGGGCAGCAACTCGGCGGCCGGCGCCCGCATCTGGCGGTACGTCGCCGGCGGCGGCCACACGATGGGGGGAGGGTGCTGCCAGGTGCCCTTCACGGCGCGGTGGGCGGTGCCGACGGCGACCCCGGCGAGCACGCAGGGCAGGTCGCGCGGCAGGGTGTCGCGGGCGAGGCCGACGACGGCGAGGACGCCGCCCGGGCGCAGCAGTTCGCGCATCCGGCACGGTCCGCCGGAGTTCACGGGCGAGCATGCCCTCGCCGCAGTCATGCGGTCATTCTGCCGGGACTCGGCCCCCGGTCCCGGTCATCGCGCACCGCGCACCAGGCGGATGCCGAACGCGCCCGCGATGCAGAAGGCCGCGGCGGCGGCGTACAGGGCCGCGTAGTTGTCCTCGCCTCCCAGGGCGAGGAAGACGGGCGCGAGGATCGGGGCGATGGTCTGGGGGATCGTGCTGGACAGGTTGAACACGCCCATGCCCTTCGCGGCCTCGGTGTCCTTGTTGGGCAGCACCGAGGCCACGAGGGCGTAGTCGACTCCCATGTACATGCCCTGGCCGAGACCGGAGAGCGCCACTCCCGCGAGGAACATCCCGGTCGACTGGGCCAGGGCCACCACGACCATGGCGCAGGCGAAGACGACGGATGCCGCGGCGACGAATATCTTGCGGCGCTGTACCCGGTCGGAGAGCCAGCCGGCGGTGTAGCTGCTGAGGGTGTTGGTGGTGGCCAGCAGCAGCATCGACCAGAACAGGACGGGGGTGGCGTCCTCGGCGGTGTAGCCCAGCCGGTCCATCAGGAAGTACGCCTTGTACGTCGTCAGGAAGCTGACGCCGGTCCAGGTCAGGAACCGTCCGCACCAGGCCCAGGCGAAGTCGGGGTGGCGCACCGGGTTGATCCACATGCTGCTGGGGATGTCCGCCCACCGGAGCCGGGGGAGTTCCGCCCGGGAGCGGGGCAGTTCCTTGAGGTAGCAGACGAAGATCCCGGTCATGACCAGGCCGAGGAGTCCGGGGGCGATGAACATCCAGAGGTTGTCCGTCCCGGTGAACTGGACGAGGAACGTGCCGCTGACGATGCCGATCTGGGTGGTCGTGCCCATCAGGCCGGAGACCCGCCCCCGGTACCGGTCCGTCACCCGCTCGGGGAGGAGTGCGGTCGCGGCGGCGAGGGCGGCGTTGAACAGCACCTGGGCCAGGCACCAGCCGATGCCCAGGACGAACAGGTTGGGCGCCGTGCCCATCACCAGCAGCGCCCCGAATCCCAGGACCATCCCGCCGAGGATGTACGGCCGGCGCTGGCCCCAGCGGGACGTGGACAGGTCGCTGAGCCTGCCGAAGACGGGATTGGCCACCAGCGCGCAGAAGGCGCCGGCGCCCGCGATGGTCGACAGGCTGTCCGCCTTGCCGTCCGGGTCGAGGTCGGCGACGCGGAGGGCCAGGGTGACGGAGGCGGGGGTGCACAGGGCGATCCACAGGCCGATGTAGGCGAGGATGAACAGGGTGATGAACACCCCGTTCACCTCCTGCCCGGTCGCTTTCGCCAAGCGCTCGGGCCCGCTGAGCGGCTCGGGGCCGTCCGTGTGGACGCGGGCGTCGCTCGGATTCTGGGCAGGCGGATTCTGGGCAGGCGGCATGGTCCGCTCCTTTGCGGATGCGTTCCCGGGCGGCCGCCCATGACCCGGCGGAGGGCGGGCGGGGGAGGCCCGGGTGAGGGGGGAGGAGGAGCTGTGTGTGGGGTGACGGGCGCCGCCCCCGGCCCGCCTCGGGCGGGACCGTGCGGGCCGGGGCGGCGCTGAGCTACGCGGTCAGAGTCCCGCTCCGGCGCCGAGGACGGGCGCCGGACGCTTCACCGTGCTGGTGATCTCGACGGCGCCGTCGGCCGGTGATATGCCGTTCAGCCGCTCCAGGACCTCCAGGACGTGGAACGCGAAGTCGGCGGAGGCCCGGTGGAGGTCTCCGCCCAGGTGGCGTACGAGGTCCAGCACCCCGGGGCCGCGGATGGCCCTGGCGCCCGCGGGGGTCACCGGGTCCATGACGGCCGGGAGTTCGCTCCACGCGTCATCGCCGCGCCGCTTGAGCAGTACGGGGTCGTCGAAGCGGTTGGGGTTGGGCACCTGAAGGGTGCCCTCGGTGCCGTAGACCTCCAGGTGCGGAAGGGTGGTGTCCCATACGTCGAAGCTGTACATGGCCGTGGCCAGGGCACCGGAGGCGAACTGCAGGATCGCGGTCGCGTGGGTGTCCACGGTGACGTCGACGCGCTCGACGCGGCGCTCGGGAGCCGTCACGGTCAGCTCGTCGGCGGCCCGGGTGGTCGCCCCGACCACCCGGCTGACCGGTCCGAGCAGGTTGACCAGCGCGGCGATGTGGTACGGGCCCCAGTCCAGGACCGGGCCGCCGCCCTCGGTGAACAGGAACGTGGGGTCCGGGTGCCAGGTCTCGGCGCGCGAGGAGCGGACGAAGGAGGTCGCGGCGAACGGCCGCCCGATCAGCCCGGTGTCGACGGCGGCACGGGCCGTCTGCCCGGAGGGGCCGAGGAACGTGTCGGGCGCGCCGCCGAGCAGCTTGCCGGTCTCCCGGGCGGTCTCGATGTTCCGCCGGGCTTCCGTGACCGTGGCGGCCAGCGGCTTCTCGACGTACACGTGCTTTCCGGCGCGCAGGGCCGCGTCGGTCAGCGCCGCATGGGCGTTGGGCGGGGTGATGTTGACGACCACCTGCACCTCGGGGTCGGCGAGCAGCTCCTCGGCCGTGCCCCACGCCGGGATGTTCCACTCCTCGGCGGCGGCGCGGGCGCGCTCGCCGTCGAGGTCGGCGACGCGCACGATGGGCAGCTGCGGGATCGTCGAAAGGCCGAGCGCGTAGGCGTTGAAGATCGAGCCGGTACCGATGACGCCGACGGGGACGCGCTGTGTGGTTTCGTCCATGGTTCTCTCCCGGTTGGGTGGGCGCCGACCGCTTCGATGGCTGTGGAACGCGGCGGAAGGACGCTTCGGGGCAACGGAGTTGGACGAAACCGCTGTCGCTGAAACCGCTCACATGCAAGCACCGGCTTCCCGGCAGGGTCAAGGGGGCCGGTCAGGCGGAATGCGCCAGCACGTCGCCGATCCCCTCGGGCGAGAGCACATGCTCCACACCCACCACGGTCCCGCCGACGACACCGGCGGACGTCCCGAGCACGCTCTGGGCCAGCGAGAGCCGGCGGGTGGCCAGGGGCAGCGCCCGCCGGTAGACGACACCGCGGATCCTGGCCAGCAGGTCGTCGCTGGCGGCGGCGATCGCCCCGCCGATGACGATCCGCGCCGGGTTGTAGACGTGGACGAGCAGCGCCACCACCTCGCCGATCGTCACCGCGGCTTCGCGGACGACGCGGACGGCCCCGGGGTGGCCGTCGCGGACGAGCCGGGCCAGGTCAGCGGCGCCGCGCGGCCTGTCGTGCTCGGCGAGGCCCGAGTCCTCCCGGCTGAGCCGGGCCGCCATCGCGGTGGCCGACGCCACGGCCTCCACGCAGCCGATGTTCCCGCAGCTGCACACGGTGTCGTCGGCGCCGGGCACCCGCAGATGCCCGATGTCGCCCGCGGCCCCTTCCGCTCCGCGGTGCAGTTCCCCCGAGGCCGAGATGAGGCCGCCGCCGATACCGGTGCCGATCTTGATGAAGAGTAGCGGCGCCTCGCCCTCCGGCAGGGCACGGGCCTCCCCGAGGGCCATCAGGTTCACATCGTTGTCGACGAAGGTCCGGCAGCCGAACCGCTCGGTCATGGTCCGGCCGACCGGGAAGCCGTCCCAGCCGGGCATGATGGGCGGCCGTACCGGAGTTCCGGCGCGCGCGTCGACGGGCCCCGGGAGGCCGACGACGAGGGCGGAGGGGCGGTCGGGCGTGGCCCCCGTGGACGCGGCCGCGGACTCGGCCAGCATGCGGCGCAGCCGCTCGGTCAGCAGATCGAGCGTCGCCTCGGGGCCCTGCGCCACATCCAGCGCGATCTCCTCCTGCGATACGAGGTTCTGCGACAGGTCGGCGAGGGCCAGGCGGGCGCTGTGGGCGCCGACGTCGGCCACCGCGACCACCCCGGCCCGGGGGTTGAGGGCCAGCCGGAGCGGCGGCCGTCCGCGTCCCGGCCGGCTGACGGCTCCGCCCTCGGTGACCACCCCGGCGTCGATCATGGTGTCGAGGTGCCGGGTCACCGTGGACCGTGCCAGGCCGGTGGCCTTGACCAGGTCGGCACGGTTGTCGGCGATGCCCGACGCGATGAGGCGGGCCAGCGAGCTGTGGACGGGGCCGCCGGTGTTCTGCGGCCGGAGTCCGGCGACCGAGAGCCGGGGTATCGGGCGGGGGTCCGTCGTCGTCTGCGCTCCCATGGCCGGTCACCGTACAGCAATTCAGACCGCTTTTATGACTCACAAGATGCGAAATTCAATGTCTTGTGAGGCGCTAATCACTGTCTTAGGCTCACCGCCGGACGAAACCGAGGTCGGGCCGTCGAGCCCTCGACAGCAGGCAATCCCGCACACGTTCCTCATGGGAGGGCTGTCATCACTTCTCCACCACAACGCCGCTCCGGACCCCTCGGCACCGCCATCGTCGGAGCCGGGATGATCGGCGCGATCCACCGCAGGGCCGCGGCCCTGGCCGGCGCCCGGATCGCCGGCGTACTGGCCTCCACACCCCCACGCACCGAGCAGGTGGCCGGGGAATGGGGGGTTCCTGCCTTTCCGTCCCTGGACGCGCTCCTCGACGACGACTCCGTGGACGTGGTCCACATCTGTTCGCCCAACGCCACCCACGCGCCCTTCGCGATGCGCGCCCTCGCCGCCGGGAAGCATGTGGTCTGCGAGAAACCGCTGGCCGTCTCCATCACGGAGGCGGAACGCATGGCGGAGACGGCCCGCAGCGCCGGGCTGGTGGCCACCGTCCCCTTCGTCTACCGCTACCACCCCCTGGTCCGTGAGATCCGGGCGCGCCGGATCGACGGCGAGTTCGGGGGCTGGCATCTGATCCACGGCAGCTATCTGCAGGACTGGATGCTCTCGCCGCAGGTGTCGGGCTGGCGTGTGGACCCGGTGGCCGGCGGCCCGTCCCGCGCCTTCGCGGACATCGGCTCCCACTGGTGCGATCTGGTCGAGTGGGTGTCGGGCGAGCGGTTCGCCGAGGTCGTCGCCTCGACCTCGATCGCCGTGGACAAGCGGCCCGCCGCCGGGGCGGCGCGCACCTTCGAGGCCGCGGACCCCACGGACCACGCGGACCCCACGGACCACGCGGACCCCACGGACCACGCGGACCCCACGGACCACTCGGACCACGCGGAGTACGCGGAGTACATGGACGTACGCACCGAGGACTGCGCCGCGCTGCTGCTGCGCACCGCCTCCGGTGTCCTGGCGTCCACCACCGTCTCCCAGGTCTCCGCCGGGCGGAAGAACCGGCTGTGGTTCGAGCTGGACGGCGCGCGGGCCAGCGCGGTCTTCGACCAGGAGAACCCGGAGACCATCTGGCTGGGCGGCGAGGACGGCGCGCGGGTCATCAGCCGCGACCCCGGCCGCGGCTCGGCCGAACAGCGGCGGCTGTCGGTCCTGCCCCCGGGGCACCCCCAGGGGTACGCGGAGTGCTTCGAGGCGTTCGTCGCCGACACCTACGCCGCGATCGGCGGCGACCGGCCGGAGGGCCTGCCGACGTTCGACGACGGACTGCGCGCCGCCCGCATCACCGAAGCGGTTCTCCGATCCTCCCGTAACGGCTCCTGGACAGAGGTGTGAACGCATGAAACTCGGCTTCCTGACGGCATGTCTCCCCGGCTGGTCCCTCCCGCGGATCGCGGAGTGGGCGAGCGGCAACGGCTACGAGGCGCTGGAGGTCGCCGTCTGGCCGAGGACCGGAGGACGCGACTTCGAGGCGAGCCATCTGCCCGTCGCCGACTTCCCGGCGGCGCGCGCGGAGGAGACGCTCGCGCTGTTCGCCAAACACGGCCTCGAACTGTCCGCGCTCGCCTATTACGAGAACCACCTGCACCCCGACCCGGAGCGCCGGGCGGAGATCCGTACCCACTTCAAGCACGCGGTGGACGCGGCCGCGGCGCTCGGCGTCCCGTACGTCGGCACGTTCATCGGCCGGGACTGGACCAGGCCCGTCGCGGACAATCTCAGGGAGGCCGAGCGCGTCTTCCCCGAACTGGTCGACTACGCGGGCGAACGCGGCGTGAAGGTCATCATCGAGAACTGCGTCATGGAGGGCTGGCACCCCGACGGCTACCCGGGCAACCTGGCCTACTCCCCGGAGCTGTGGGAGTGGATGTTCTCGCTGGACCTGTACCTCAACTGGGACCCCTCGCACCTCACCTGGATCGGCATCGACCCGGTGAAGACCATCGCGCCCTACATCGACCGCATCGTGCACGCCCAGGCCAAGGACGTCGAGCTGGGCAGCGGGGACATCGACCGGTACGGCGTCTTCGGCAAGGCGGTCGGCCGCCCCGACCCGTGGGACAACGGCTGGTGGCGCTACCGGGTGCCGGGGCTCGGCCAGGTCGACTGGACGCGCGTCGTCGACCGCCTCTACGAGCACGGCTTCACCGGAACGCTCTCCGTCGAGCACGAGGACCCGGTCTGGGGCGGGACGGACGAGAAGGTCATCCAGGGGCTGCGGATCGCCCACCGCACCCTGCGTCCGCTGGTCATCGGCTGAACGACGATTTCGTACGGGAGAGGAAGCACCATGGATCAGCAAGGTGACCGGCACGGTCTGTTGTCCGTGCAGCTGTACAGCGTCCGGGACGCGCTCGCCGAGGACCAGGACCGCACCCTGGCCCGCCTCGCGGAGATCGGCTTCCGCTACGTCGAGCCCTTCGGCCTCGGCTCCGCGGACAAGAGCGCCGCGGACCGGCTGGTGGCCGCCAAGGCGCTGCGGCGCGGACTGGACGCCGCGGGCCTGCGCGTCTCCGCCACCCACGCCGGGCTGCCCGACGACGTGGGCTCACTGGCCGAGGAGTGCGCGGAGATCGGCGCGGACACCGTGTTCGTGCCGCACCCCCGGCTGGTCAGCGGCTTCAGCGAGGACGACTTCGGCGACCCCGGCCGGGTGGCGGCCTTCGCGGACGCCGTGAACGCGGCCGGGGAGGCCCTGGCCGGTGCCGGGCTGCGGCTGGGCTACCACAACCACGACTTCGAATGGGCGAAGCTGCCAGACGGGCGCAGCGGCTACGACGCCTTCTGGGCCTCGGTGGACGACGCGATCCTGGCCGAACTCGACGTCTACTGGGCCACCGTGGCCGGAGCCGACCCCGCCGAGGTGCTGACCCGCCTCGGCGCCCGCGCCGTGTCCGTCCACCTCAAGGACGGCCCCGCGCGGCGCGGCGAGCCGCAGACCCCGATCGGCACCGGCGACGTCGACGCCCCGGCGGCCGTCCGGGCCGCCGGGTCCGGGCTGGTCTGGCACGTCGCGGAGATCGACATCACCGACCACGACCCGTTCGACCTGCTGGCCGCCAACGCAGGGCTGCTGGCCGAGTCGGGTCTGTCGCGCTGGGCCTGAACGCGACGGGCGGGGTCCCGGCCGGCCGCCGCTACCAGCAGGTGACCCCGCCGTCCACCAGCAGGTCCGTACCGGTGACGAAGCTCGCCGCGTCGCTCAGCAGGAACACGGTGGGGCCGACCATCTCGTCCACCGTCGCCATCCGGCCCAGCGGGGTGTCCGCCTCGAACTGGGTGACGCGCGTCGCCACCTCGGGGCGCAGGTTCATCGGCGTGGCCGTATAGCCGGGGCTCACACTGTTGACCCGGACGCCGCGGGTGCACCACTCCGTGGCCAGGCTCTTCGTCAGGTGCATCACGGCGGCCTTGGAGGAGTTGTAGTGGGCCTGGGTGAGCCCCCGGTTGGCGATGGTGCCCGACATGGAGGCGATGTTGACGATGGCGCCGCCCCCATTGCGCAGCAGCGCCCTGCCCTCGGCCTGGCAGGACAGGAACACTCCGGTGAGGTTCACGTCCACGACCCGCTTCCACTGCTCCAGCGGCATGTCCTCCGCCGGGGCGGCGTCGGCGATGCCCGCGGCGTTGACCGCCAGCCGGAGGGGGCCCAGGTCGCGTTCGGCCACGGCCACCGCTTCCGCCAGGTCCTCCGCCCGGGTCACATCGGCGGGGAGGGCGACCGCGCGCCGTCCCGTGGCCTCGATCGCAGTGACCGTGCCGGCCAGATCGCTGCCCGGCAGATCCAGGCATCCGACATCAGCCCCGGTCTCGGCGAGCCCGATCGCCAGCCGTCGGCCGATGCCGCTGCCGGCTCCGGTCACCAGGGCCACGCTGTCGTCCAGGCGGAAGGAGGGGACGGGCATGAGGACTCCTTGAGGGATGCTGCCGCGGCGCTCGTCGACGCTACGGCGCTTGTCGTTCGGTTCGGTCGGGCCGGCCCGCCAGCCGGCGGGCCACTCCCAGGTCGGTGATCAGGACATCGACCCAGCCGCCCAGCAGGGCGGCGCGTATCGCCGCGCATTTGCGGTCGCCGCCGGCCACCGCGACGCGGCGCGGCACGGCGCGGTAGGTGTCGGGGGTGATGCCGATGACCCGGTCGTTCAGCTCGGTGTCGAGCAGGGTGCCGTGCTCGTCGAAGAAGTGCAGGCAGATGTCGCCCACCGCGCCGAGCGCGCGCAGCTGTTCCTGGTCGTCGTCGGAGAAGATGTTGCCGCTGCGGCGCAGCAGCGGCGAGGGGTCGAGGCTGCCGATGCCCACGATGGCGATGGTGAGGCTCTTCCACGCCGCGGCCACGCTGCTCACCTTGGGGTCGGCGAGGATGGCGTCCCGCACGGTGGCGCCGGCCACCAGCCCCGGCGCCGACATGAAGACGGGCTCCGCGCCGGTCAGCTCGGCGAGCCGCCCCATCAGCCGGGTCGCCTGGACCTGGACCTGCGGATCGCCCACCCCGCCCATCAGCTGGACGACCTCCTCCAGGAACCGCCCGCCCGGCCGGGACCGCATGGCCTCCACCGCCGCGAGCAGAGTGGCGCTCCACGAGGAGATGCCCAGCCGGTCGCCCTCCATGAGCGTGGTCTCCAAGTAGACCGCGGTGGCCGCGCCGAGCGCGGGGATGACGGAATCGGCCTCGCCCTCGACATCGACGACCACCACGTCGCGCAGCCCGTACCGTGCCGCGATCTCCTCCTCCAGCTCGGCGAAGACCCCCTCGGGCGGCACCACGATGGTGCGCACGATGCCGAGCTTGGCGGCCTGGGTGAGCAGCCTGGAGACGCGCGCCTGGGAGATGTGCAGTTCCTCGGCGATTCGCGGCTGCCGCATCCCCTGCTCGTGGTAGAGCCGGGCGATCCGGGTCATCAGCCGCAGCTGCTCGTCGCTGGTCGCCATGCGCGTGGTGCGGGTCGCGGGGGTGCCGGTCCGGTTGTGGGGATTCATAGCCGCATCATGCCGTGGCGAGGCGCATGACTGCGGCGTCGGTGGCCTCCTCCGCCGGAAGGATGCCCCGCTGCCGTCCCCGGCTGAGGACGAGCACCCGATGGGACAGGCCCAGCACCTCGTCGAGGTCGGAGCTGACCACGACGACCGCCATGCCGGAGCGGGCCAGGTCCGCGATCACCTCGTAGATCGCGGCCCGCGCGCCGACGTCGATACCGCGGGTCGGCTCGTCCAGGATGACCACCTTGGGCTTGCGCTCCAGCCACTTGGCGATGACGACCTTCTGCTGGTTGCCGCCGGACAGCGTCCGCACCGGCTGCCCGGCCCGCCCCTTGACGGTCATCAGGCTGATGGCCTCCCCGGCGACCGCCGCCACCCGGCGCGGGCTCAGCCAGCCCCGGCGGGCGATGCGGTCGAGGTTGGCGAGGGCCACGTTGTCGCCGATCGACAGGTCCAGGACCGCGCCTTGGCCCTTGCGGTCCTCGGGCACCAGCACCACGCCCGCCGCGATGGCGTCCCGGGGCCCGCGCAGCCGCAGCTCCCGGCCCTCGACGGCCACCGTGCCCCCGGTCACCGGGTCGACGCCCGCGACGGCCCGCACCAGTTCGGTGCGGCCCGCCCCCACGATGCCCGCGATGCCGAGGACTTCGCCCTCGTGGACGCTGAACGACACGTCCTGGAAGGAGGGCCCGGCCAGGTTCCGCACCTGGAGCACCTCCCGGGCACGGGCGGTTCCGGTGTCGGGGAAGATGCGCTCGATGCTGCGCCCGACCATCTCCTCCACCAGCTGTACCACCGGTACCTGCGCGGTGTCGTGGGTGGCGACGAGCTGTCCGTCGCGCATGACCACGACGCGGTCGCAGATGCGGGCGATTTCCTCCAGCCGGTGGCTCACATAGACGAACGACATCCCCTCGTCACGGAGGGCGCCGATCCGCTCGAAGAGGTGATCGGTCTCCTCGCCGCCGAGGGCGGCCGTGGGCTCGTCGAGGATCAGCAGGCGCGCGTTCAGGGTCAGCGCCTTGGCGATCTCGACCTGCTGCTGCTCGGCCACCCGCAGGGTGCGCACCAGGCGGGTCGGGGAGATGTCGAGGCCCAGCCGCCGCAGCTGTTCCCGGGCCCGCCGGTTCATCTCGCCCCGGTCGATACGCCCGCCCCGGCGCAGCAGCCGCCCGAGGAACACGTTCTCGGCCACGGACAGGTCCGGCAGCAGGCGCATCTCCTGGTGGATGAGGCCGATGCCGTGGCCGATGGCGTCTCCGGGGGTCTTCGGCTCGTACGGCCGCCCCTGCCAGGTCATCTCGCCGGTGTCGGAGGGGAAGGTGCCCGCGATGACGTTGGACACGGTGGACTTGCCCGCGCCGTTCTCGCCGAGCAGCGCCACCACTTCCCCGGGGCGCACCTCCAGGTCGAAGCGGTCGAGCGCCTGGGTCACCCCGAACCGCTTGGATATCCCCCGTACGACCAGGCCCTGGGACCCGTTGTCCATACCGTCTCTCCTGTCCATGCCGTCCATGCCGCCGTTTACGGGTGGGAGTTGATGAACTGGGTGGCCTTCTTCTTGTCCTTGCTGGTCAGGAGGAAGGCGGGCTGAAGCTGCTCGGCAGGGACCTTCTTGCCCTTGAGGATGTCCACGGCGGTGTTCACCGACATCCGGCCCATCTTGCGCGTCTGCTGCACCATGGTGGCGTCCACGGTGCCCCGGCGGACGGCCTTGAGCCCCGCGATGTCGCCGTCGAAGCCGACGATCAGGTGCTTCTTGTGCGAGCCGGACGCCTTGACGGCCTGGGCGGCGCCGAGCGCCATCGCGTCGGCCTGGCCCCACAGGATGTCGATGCCGGGGTGGGCCTGCAGCATGTCCTGGGCGACGGAGTACGCCTTGTCCTGCGCCCAGTCGGCGGGCTGCTGGGACACCACCTTGATGCCGGGCGCGTTCTTGAGGGCCTGCCCGAACCCCTTCTGCCGGTCCACCTGCGGGGTGGTGCCGATCTGGCCCTGGAGAATGGCGAGCTGACCCTTGCCACCGGACTCCTTGACCACGTAGTCGCCCAGCGTCCGCGCGGCCGCGACGCTGTCGCTGGCGATGAACGACTTGCCGGGCTGGCCGGGCGGGTTGCGGTCCACGGTGACCACGGGGATCTTGGCGCGGTTGGCCGCCTTCACGGGGACGCCGGCCGCCGTCGCGCCCGCGGGGATGTAGATGATGGCGCTCACCTGACGGCTGATGAAGTCCTGGATCTGGTTGACCTGGGTGGCCGCGTCGCCGTGCGCGTCGGAGACGATGACCTTGATGCCCTTCTTCTTCGCCTCGGCGGTCACGGACTGTTTGATCTGGTTGAAGAAGTCGGCCTGGAGGTTGGCCACGGCCAGCCCGATGGTGATCTGCTTGCCGTCGGCGGTCTTCGCACCGCTGTTGCCGCGTCCGCAGGCGGTGACGCCGACCACCATGGTGGCCGCGATTCCGGTGGCTATCACGACGCGTGTCGTCACTCGTGTCTTCATGGGAACCACTCCTTGGCTTGTGCCGGGGGAAGAGAGGAGAAGCGGAGAGGGTGAGAGAGGGGAGAGCCGGGGTGCGTCAGCGCGCCTCGCGGCGGCGGAGCACATCGAGCATGACGGCCAGCGCGATCACCAGGCCGATGACGATCTGCTGGATGAACGGCGAGACGCCCAGCAGGTTGAGGCCGTTGCGCAGGACTCCGATGATCAGAACGCCGAACAGGGTTCCGGTGACCGAGCCGACACCGCCGCTGAGGCTGGCCCCGCCGATCACCACGGCGGCGATGGTGTCGAGTTCGTAACCGGTGCCCGCGCTCGGCTGGGAGGAGTCCAGGCGCATCGTCAGGAAGACCCCGGCCAGGCCCGCCAGCAGACCGGTCACGGTGTAGACGAGCACGGTCCGCTTCTTGACGGCGATGCCGGCGAGCCGGGCGACCTCGGCGCTGCCGCCGATCGCGTACAGCGCGCGGCCGCCGCTCCGGTAGCGCATGTACGCCCACCCCGCCACGTACAGCGCGGCGAGCACGGCGGTGCACGCGGTGAAGATGCCGAGGTACCGGGTGGTGGACAGGTTGTCGAACCAGTCGGGGAACCCGACGATCTGCTGCCCGTCGGTGATGACGTTGGCCAGGCCGCGGGCGATCGACATCATCGCCAGCGTGGCGATGAACGGCGGCAGCCTGGTGTAGGTGATGCCGAGCCCGTTGGCGAGCCCGCATACGCCGGCGACGCCGATCGCGGCCACCGCGCTCAGCCACAGCGGCCACCCCTGGTCGTGCGAGAGCCAGCCGACCACCATGGTCGCGAGGGCCAGCACGGCGCCGACGGACAGGTCGATGCCGCCCATCACGATGACCGCGGTCATGCCGAGCGCGAGCAGACCGAGGACGGCGGTCTGGTCGACGATGTTGAGCAGATTGCTCTGGGTGAGGAAGTACGGCGTCGCGATGAAGAAGACGACGCACATGCCGATCAGGCCGAGGGCGGGACCACGCGATCCGGTGAGGACACCCGTCACCCAGGACGGCAGCCGGGCGCGGTGGGTGTCCGAAGGGGGTGGTGGTGCGTCAACGGCCGTTGCGGCGTTGCCGGTCGTGCTCATCGAAACCTCCGAGTGGTGATATTCCGTCCATGTCCGACCCGGGGCAGCCGCGGCCCCGCGCGTCCAGTCGCCTCCGACCTCGTCGGAGTTAGTTCATGAACATCCCGCCGTCGACGTTGATCGTCTGGCCGGTGATGTACTCCGCCTCCCGCGAGGCGAGGAAGAGCAGAAGGTTGGCGATGTCGTCATGGGTTCCGGCGCGCCCGAGGGGGATCCCCGCGATCCACTCGGCCATCAGTTCCCCGGGCGCGTAGTCGCCGAGCAGCCGGCCCCACGCGCGGTCGTTGTAGTCCCACATCTCGCTGCCGACGATCCCGGGGCAGTAGGCATTGACCGTGATCCGGTCCCCGGCGAGCTCCTTGGCCAGGGACTGGGTGAGGCCGACCACCCCGAACTTGCTGGCCGCGTAGTGCGGTGTGTAGACGAACCCCTGCCGCGCCTGTCCCGAGGCCGCGTTGAGGATGCGCCCGCCGTGTCCGTACCGCCGCATGGCGGCCGCCGCCGCCTGGGCGCACAGGAAGGTGCCGGTGGTGTTGACGGCGAGGACTTTCTGCCACTCCTCGTGGGTCAGGTCCTCGAGCCTGCTGATGGTGATGACGCCCGCGTTGTTGACCAGGACGTCCAGCCGTCCCCACGTGGACTCGGCGAGCGCGAAGGCGCGGGCCACGTCCTCGGGCGAGGTGACGTCCGCCCGGACGCCGAGGGTACGGGTGCCGCTGTCGGCGGCCAGCTCCGCGGCCGCGTCCTCGACGGAGGCGGCCGCGTCCACCAGCAGGACATCGGCGCCCTCGCCGGCGAACCGGGCGGCGATCCCGAGGCCGATACCGCGCGCGGCCCCGGTGACCACGACGCCCTTTCCCGCGTATCGCATGGTCATGACGCTCCTTGGGCGGCCGAGGGTTCGGGGGTGCGAGGCGGTGCGGCGGTGGCCCGCGGCGGGGGTGCCGGGAGGTGGCCGTGCTCCTCGCCGGACCGGCCTTCCTCCTCGCCGGTCCGGCCGTCGTCGCAGGTGGCGGCCTGGAGGCGGGCGCGCCGCACCGCTGTGTGCCAGTGCGCGAGCCGGCGGGCCCGGGCGGCCTCGTCACCGGTCGGCGCGTAGCCCTCCCGGGGGCGGGCCAGCCGTTCCAGGGCGGCCCGGTCCCACACCCCGCGGGTCAGCCCCGCCAGGTGGGCGGCGCCGAGGGCCGACAGATCGCGGGCCAGCGCCCGTTCGACGGTCCGCCCGCTGGTGTCCGCCTGGAGGCGCATCAGCACCGGGTTGCCGGTCGGCCCGCCGTCCGCGAGCAGCCGGGTGACGGGGCCGGTCTCCCGCTCGACCGCCGCCACCACGTCCTCGACCTGGAACGCGATCGACTCCAGCGCGGCGCGAGCGAGGTGCCCGGCGTGGGTGCCCAGGGTGAGCCCGCTGATCAGGCCCACCGCGTTCTCGTCCCACCAGGGGGCGCCCAGCCCGCCGAAGGCGGGGACGACGACCACGCCCTCGCTGCTGTCCGCGGCCAGTTCCGCCAGTTCGGCGGGGTCGCGGCCGAGCACGCCCGCCAGCCAGTTCACGGTGGCTCCGGCGGAGCGGACGTTTCCCTCCACCGCCCAGGTCGGGGTACCGCGGGTCTGCCAGGCGACGGTCAGGCACAGCCCGGAGGAGACCCGGGCCGCGGAGGGGACCACGGCCATCACCGAGGACCCGGTGCCGTACGTCGCCTTGACCGTCCCCGGCGCCCATCCCGCGTGGGCGAACAGCGCGGCGTGGGAGTCGCCGAGCACCGCGGTGACCGGCACCCCGTCGGACAGCGGCGCGAGACCGCGGGTACTGGGGAACGGGCCCTGCGACGGTACGACCTGGGGCAGCACCTCCGGCGGTACGTCGAAGATCCGGGTCAGCCGCCGGTCCCAGGTACACCGGCGCACGTCGAGCAGCTGGGTGCGCGCGGCGTTGCCGATCTCGATGAGATGGGCGCCACCGAGCTTGAACAACAGCCAGGAGTCGACGGTGCCCAGGCACAGCTCGCCCGCGCGGCTGCGGCGCCGGTCGGGGTCGTACCGGTCCAGCAGCCAGGCGGCCTTGGGGGCCGAGAACATCGGGTCCAGCGGCAGCCCGCTGACCTCGCGGACCAGCTCCGCGTGGGGCACGGCCCGCAGCAGCGCCGGATCGCCCGCGGTGCGCTTGTCCAGCCAGCTCACCAGCGGACTCAGCGGCTCCCCGGTCGCCCGGTCCCACAGCAGCAGCGACTCGCGTTGGGTGCTCAGCCCGATGGCGGCGACGCGCGAGGCGTCCTGGCCGTCGAGGCACGCGGCGACGGCCCGCCCGCAGCCGGTCCAGATCTCCTCCGCCGACTGCTCGACCCACCCCGGGTACGGGGTCGACAGACCCAGCGGGACCGAACCGCGGGCAACGATGTCTCCGCGCCGGTCGACCAGCACCGCCTTGGTCGCGCTGGTGCCCTGGTCGATGGCGAGGACGAGCGGTTCAGCGCTGCTCATGGGACAGCAGCTCCCGGACGGCGACGGCGATGCCGTCGGCGGTCAGACCGAAGTGTTCCAGCAGGAAGGAGGCGCTGCCGGTGGGCGCGAACCTCCGGTGCACTCCCAGGATCCGCATGGGCACCGGACGGTTCTGGGCGACGACGCTGGCCACCGCCGCCCCGAGCCCGCCCGTGGTGGTCGCCTCCTCGGCGGTGACGATGCCCCGGGTCTCGCGGGCGGCGCGCAGCACCGCGCCTGTGTCCATCGGCTCGACGAAGGTCATGTTCAGCACGCGGACGCCGATGCCCTCCGCGCGCAGGGTCTCGGCGGCGGTGAGCGCCCGGGAGACCATCGTGCCGACGGCCATCACCGTCACGTCGTCCCCGTCGGTGAGCTGGAGGGAGTGCCCGGGGCGGAACGGCGCGTCCTCGGGAGTGACGGCGGGGATCTTGAACCGTGGGATGCGCAGGTAGACCGGGCCGTCATGGGCGGCTGCCCAGCGTACGGCGGCGCGTGTCTGGGCCGGGTCGGCGGGGACCGCGACGGCCAGGTCGGCGATGGCCCGCATCCACGACAGGTCCTCGATCGAGTGGTGGGTCGGCCCCAGCTCCCCGTACGCCATGCCGGGGCTCTGGCCGCACAGGATGACGGGCAGTCCGTTGTAGGCGGCGTCGGTCTTGATCTGCTCGGTGGCCCGGCCGGTGAGGAACGGGCCCGCCGCGCTCACGAAGGGGATGAGCCCGCCGTTGGCCAGCCCGGCCCCGACGCCGACGAGGTCCTGCTCGGCGATGCCGACGTTGATCAGGCGATCGGGGTACAGCTCCCGGAAGCGCACCAGGTTGCTCGATCCCACGGAGTCGTTGCAGACGGCGACGACGCGCGGGTCCTCGGCGGCCAGGGCGATCAGTTCCTCGGCGAAGGCCTGGCGGCAGTCGTAGGTCCGGGCGGTGTTCTCGGGTATGAGTCCGGTGGTCATCGGCTCAGCTCCTCCAGTGCGGTGCGCACCTGGCCGTCGTCGGGCACTTTGTGGTGCCACTCCACCCGGTCCTCGATGAACGACACACCCTTGCCCTTGACGGTCCGCGCGATCACCGCGACCGGTCGGCCGGTGGGGGAGGGGCGCAGCGCGGACAGCAGTCCCGCGTGGTCGTGGCCGTCCACCTCGCGCGCCTCCCAGCCGAAGCTGGTCCACTTCTCCGCCAGCGGCTCCAGGCGCTTGGTCTCCTCGGTACCGGCGCCCTGCTGGAGGCGGTTGCGGTCGACGATCGCGGTGAGGGAGCCGAGGTCGTAGTGGGCGGCGGTCATGGCGGCCTCCCAGTTGCTGCCCTCCTGCAACTCGCCGTCGCCGAGGACGACGTACGTGCGGTAGGAGCGGCCCGAGAGCCTGGCGGCCAGGGCGCAGCCGACCGCGACGGGGAACCCGTGGCCCAGGGGCCCGGTGTTGGTCTCGACCCCCGGGACCTTGGTCCGGTTCGGGTGGCCGTTGAGCGCGGAGAGCGGGGCCATGAAGGTGGACAACTCGGATACCGGGAAGTAGCCGCAGTGGGCGAGCGTGGCGTACAGGGAGGCGGCGCAGTGCCCCTTGCTGAGGATGAACCGGTCGCGGTCGGGTCTGCGGGGCTGCGCGGGATCCACGTCGAGCACCCGCCCGAAGAGGGTGACGAGGATGTCGGTCACCGACAGGTCGCCGCCGATATGGCCGAGTTGCGCCTTGTCGATCATGTGCACCACGGTCCGGCGCACCTCGGCGGCCAGTTGCCGGAGCTCGCGGACCTGTTCGTCCGGGGCTTCGTCGGCGATGCGGCGGCGACGCGCCCGGAACCGTTCGGCGCCGACTGGGTCTGTGCTGAGCATCTGAACGTCCTTGGTGTGAATATTTATTCACTAGTGAATTGTGTTGCCTGGAACGTAGGTCGTGTTTCAGCCAGGTGTCAATGGGTTGCGCAGGGGTCCTTCGCGGCTCCCCGGGAACGGTTCACGCCGATGCCATCGTCCGGCCGCCGCCGGGTCACCGGTTGTCGGCGGCGCGTGATTCGATGACCACATGTTCGATGACTTTCTTGCCAGTGATCTCTCCGAGGTGGAGCAGGCAGTGCGCACGGCGGCCGCCGTGGAGATCATGCCGCGCTACCGGCAGCTCGCCGCCCACGAGATCGTGGAGAAGAAGGGCCCGCACGACCTGGTGACCACCGCCGACCGGCAGGCCGAGGAGCATCTGACCGCCTCGCTCACCGCGCTGCTGCCCGGTTCGGTCGTGGTGGGCGAGGAGGGCGTGCACGCCGATCCCGGCCTGCTGAAGCACCTCGGCGGCGAGGCGCCCGTATGGATCGTCGACCCGGTGGACGGCACCCGGCAGTTCGTCCACGGCGACCCGGGCTTCGCGACCCTCGTCGCCCTCGCCCACCACGGCGAACTCCTCGCCTCCTGGACGTACGCCCCCGCGCAGGACCTGATGGCCGTCGCGCGCCGGGGCGGCGGCGCCGTGCTCAACGGGGAGCCGATCCGCGCCGGGGTCCCGGAGCCCGGCAAGCCCCTCGAAGTGGCCATATCCCACTACGACTTCACCACCGACCTGGAGAAGCGCGCCCTGGCCGGGCTGGGGACGGAAGGCGTGGCACCGCGCCCCTGCGGCTCGGCGGGTCTGGAGTACCTGAACATCGCCCGCGGGCGGCTCGACGCGATCGCCTTCACCTGGGAGAACGCCTGGGATCACGCGGCCGGGCTGCTGCTGGTCGCCGAGGCGGGCGGCGCGAGCGCCACGCTCGCGGGCGAGCCGTTCCGTATCGCCGGGGGCAACGCGCTTCCCTTCACGGCGGCGCGGAACGAGGCGACGGTACGGCATATCCTGGGCCTGCTGGCCGCCGCCGGCTGAGTGGATCCGCCGGTCCCGGAGGGCCGGGCCCGGGCGACGAGGAGGAGGCCGACGTGCCGTCGATGCTCGACGCGGTAGTGGTGGGTGCCGGTCCGAACGGCCTGACCGCGGCGGTCGAACTCGCCCGCCGCGGCTGCGCGGTGGAGATCTTCGAGGCCGCCGACGCGATCGGCGGCGGCTCCCGCACCGAAGAGCTGACCCTGCCCGGCTTCCGGCACGACCCCTGCTCCGCCGTGCACCCCCTCGCCATCGGCTCCCCGGCGTTCGACCGGATGCCGCTCGGCCGCCACGGCCTGGAGTGGCTGCACCCCGAGCTGCCGCTCGCCCACCCCTTCCCGGACGGCAGCGCCGCGGTGCTGGCCCGCTCGGTCGGCGAGACCGCCCGGTCGCTCGGCCCGCGCGACGCGGGCGCGTACCGGCGGCTGGTCGCGCCGTACGTCGGCAACTGGGCCACCTTCGCCCCCGATGTGCTGCGCGCCCAGTGGGACGGGGTGCCGCGCGACCCGCTGACCTGGGCCCGCTTCGGGCTGAACGCCGTCCTGCCGGTCTCCCTCCTCGGCCGCCGCTTCCGCGGCGAGAAGGCGCGGGCCGTACTCGCCGGGCTCGCCGGTCACGCCATCGCGCCCCCCAGCGCCCCGACCACCGCCGGTCTCGCCCTCATCTTCGCGGTCGCGGCCCATGCGGTCGGCTGGCCGATCCCGCGCGGCGGCTCGCAGTCGATCGCGGACGCGCTCGGCTCGTACCTGCGCGCACACGGCGGGGTCATCCACACCGGCGCGGAGGTCAAGCGGCTCGACGAGCTGCCCCCGGCCCGCGCGTACGTCTTCGACACCTCACCGCGCGCCCTGGCCCGGATCGCGGGGCTGGGCGACGTCTACCGCCGGTATCGCTATGGGCCCAGCGCCTTCAAGATCGATTACGCGCTGGACGGCCCGATGCCGTGGACCGCGCCGGAGGCCCGCCGCGCCGGGACCGTCCACATCGGCCCGACCGCGGGCGAGATCGGCACCGCCCTGCGCTCCGCCTACGACGGCCACCCCCCGGCCGTGCCCTTCCTGATCTCCGCCCAGCCCAGCCTGGTCGACCCGACCCGGGCCCCCGAGGGCAAGCACACCTTCTGGGTCTACGGCCACGCCCCCAGCGGCTGGACGGGCGACCTCACCGACGCCATCGAGCGCCAGCTCGACCGCTTCGCCCCCGGCTTCCGCGACCTGGTGCTGGCGCGGGCGGTCGCCGGGCCCCCCGAAATCGCCGCCCGCAACGCCAACTACATCGACGGCGACATCGCCTGCGGCGCCTTCGAGGGCCTGCAGTCCGTCATCCGCCCCCGGCTCGCCCGCGTCCCCTACGCCACGCCCCACCCCGCGGTCTTCCTCTGCTCCGCCGCCACCCCGCCGGGCCCCGGCGTCCACGGCATGTCGGGCCACCACGCGGCCCGCGCGGTGTGGCGGCGGCTGCGGGGACGGTAGGGGACGGCAGCGGGGACTAGTGCGGGATGGTGTCGATGACCTCGCGCGCGCCCTGCCGCAGCAGCGCCACCGCGACCGACGTCCCCAGGGTGGCCGGGTCCAGCGGGCCCGCCCACTCGTGGGCGTCCAGCACCGTCTTGCCGTCCGGGCTGAAGACCCGGGCGCGCAGCGACAGCCGCCCGTCACGCTCGGCCTTGGCGTAGCCCGCGATGGGGGAGTTGCAGTGCCCCTGGAGCACGTGCAGCAGCATCCGCTCGGCGGTGATTTCCTTCCACACATCGCTGTCACCGAGCCCGGCGACCGCTTCGATCGTGGCGGTGTCGTCCTCCCGGCACTGCAGCCCCAGCACCCCGGCGCCGATCGGCGGGCACATCGTCTCCACGGGAAGGATCTCGCTGATCACGTCCGTGCGGTCGATCCGCTCCAGCCCCGAGACGGCCAGCATCAGCGCGTCGCAGTCGCCCGCCGCCAGCTTCTCCAGCCGCCGGTTGGCGTTGCCGCGCATCGGAACGCACGTCACGTGCGGGTGGGTGACGGCCAGTTGGGCGACGCGCCGCACCGATGAGGTGCCGATCCGGGTCCCCTCCGGCATCCGGTCCAGCGCCAGCCCCTCGGGGTGGATCACGGCGTCCCGGATGTCGTCCCGCTTGAGGTAGGCGGCGAAGACCGTGCCCGCGGGCAGCGGCCGGTCGGCGGGCACGTCCTTGATGCAGTGCACCGCGAGGTCCGCCTCGCCCGCCAGCAGCGCGGCGTCCACCTCCTTGGTGAACGCGCCCTTCCCGCCCAGCTTCGACAGATCGCCCATCCACCGGTCGCCGGAGGTGGTGACCGGCACGACCTCCGTACGGATGCCCGGCCGCAGCGCGGCCAGCTCGGTGCGGACCCGCTCGACCTGGGCGAGGGCCATGGGCGAGGAACGGGAGACGATGCGGATGAGTTCGGCGGACGACATGGCGTAGAGGATAGGCCCTCCGCGGGACCGCTATTGCCCGGCCCCGGGGAACCCCTCCGCGACCAGCGCGGCAAGGTCGACGTACGCGTCGAGGGTCTTGGGGGCGAGCTGTTCGAGGTCGATCTCGCCGTGGGCGGCCACGTGTCCGTCGTACGGCACGACGACCACGCCGCGGCAGCGGGCCCGGAAGCCCTCCGCCAGTTCGTCATCCGGCCGGGCCTCGGTCTCGGACGACCGTTCGATCACGGTGACTGCGCGGCGTACCAGCTCCGCGTACCCGTCCTCCTCCAGCCGGTCCAAAATCGTGTGCGCGCTCCAGCGGTGCTCCGCGGATGTGGTGGTGACGATCATCAGCTGGTCGGCAAGGTCGAAGATTCCCCGTCTGGTGTCGAGGAACGTACCGGTGTCGGCGATGACGACCGCGTACCGGTTGCTCAGCTCGGCGATGACGCGGCCGTGGTCCTCGTAGGAGACCCCCGCGAGGATCTCGAGCCCGGACCGGGTCTGTCTGGTGCGAGCCCTGGAGGGACCGAACGGGCCCGCGTCGGACGCGATGACCTTGTCCTCGCGTTCGCTCGCGAAGATCGCACCGAGCAGGTGTGTCGTCGCGGTTCGCTCGGCCCCCACCGGCTGGGTCACGACGATGCGGTGGGTGGCCGTCAGCGGCGTACGGATGAGGTCGAGTTTGCGTTGCCGCTGAGCCTTGCCGCCGAAGCGGAAGAGGGAGGCCAGGCGGCGGGGGCGGGGGGCGGGCGCGGGCGCGGGCTGTTCCGGCGTCGGCACCTGGGGGCCGGGGGTGGGTTCGTCCGGGGGGAGGACGTACGCGTACTCGCCGTCGTGGACGGCGGTCGGCGCGGACGGCAGACACTGCACGAAGACGTCCGCCACCTGACCCGCCGTCGGGCGCCGTTCCGGTCGCTCGCTGAGGCACGCGCCGATGATCGCGAGCAGCTGGGGATCGCGCCACGGCGCGTCCGTCTGGCTGAGCCGGGCGGTCGGCTGCGCGTCGCTGATGGCGCGGAGGATCAAGCCCAGGGCGTAGACGTTGCCCGCGCGGGTGGGAGCCTTCGGGTTGCGGACGTTGTCGATGGACGCGTCCGTCCAGCCGGTCAGCTTCACCGTACGGCCGACGACGAGCACGCTGTCCGCCGTCAGCCTCTTGAGCACGATGCCCTTGAGCGCGCACATGTTCACCGCCTCGGCGAGGCGCAGGCCGATGGTGGCGGCGTGCACGGGGTCCAGCCGGGGTGCGTCGCCGGTCAGGAACGAGGACAGGGGCGGGGCCGGGGAGCCGTCGGGGAGGGAGACGCACTCCGTCACGATCCAGGGCCGGGTGAGGTGGAATGCCCCGGCGATCCACCGGGGCGCGTAGTGCCCGGCCATCCGCCGCAGCGCCTCCACCTCGGCCCGCAGTTGCCGCTCGGCCTCCGGGGCGGTGCGGATCACCACATCGCGGGACCTGCGCTCGTCACGGGCCAGATAGACGTCGTAGCCGCCGCTGCCGCCGAGCCTGCGGTAGCTCTGGTACTCCCCGAACGACGGCAGACCGCTGCTCGGTTCGGAATCCGCGGTGGAGGACGTCGACCGTGGTGGTGCCGTGGTCAGATTCGCGCCGCACGCGTCGCAGTAATGGTCGCCCGCTTCGAGGGGGTTCTCGCAGAGCGAGCAGACGTCGCCCCTCGCGGCGAGCCGGAGGCCACTCTTCGGCGCCCTGGGGGCGTCCGGCCGGAACTCCGTGAGGAATTCCCAGACCTGCTGAGCGGTGTGCTGTTCGGGCCTCTCCCGGCACGACATCACCAGGGCGCGGACGGGCTCCCAGGCGGCGCTGCTCCAGCGCGGCATGAAGTACAGCCCTGCGCCGGGCCGGCTCGTCTGCGCCCCGCCGCCGAGGCACAGCAGGATGTCGCCCAATCCGCTGATGTCGTCCTCGGGCGCCGGCGGAATGAGGAACCCCGGGGATGTCACCCCGTCGACAGCGGCCGATGACCAGCCGGTCAGGAGGATGTCCTCACCGGCGACTTCCACGGCGCCGACGGTGAGATCGCCGTGCCCCAGCCTCGCGTCCCCGGACATCCGCACCGCGTCCGCGACCTGGCGGGCCAGTGCGAGGGCGGCTTGCCCGTCCCACCGCTCCGGTTCGGTACGGAGGACGTCTTCCAGCCGTTCCCCGACAGTGGCTTCCTCCGCGATCCACGGGACGTCGTCGTCCAGCCCCTCGCGCAGCAGGCGGCGGGCGTAGCGTCCGTCCATCCGGCGCAGCGCCTCCGCCTGCACGCCCAGCAGTCTCGCGGCTTGGCGCCGCTGGGTTCCGTGGGCGATCTGAACGACTGCCTCCGCGCCGTGAGCGTCCTGGCCCAGATAGGGAGTGAGCCGCGCGTTCGGCGGCCCGGCCATCGTCAGCCGGTACGGGCCGATCGTGTGGGGATCGCCGGGTTCCAGCCTCCGCCACAGCGCCGCCGCCGCACGGGTCGCGAACGCCGAGGACTGCGGCGGCGCGCCCAGCCGGGCCGCGAGCCGTCGTTCCACCGTGCTGAAGGGCCGGGCGCCGGGCGGGAGGCGGTCGGTGCCCGCGGTGTGGGCCAGCCAGGCCGGGAAGTCGGGGGAGCGGCCCGCCAGTTCCTCAAGGCGCCGCCCGATCGTCCGGCTGGTGGCGACCAGTTCGGCCAGCGGCACCGCGCCCAGCAGTGCCTGCTGGGCGGCGTCGGTGAAGGCGAAGGGCCGGTGCTCCGGCGGCAGCGGGTCCGGGCCCGCCGAGGCGGGCGGCTCGACCGGGCGCATCAGCCCGCCGAGGAACACCTCGGCCAGCCGCCCGGTGTCGGACCGCCCGTCCACCGCCTTCTGCACCATCCGCATCACCGGCACCGGCAGCGGGGCCACGGCGGACAGATGGGCCGCCAGCCGGTACGCCTCCGGGGACGCCGCGTCCCGGAAGAGCTGGACGCGGCCCAGCTCATCGGCCGGGGAGGAGGCCGGGCGGGCCGCGGGGGCCACAGGGCGGCCGCGCGGCGGGGCCAGCAGGGGCAGGACGGCGGTGCCGCTCGCGGAGGCGATCAGCCGGGCCCAGTCGGCCAGCGGCCCGGCCTCCGGTTCCAGGACGGGTACGGGCACGCCGTCGAAGCGGGCCAGGGCGGTGGGCAGCACCGGGTCGGCGACCGCCCAGTCCGCGTTGGCCGAACCGGGCCTGCGGGTCCGTACCTGCCAGCGCCGCGTCCGGATGCCGGAGCTGTCCCACAGCCGGGGCGGCAGGGCGTGCACGACCGCGGTGGGCCCCACACCCGCCCAGCGCGCCAGCACCTGGCCCATCCGCCCGTCGCGCCATGCCGAGCCCACCCCGTCGCTCACCACCAGCACCAGCGTGTGGCCCGACGGGTCCGACAGCGCCGTGGTGGGGAGGTGGGGTGCGTCCGGGTCGTAGGGCCGGGTACGCAGCGCGGGGGCGTCGGCGCCACGGGTGTGCAGGCCGAGGACCCGTACGACGCGGAAGGCGCCGGAGCGTTGCAGCACCGTGCGCAGCTCGGCGGCCAGCCGCCGCCACAGCAGCATCGACGTGCCGTCGTCGACGACGAGCGCGAGGTCGAGCCAGCGCTCGCGGGCGGGGCGGGTGACCACATCGGGCAGACCGGTCTCGGCGAGCGCCGCCGCGGTGGCGACCTCGTCGAACTCCCGCTTGAGCGGATTGGACCGGTGCTGTTTGAGCGGGCGCAGGGCACGGCCGATGGAGAGTTCGTGGTGCAGCGCCTTGTCCTCGGGCACGCGCAGCGGCAGCCCGCGCCGCGCGTCGGGGGAGTCGGCGTCCGGGCCGGGCCCGTCGGGGGCGTGGCCGCCGCCGTAGAGGCCGCGCAGCGCGCGGTCGGCGGGGCGGCGGTCCCGCAGAGGTGTCGACGGTGCGTCGTGCTGCGGCTGCGGCCGCGGGGCCGGCGGGGCGTCCCGCGGTGGGGCTGTGGTCGGCGGGGCCGGGTCGGGCGGTGTGGTGAGGGCGGCGGGCACGGCCGGGGTGGCGGGAGCACGCGCGGGCTCCGGGCGCGCGTCGGGCGGGGCGGCCCCGTAGCGCGCCGCCGCGCGCTCCAGGGGCGCCCCCTCGGCGTCGTGTTCGGGCAGTCGCCCGGCCAGCCAGAGGGCGTCGAGCAGCTCCTTCCGGGACATGTACACGCCCCCGGAGGCGAGGACCGTGATGGCCTCGTCAAGCCGTTCCAGCCGCCCCGCGCCGCCGCCCATGGGTCACACCGCCCCGCCCAGCCGGTGCAGCACGGCTTCCAGCAGCCCCTCGCCCGTCACGTCCACCCCGCCCGACCGCAGGAACACCGCGTTCAGCAGCTGGTCGGTGGCCAGCTCGCGCGCCGCGCGCCGCCGCAGGAAGACCTCCAGGAGCTGATCGACCTCTTCGAGCGCTTCCTCCCCCAGATGCGCGGTGACGATCGCCCGCAGCCGGTCCTCGTCGGGCGTGGGCAGCTCCAGCCGTACGCAGCGGCGCAGGAAGGCGGGCGGGAAGTCGCGCTCGCCGTTGCTGGTGATCACCACGACGGGGAACTCCTCGCACGCCAGCCGTCCCCGCCGTACCGTGGCCCGTTCGCCCGGCCGTTCGGTGAGCACCTCCACCACCGACTGGTCCTCCGGCAGCCGGGCCAGCTCGGGGATCTCGAACTCGCCCTCCTCGAACACCGTCAGCAGGTCGTTCGGCAGGTCGACATCGCCCTTGTCGAGTTCGTCGACGAGCAGCGCCCGGGGCCGTTCGCCCGGCACCAGCGCGGTGCCCAGCGGGCCGAGCCGTACGAAGCTGCCGATGTCGGGTTCGGCCTCGCCGCGGTCCCGCATCAGGGTCGTCTCGCGCAGCCGCCCGATCGCGTCGTAACGGTAGAGCGCGTCCTGCACGGTGGAGCGGCTGTTGACCGGCCAGCGCAGCACCTCGCCCAGGCCCAGTTCGTGCGCGACCGCCCGCGCGAGGGACGACTTGCCGGTGCCCGGGCTGCCGGTGACGAGCAGCGGACGGCGCAGATGCAGGGCCGCGTTGACGACGTCCGCGTGCTCGGGCGAGATCAGATACGGCGACGGCCGGGCCGGGCCGGACACCTCGGACTCCCGCTCCTCGCCGGTCGCGGCGCTGCCGAAGCGGCGCCACGGCGGGGCGGGCGGCATCTCCACCCGCCGGGGCACGCCGTCCCCCCGGAACAGCCGCCAGCCCTGCTGCTCCCGTGCGTTCATCGCGGAACCTCCCTTTCGGTCCGCCTCAGCGGACATCGCGCGCGTGTCACCGTCACTCCGTGGGGTCCACGAGGTCCAGCCGGGGCAGCGCCCGCCCGGCGTCGGCCCAGGCCAGGACCGGCCGCCCGGGGTAGTCGGCCGGTCTCTGCAGGGTCTTGGTGCGGTATCTCCGTATCGCCTCGGGCAGTTCACGCGCCCGCGTCTCGGCCGCGTGCCGCACGGCCGGTGACCCCGGCTGCCCGCTGCGGTCCCACAGCACCACCGGAACGCCCGCCGCGAGGCACATCTGCACCACCCCCGCCCGCCGGTGCGCCGCGACGTCGACCGTGACATGGGCGGTCAGCCGCTCCATGAGCAGACCGCACACCGCCTCCGGGTCGGGGGCCGTGACGTCGTCGATGTGCACGGGCTCCTCGGAGTCCAGCCGGGCCCAGCGCTCCCGCCACTGGTCCAGCATCGCCTCGCCGTTCAGCTCCCGCAGCTCGGGGCAGTTGACGACCAGCGGATACGGCGCGCCGAGCGGGACGGGGAGCAGGGCCCCCGCCCCGGCCGGTTTCCAGGAGTCCGCGGGCACCTCCAAGGCGTCCCGGTCCACGACCAGTTCGATGACGAAGCGCGGTCCCGCCGGATCCGGGCGGCGCAGCGAACCGACCGCGTCCAGGATCTCCCGGGCCGCCTCCTCCGCGCCGCGCGGCCGTTCGCTGTCGTCCGACACCTGGCGCAGCCCGTCCCCGTCGTCGCACCACAGCCGCAGCCGGTAGCGCTCTTCACCGTCCGACACCGGCGCGCCCCCGCAGGACGACAGCTTCGCCACGACCCGGGGCGGCGCGGAGCCCCGGGACGCGCCCCGGGCCCACTGCTCGGCGTCGTGGCGGCGATCCCGCAAGGCCGCGTCGTGGACGCCGAGACGGCGGGCCACGGCCGCGCTCCACGCCCACAGCTCGGCGCGCTCCGCCGCCGTCGGGCAGCAGCCCGCGGCCACGAACTCCACGGCCCGCAGCAGCGCCGGGACGGCCAGGCGGCCGTCGCCGGTCGGCGCGCTGTCGCCGTACAGGCCCTCCAGATGGGCGATCAGCGCCTCGAAGGGGCCGCTGTCGCCGTTGCCGTCTACACCGCGGGCGCCGCCGCCGAATCCGGCCAGCAGCGCGCCGGGCAGGGCGGCCAGCGACAGCGCCGCCCGTACGGCCCCGGGGACCCCGGCGGCCGAGGCCGGGGGCAAGGCGCGCAGCTGCCGCAGCAGCCGCTCGTACTCGCCCGGCGTGAGCAGCTTCGGCAGGCCGTGGCGGCGGCCCAGGGCGAGGAGGTCGTCGGCGATCGGTTCCGATGTCGGGCGCACGGCCTCGACCAGCGCCGGGAGGGCGCGCCCCCGGGTGAGCAGCAGCCGGGCGAACTCGTCGGCGGACGGCGCGCCGTCCGCGCGGTGGTCCAGGCCGCACTGGCGGGCGACCGCGCGGCAGCACCGCACCCAGCCCTCGGACAGCGACAGCGGCCCGTCCAGCAGGGCGGTCAGCTCCCCGTAGAGCGGATGGTCGCGTACGTCCTCGTCGGGCCGGGGCAGGAGGTGATCCACCCCGGCGTGCCGCAACTCCCGGGCCACGCGCTGCCAGGGGATGCCCCAGGCGCGCCGCAGCTCGCCCCGCACGCGCAGCTTCGCCGTCACCAGGCCGACGACGGCGCTCTCCTCGTTCGACCACAGCGGGCCGCCGCTGTAGGCGGGTTCGATGTCGAGGGTGCGCTCGGCCCCGTCGAAGTAGCCGAACCGGCCGTCGCATTCGCTCACTTCGGCGTCGGCGAAGACCCCGGGTTCGCCGCTGCCGTGCCAGGCGCGGACGAACTGCCGCCGGGCCATGGGGTGCCAGCGCGGCGGCTCGAACGCGGACGGCAGCGCTCCGGCCAGCCGCAGTACGGCGAGGTCGCCGTTCCACTCGAAGGCGCCGAGGCCCCCGTCGTCCCGCCGGGGCGGGATCCAGGCCGTCAGCTCGGCATCGGCTTCGACGGTGTGCTCCGGTCCGTGGATCCGCACCGAGACGGTGACCGAGCCCGGGTGATCGGGGGCCAGCATGTCCTTGCCGAGCGCGCTGTTGACCACATGGGCGCAGGTCAGCAGGTGCTGGCGGGGCAACAAGACCCCCGCCCCCGCCGGTCTTCCGTCGTCCTTGGCCAGGATGGACACGGCGGGCCGGGGCGCGGACCCGCGAGGGTGGAACCAGCCCATGGCTCAGCCCGCGGAGTCGGGCCGGGGCGGCTGCCGCGGCGTTTGATCCTCCGGCCGCCAGGTGGCCGAAATGGTGAGGCTGGCGTTCCCGTTCGCCCCCACGATGCCGAGCTTGAGGTCCTGGCCCACCTGCACCCCGAACTGGACGGTGAACTCCTGCGGCGGCTGGGGCGCCGAGCGGACCGCGTCGTGCACGTCCTGGAGCACCGAGCCCAGCCCCTGGAGGACGACGCCGAGACCGGCGTCGGCGAGCGCGGCCGCGGCCCGCGTCGCGCGCCCCACCGGGGTCACGCCGCCCACGCCGCCCACGCCCCCGTAGGCGTCCGCGGGCGAGGCGTCCCCCACGGGGGCGAGTTCCAGCCGTACGGACGTGCCGTCTGCCAGCGGTATCTCTCGGTGTTCCGTCACCTCTTCATCATGCCGATCACCAGGCCCCCGGTCTGCTGTTTCGCCGCAAAATCCCCGGACGGGGAAGCGGGTCGCGCGGGGGCGCGCCCCGCGTCGACGTCGATGTCGGATTCCCGCGAGCCCGGCGGCGCGCGGTGGCCGATGCTGGACCCATGTACACCGATACCGACCGGTGCCTCAGGGCCGCACGGGCCAAGGACGCCCGCTTCGACGGATGGTTCTTCATCGCCGTCGTCACCACCCGCATCTACTGCCGTCCGAGCTGCCCGGTCGTCGGTCCGAAGCCCGAGAACATGCGGTTCTACCCGAGCGCCGCGGCCGCCCAGCAGGCCGGGTTCCGGGCCTGCAAGCGGTGCCGCCCCGACGCCAGCCCCGGATCGCCGCAGTGGAACGAGCGGGCCGACCTCGTGGCCCGCGCCATGCGGCTGATCGCCGACGGGGTGGTCGACCGGGAGGGGGTGCCGGGGCTGGCCGCGCGGCTCGGCTACAGCACCCGGCAGATCGAGCGGCAGCTGCTGGCCGAGCTGGGCGCCGGGCCGCTCGCGCTCGCCCGGGCGCAGCGGGCGCAGACCGCGCGGCTGCTGATCGAGACCAGCGGGCTGCCGATGGCGGACATCGCGTTCGCGGCCGGGTTCGCCAGCATCCGGGCGTTCAACGAGACCGTACGGGAGGTCTTCGCGCTCTCCCCGACCGAGCTGCGGCAGCGCGCCCGGAGGCAGCCAGGGCCCGCCGTGCCGGGGGCGCTGACGCTGCGGCTGCCGTTCCGGGCGCCGCTGTGCCCGGACAACCTCTTCGGCCACCTCGCCGCCACCGCCGTACCCGGGGTGGAGGAGTGGCGCGACGGGGCGTACCGGCGGACCCTGCGGCTGCCGTACGGGCCCGGGATCGTCGCCCTCGCCCCGCGCCCCGACCACATCGCCTGCCAGCTGTCCCTGGCCGACCTGCGGGACCTGTCCGGCGCGATCAGCCGCTGCCGTCGGCTGCTCGACCTGGACGCCGACCCGGCCGCCGTGGACGACCTGCTGCGCGCCGACCACCAGCTGGAGCCGCTGGTCGACAAGGCGCCGGGGCGGCGGGTGCCGGGGTCGGTGGACGCGGAGGAGTTCGCGGTGCGCGCGGTCCTCGGGCAGCAGGTGTCCACGGCCGCCGCCCGCACCCTCGCGGCCCGGCTGGTGACCGCGCACGGCGACCCCGTCGCCGACCCGGGCGGCGGGCTCACCCACCTCTTCCCGACCGCCAAGGCCCTCGCCGGTCTCGACCCCGAGGCGCTGGCCATGCCGCGCACCCGCCGCGCCACCCTCACCGGGCTGGTCGACGCGCTCGCCGAGGGGCGGGTCGCGCTCGGCGTCGGCAGCGACTGGGACGAGGCCCGGGCCGGGCTGACCGCCCTGCCCGGGCTCGGGCCCTGGACCGTCGAGGTCATCGCGATGCGCGGCCTCGGCGACCCCGACGCGTTCCTCCCCACCGACCTCGGCGTCCGCAAGGCCGCCGCCGACCTGGGCCTCCCCGCCACCCCCGGGGCCCTCACCCGGGCCTCCGCGCGCTGGCGGCCCTGGCGCGCGTACGCCGTCCAGTACCTGTGGGCCAACGACGGCGGCCACGCCATCAACCGCCTGCCCGCCTGAACCGCCCGCACCGCCCGCACCAGGCCGTACGAACCAGGGAGAATCCCCCCGTGACCCGCACCCACACCGTCGTCGACAGCCCCTACGGCCCGCTCACCCTGGTGGCCACCGGCGCCGAACTCTCCGGTCTCTACATGACCGACCAGCGCCACCGCCCGCCCGAGGAGACCTTCGGCACCCCCGCCGCCCCCGGCGACGCCCCCTTCGCCACCACCATCCGCCAGCTCACCGCCTACTTCGCGGGCGACCTGACCGAGTTCGACCTGCCGCTCCGGCTGACCGGTACGCCCTTCCAGCGCCGCGTCTGGGACGAGCTGCGCCGCATCCCGTACGGCGAGACCTGGACGTACGGCCGGCTCGCCGACCGCATCGGACAGCCCACCGCCTCCCGCGCCGTGGGCCTGGCCAACGGCAAGAACCCGGTCGGCATCATCGTCCCCTGCCACCGCGTCGTCGGCTCCACCGGCAGCCTCACCGGCTACGGCGGCGGCCTCGACCGCAAGCGGCGGCTGCTGGCGTTCGAGGCCCGGCGCCGGCAGCTCCCGGCCCTCTTCTGAACATTCGCCCGCACTTTCTTCCGCGACATGGCATAGCGGGGCGGCCCCGCACACGTCCAAGGAGGTGACCGACCACCGACGGACAACCGATCACGGGGAACCATGGATGATGAGGAAGAGCGCCGCTTCCGCGCGTTCGTCGCGGCCCGCTCGCCCGCACTGATGCGCTCCGCCACCCTGCTGACCGGCGGCGACACCCACGCCGCCGAGGACCTGCTGCAGACCGCCCTGGCGAAGGCCGCCGGGCGCTGGGGGCGGCTGGAGAGCCCGGAGGCGTACGTACGGCAGGTGCTCTACCGCCAGCAGGTGAGCCTGTGGCGGCTGCTGCGCTCGCGCCGAGAGACCACCGTGGCCGAGCTTCCGGACACCCCCGCCCGCGAGGACGGCACCGGCGCGGCGGAGCTGCGCATCCTGGTGCGCCGTGCGCTGGCCCGGCTGACCGCCCGTCAGCGGGCCATGCTGGTGCTGCGCTATTTCGAGGACTGCCCGGAGCGTGAGGTGGCCGAGCTGCTCGGCTGCTCGGTGGGGACGGTTCGCAGTACGACGCACCGCGCCCTGGCCCGGTTGCGCACCCTCGTGCCCGAACTGGACCCCGCCGTAGGCGGCCTGGGCATCGGCAACTCACCCGTGGAGGTGTGCCAGTGAACCCCGATCAGCTGCTGAGGGACACCCTGCGGGAATGGTCCGAGGAGACACCGGCCCCGGTGGGGCCCGATCTGGCGGGCCGTGCCCTGCGGCGCCGCAGCCGCCGCCGTACCGCCACGGTGACGGCGGCCGCGGCGCTCGCCCTGCTGGCGGGCGGCGTGGCGGTGCCGGTGGTGGCGGACGCCCGCCACGGGGACTCCACGCCCTCGGTCGCCGCGCCGCGTACCGACGACGTGCTCGCGCGCGAGGACGAGTCGCCGCCGCGCCACCTGGTCGCCGCGGGTGATCTCGCGGTGTCGGCGTACCGGACGGGCGGGACGCGGGAGAACTCCGGCCCGTACGCGCGCTTCAGCTACGACTGGTATCTGTACGACGCCGGGAAGCGGCGGTACGAGAAGACGTCCTGGGGCGATGTGGACGTGGCCCCCGGCATGAAGCGCGCGGCCGTCCTGGAGAGGACGCTGCCCGCGCCCCGCGTCGGCATCCTCGACCTGACCACCGGCAAGGTCGTCCGGTGGATCCCGCTGGACCACGAGGCGGGCGGGGTGAGCTGGTCGCCCGACGGCGAGCGGCTGGCGGTGACCACGTACAGCGGCTACCCGGACATCGAGGCGGCCCCGGCCGACCGCGACACCCTGCCCGGCCGGACCGGCTACTACGTGATCGACGTCGCATCGGGCAACAAGCGCTACCGCCCGCTGCCCGCCTCCATCGAAGGCCGTACCGACGTCCGGTGGAGCCGGGACGGCACGCGGCTGGCGGACCCGGCACCGACCCACGGTCCCTACCTGGCCTGGTACGACCTCCAGGGCCGGCCGGCCCGCACCCCGCCCTACGAGGGCATCGGCACCTCGGACGCGGGCCGCTCCCCGGACGGCCGCTACTACGCCACCGGCGACGGGCGGACGGGCGAGGTGAAGGAGGTACGCACCCGCCGCACGGTCGGCGACGGGTTCACCGGGGCCCCGCTCGCCTGGACCGGCGACGACCGCCTGCTGCGCTGGGAGGGCTGTGGCGACGACTGCGCCGACGACCGGTACGAGCGGCTGGTGCTGACCGACCCGGCGGGCCGGAAAGCCGTGCCGCTCACCGGCTGGCGGGCGTACGAGGGCCGCGGAATGTGGGAGCCGGTGATCACCCGCCGCTGAACCCCACCGCCGGGATCAGCCGCCCTCGGCGGCGATCCGCTCCAGCAGCGCGGGCAGCGCCGTGCCGATGGGCTCGCGGACGACCTCGTCCGCGAGCGCGTCGTACGGCGTCGGTTCGGCGTTGACGATGATCAGCCGGGCGCCGCTCTCGGCGGCCATTCCGGCGAGCGACGCCGCGGGCTGCACCTGGAGGCTGGTGCCGACCGCGATGAAGACCTGGCACGCCCGCGCCACCGCGACCGCCTCGGTCAGCACCTCCGGGTCGAGACCCTGACCGAACATCACCGTCGCCGACTTCAGGATCCCGCCGCACTCCCGGCACGCCGGGTCCGCCTCGCCCGCCGCGACCCGCTCCAGCGCCTCGTCCATCCCGGAGCGCTCCTCGCAGTGGGTGCACTGCACGACGCGCGCGGTGCCGTGCAGTTCGAGCACCTTGCGCTCGGGCATCCCGGCCAGCTGGTGCAGCCCGTCCACGTTCTGCGTGATCACGCGCACCGGGACACCCGACCGCTCCAGCCGTGCCACGGCCTCGTGCGCGCCGTTCGGGCGGGCGTGCAGCGCCTTGCTCTCCCGGCGCATCTGCCAGGACCGGCGCCGGATGTCCGGGTCGGTCATGTAGTAGTCGTACGTCACGAGCTTCTCGGCATCGGGATCGCGCCGCCACAGCCCCTGCGGGCCGCGGTAGTCGGGGATGCCGGAATCCGTCGAGATGCCCGCCCCGCTGAGGATCGCGACGAGGGGCCGGTGCGTCGTCTCGCTGCTCATGCGGTGAGCCTACGCGCGCCGTGCGGCCGCCGTGCCTGTGCGGTCACCTGCCGCGACGGGCGGTGTCCAGCCGAACAGCCGGGCCGGGTTGGCGCACAGGATCCGCTGGGTTTCCGTGGCGCTCAGCTCCGCCGTGAGCCAGGTCAGGGTGGTGCCGTAGACGCGGCCCTCTTCGTGGCGGGTCCAGGGCCAGTCGCTGCCCCACACCATCCGCTCGACGGTTCCGGTGCACAGCAGGCTCCTCAGCATCGCCGTGGCCGCCCGCGGCGCCGAACGGTACGGTGCGGCCGCCTTCACCCACACATGCGGTGCGGCGAGCAGACGGAAGAGCGCGCCGGAACCGGGATACGAGAGCGACGGGAGCGCCGGCAGCCCCAGGTGGTCGATGACCACCGCGCCGGGCCAGCGCAGGAGCCAGGGTTCCAGCTCCTCCCACTGCCGCTGTCGCGCCTGCACCTCCATGTGGAGTCCGCGCGCGGCGAGTTCGCGGGCCAGTCGCCGCCACGGGCCCTCGCCCAGCGGGGGCACCGGACGGCCGATCAGATTGAGGCGGATCCCGCACACGCCCGCCTCCGCGAGCCGGTCGAGTTCTTCCCCCGGCGTCCGGGGGTCGATGACGGCCACGCCGCGAAACCGTTCCGGCGCCCGGCGGAGAGCGGCCAGCAGATAGGAGTTGTCCGTGCCGAGGAAGCTCGGCTGCACCAGAACCCCGGCCGCGAGGCCATGAGCGTCCAGCAGCGAGACGTAGGACTCCACCGTGGCGTCGTAGTCCGGGCTGTACCGCCGCTCGTCCGCCAGCCGCAGACCGCGCGTGAAGACGTGGGCGTGGCTGTCGAAGGCGGCGGGTGGCAGCGGCGGGTCGGTGAACGTCACCCACAGAAGAATAGTCCTATGAAGGACTAGACGTCAGCAGGAATCCGGACCATGCTTTCTCGCCATGCACTCCGTCCCGTCCACGCCAGAAGGCTCCGGAACGCCAGAGAGCCCCGGAGCGGCCGCCCTCGCCCGGACCGACCCTCGGCTGCCGCTGCACGCCCGGCTCCGGGAGGTGATCGCCGAGCGCGTCCGCTCGGGGGAGTGGTCGCCCGACGAGCCGCTGCCCGCCGAGTCCGCCCTGGTCGCCCACTACGGGGTGTCCCTGGGGACCATGCGGCGGGTGTTCCGCGACCTCGTGGACGAGGGGCTGCTCGAGCGGCGCCAGGGGACCGGGACGTTCATCCGGAGGGCGTCCCTGGACGCCTCCCTCTTCCGCTTCTTCCGGTTCGGGGCCGCCGGGAGCGGCTTTCCGCGGAGCCGCATCCTCTCCGCCGCCCGGCAGGTGAGCACGCGGGCCATCGCGTCCGCCCTCGGTATCACCCCCGGAAGCGAGGTGCTGCACCTCCACCGGCTGCGGCTGTACGACGAGCAGCCCGCCCTCGTCGAGGACATCTGGCTTCCGCTTCCCCTGTTCGAGCCGCTGGAGCGCATCGGCGCCGACGACCTCGGCGACCTGCTGTACCCGACGTACGAACGCCACTGCGGCCAGATCGTCGCGGCCGCCACGGAGGAGCTGACCATCGAGGCGGCCACCGCGGCCGACGCGCTGCTCCTGGGCTGCGGACGCTCCGAGCCGGTGGCCGTGGTCGAGCGCGTCGCCCGCGCCCATGACGGCAAGCCGCTGGAGTACCGGCGCTCACGCGGCCCGGCGCACACCTTCCGCTACCGCGTCGACATCCGCTGACCCGCTTCCCGCACCACCGAGCACCACTGAAGAGAGCCGCCGCATGTTCGCCTGGTACCGGGACACCGGCACACCCCAGAAACGCGCGTTCTGGGCCGCCTTCGGCGGCTGGACGCTCGAAGCCGCCGACGCCCAGATGTTCGGGCTCGTCCTGCCGACGCTGCTGGTCACCTGGCATCTGAGCACCGGAGCCGCGGGCACGCTCGCCTCCGTCACCCTCCTCTTCACGGCCGTCGGCGGCTGGCTGGCGGGCTGGGCCTCCGACCGCTACGGGCGGGTCCGGGTGCTGCGGTGGACGATCGTCGTGTACTCCGTCGCCACGGTCCTCATCGGCTTCACCGCCGGCTACTCCCAGCTGATGGTGCTGCGCAGCGTGCAGGGCTTCGGGTTCGGCGGCGAATGGGCGGCCGGAGCCGTCCTGGTCAGCGAGTACATGGGGACCCGCCACCGCGGCCGGGCGCTGGGCGCCGTACAGAGCGGGTGGGCGCTGGGCTGGGGGCTGGCCCTGGCGACGTACACCGTGCTGTTCAGCCTGTTCCCGGAGGACTGGGCCTGGCGGGTCATGTTCTGGCTCGGCGCGCTGCCGGCCGTACTGGTCGTCGTGATCCGGCGCAACGTCACCGATCCGCCGCTCTACCGGCAGCGGGCCGCGCGGGGCGGGAACCGGGTCTCCCTGCTGCGGATCTTCAAGCCGGACCTGCTGCGGGTCACCCTCCTCGGCGCGCTGCTGGGCCTCGGCAGCCACGGCGGCTACTACGCGCTGACCACCTTCCTGCCCACCTACCTCCGCACCACCCACGGCCTGTCGGTGCTGGAGACCAGCGGCTATCTGGCGGCGTTCATCGCCGCCTCGTTCTTCGGATACGTCACCTCGGGCGTCCTGGCCGACCGGATCGGCCGCCGGAGGAACATCATGTTCTTCGCGGTCATGTGCCTGGCCTCGGTCGTGACCTATCTGTTCCTGCCGATCAGCGACACCCAGATGTTCTTCCTCGGCATGCCGCTCGGCTTCTTCTCCGCGGGCATCCCCGCCGGTCTCGGATCGATCTTCGCGGAGCTGTACCCGACCGCGATGCGGGGCACCGGGCAGGGCTTCTGCTACAACTTCGGCCGCATCGTCGCGGCGGCCTTCCCCGCCTTCGTCGGCTTCCTCAGCGACCGGCTCGGGATGGGCACCAGCATCGGCCTGTTCGCGGGCAGCGCCTACGGGCTCGCCGTCATCGCCGTGGCCCTCCTGCCCGAGACCTCCGACCGGGAGCTCGACACTCCCGTAACCGGCGCCGACGACGCGCCCGCACCGTCCCTTCCGAAAGGCACCACCGTATGACCACGCACGCCTGGTCACTGCTGCTCATCCTGACCGTGGCGATCGCAGCGCTGATCCTCCTGATCAACTCCCGCCTTCGCGTCCATCCGTTCGTCGCGCTGATCGTCGTCACCGTCGGCACGGGACTGGCGGCCGGTGAACCCGTCGACAGACTCGCGGCGTCCATCGAGGAAGGCGCCGGCGGCACCCTCGGCGACGTCGGCATCACGCTGGCGCTGGGCGCCATGCTCGGCCGCCTGCTGTCCGACTCGGGCGCGACCGACGCCATCGCGCACGCCATCGTCGACCGGTCCAGCACCCGGCGGCTGCCGTGGCTCGTCGCGGGCGCCGCCTTCGTCATCGGCGTGCCGATGTTCTTCGAGGTCGGCCTGATCGTGCTGCTGCCGCTGATCTTCAGCGTGGCACGCAGGCTGGAGGCGCAGGGCGGCACGAAGGGTTCCCCGTATGTCCTGCTGGGCGTGCCCGCCATCGCGGCGCTCTCCACGCTGCACGGCATGCTGCCGCCCCACCCCGGCCCGCTGACCGCGATGACCGGACTCCACGCCGACCTCGGCCTCACCCTCCTGGCCGGCGTCATCTGCGCCGTCCCCACCATCGTGCTGGCCGGTCCCGTCTACGCCCGCTGGATCGCGCCCCGGCTCGCCGAAGTCCGCCCGGACCCCGCGTTGGTGGCCCAGTTCACCGGCACCGGACAGCGGCCCGCCCCGGCCACCGCGGATTCGGGCGGCCCCGGCGCTCAGCTCCGCCCGGACGACGACACCCCGGCTCGCTCCCACGTGCCCACCGGCCTGGCCATGACCTCGGTCCTCATCCCCGTCGTCCTCATGCTGCTGCGCACCCTCGCCGAGACCACGCTGGACGAATCGAGTCAGCTGCGTTCCGCGCTCGTCTTCATCGGTGAACCCCTCATCGCGATGCTCGCCGGATTCCTCTTCGCCCTGGGCCTGACCGTCATGACCGGCAGCGGCCAGGGCGAGGAGACCCGCCGCTCGATGACGGGCAGTCTCCAGTCCATCGCCTCCATCCTGCTGATCATCGGCGGCGGCGGCGCGTTCAATCAGGTCCTGAAGGATTCCGGCATAGGCGACGCCATCGCGTCGGCGGCCGAGGGAGCCCATATGAACCTGATCGTCCTGGGCTGGCTGATCGCCCTGCTCCTGTCCCTCACCACCGGTTCGGCCACGGTCGGCATCGTCTCCGCCACCGGCATCATCGCCCCGCTGATCGGCACCGGCGGCGGCCTCGAGGCGTCCCTCCTGGTGATAGCCATCGGCTCGGGTTCGCTCGGCCTGAACTACGTCAACCACGCCGGGTTCTGGCTGGTCAAGGAGTCCTTCGGCATGAGCCTGACGCAGGCGGCGAAGACCCAGACCGCGGTGCAGACGATGGTGAGCGTGCTCGGCCTCGGCATGGCGCTCCTCCTGTCCGTCTTCGCCTGACGGCCGACGGCGGACGCGTTGTTCCGGACCGGTAGAGTCCGCTCCAACATCAGGACGAACACGGTGTGACGGGGGAGTACAGGGATGCGCCAATTCCTATGGCTGAGCGGTCGGACCTGGAGCAAGAACGAACAACCGCCGAACGACGGACGCGTCATCCACACGATACGGATCTCCGATTCCGCCCCCGAGCCCGGCCGCGCCGTCCATCCCCTCGCCTTCCCCGAGCGCCGCGACCCACCCGGTGGCGACCTGAAGGCGTACCGCGCCGCCCGCAAGGACGGCACCCGCGCCTTCACCCTCTGGGCCGACCACTACCGGCAGCAGGTGTTCGCGCATGTGGTCACCAAGTCGGCGGTCAAGGGCGGCTCGGCCACGTACGAGGTGCTGGGTGCCGCCGGTGAATCCGTCGCCCTCATCACCCGCGAACCGGCCATGAAGGGCGGCCGGATCCGCACCCGCTGGACCGTCCAGCAGGCGGGCGCGGCGCCCGCGGTCGGGCTGAAGGGGCGGCCCTTCTGGTGGTTCGTTTGGTGGCTGTTCTCGCCCGTCCAACTGGCCATCGTGGTCGGCAGCATCATCAGCGGCAGCGGCGACGTCGCCCGCCCCCCGCGCCGCACCAGGTGGCGCATCGACCGCCGGGTCGTCCTCGACTACCACAGCGGCCCCGGCAGCGCCTTCGAGCTGGAGGTGAAGGCGGACTGGTGGGATTCCCGCGTCACCGCCGGCCTCGTCGCCCTCCTCTGCAGCCATGAGGGCTGGATGGGCAACGACTGGGACTTGGCGCGAGACTGACGGGCGTCGTGGCTCAGCCCTCGTCGTCCCCCGCGCTTGGAACGCGATCGGCCACTTCCGCAGCGTCGTCGACAACCTGGAACTGGCCTTCCGGCATGTGCGGCCGCCGGCCGTGAGGGCTTTGCGCACGTCCAGCGTCCACTTCGTGGGACCTGTCGCACCGCGTGCCGCAGCTGCTCGTGCATGCTGTCGACCTGTGCCAGGACCTGCTGTCGATGGGGTCGAGGCGGGGCCCGATAGAGCATGAGGCAATGATGCCTGTCTCGTATCATTCAAGCAGCTGCGGCGGCCTTGAAGTGGCAGGTCAGGGACCTGTTCGGCATCTCTCGCCGCCGGGCCCGACGAGGGGCGGCACACCTACGCCCGCAGCGCCAGGCGGTGGGTGCGGGCCGTGAGGTCGCTGATGCGGGCGGAGTCGGAGTCGAAGACGGCGCTGCGGATCCGGTCCTGAAGCGGCTCGGTCCGCTGCGGCGGGAGGGCGGCCGCCCCGCGCAGGACGCCCGCGATGGAGCCGGCGGTGGCGCCGTTGGAGTCGGTGTCCAGGCCGCCGCGCACGGTCAGGGCGCTCGTCGTGGTGAAGCCGCCCGCGCCGTTCAGGAGCCCGGCGGTGAGGACGTCGTCGGGCACGGGTGCGAAGGTCGTGAGGATCTCGTGGTGCGCAGCAGGTCGAAGGGGAGTGACGTGACGCGCTCGCTGAGGCGTTCCGGTGTGACCTCGCCACGGTCGACGGCGTGGCCGAAGAGTACGTCGAGAGCTTCCGCGCGTCCCGTCACGAGGGGGTCGCGCAGGTCACCGGGGCTGGTTCCGGTCGCCTGGTGGTAGTCGGCCAGGTGCATCGCCGAATGGGCCCAGTCCCGGCTCGGCGGCCGGCGTCTGTGGATCGCGGCCCTGGGCGTGTTCCTGCTCGGCTCGCTCCTGAGCGAGCTGGCGTGGAACGCGACCGGCCTCATCGTCTTCCGCGTCGTCCAGGGCCTGGCGGGCGGCCTCATGATGCCGCTCATGGCCACGCTGCTCATGCAGGCCGCCCAAGGCCGCGCCATCGGTAAGGTCATGGCCGTCATCACCGTGCCCACCGCGCTCGGCCCGATCCTCGGCCCGGTGCTGGGCGGCCTCATCCTGCATCTGGCCGGGCGCCGGCTGTTCCTCGCCGACGTTCCCTTCTGCGTCGTCGGCTGCCGGCGCGCCCGGCGCGATCTGCCCGACGACCGACCCGCACCCGACCGCCCCCGTGCCCGCCTGGACACGGTCGGCCTGCTCCTGCTCTGCCCGGGCTGCGCCGCCCTCGTCTACGGCCTCTCCCGGGTCGAGGGAAGCGCGGGCTTCGCCACCGCCACGGTCCTCATCCCCCTGATCGGCGGACTCGCCCTGATCGGGGGCTTCATCGCCCGGGCACTGCCCCGCACCACCGGAGCCCTGGTCGATGTGCGGCCGTTCCGCCACCGCGCGGTGGCCTCCTCCTCCGCTGCTCTTCCTGGGCGGCACCTCCCTGTTCGGGTCGATGCTGCTCCTGCCCCTGTACTTCCAGCAGGTTCGCGGCGAGGATGCCCTCGGCTCTGGGCTGCTGCTCATCCCGCAAGGTGTCGGCGCGCTCCTCGCACGCGGCCTGGCAGGCACGTACACCGACGCGTCGGCCCCCGCGGGGGCCGCCTTGACGGCGTTCGCCTTCGTCGCCGCGGCCACCGTGCCGTTCGCCTTCGTCACCGACGGCACCAGCGAAATCCTGCTCATGGCCGCGCTGTTCGTCCGTGGCGTCGCTCTGTGCGCCGCCATGATCGCGCCCATGGGTGCCGCCTACGCAGGGCTGCGGCACAAGGAGATCCCCGACGCCGGCCGGCCACGCCGCACTCGCGTCGGCCTGGCTGCGCCTGGTGGCGTGACCGTATGCGTCAGACCCCGCTCCCGGGCCCGTAGTCACTCGCGTCCAGGGGGTCGGCCTTGGCCGGGGGCCGCACATCCAATGGTTCGTCGAAGGCGCTGAACGTGGTGACGCTGTGGTAGACAGCGCCTTCGTAGACGACCTTGAGGATGTACGGCTTGCCCTCGGTGGCGATGTAAAAGGTGTAGGTCCCTCCCTCGTCCGCCTTGTCGGTCACTACCAACCGCCTCGCCGGACTGCCGTTGACCTCGGTCGGTTTGCGCTTCTTCGCCACGCCGAAGGTGGCGAACTCCCACCCGCAGCCGTCGATCCCGTCTTCGGGCTTCGCCTCGCGCGCGGGTGCCGTTCTCCAGCGGCCCTGGTTGGCGCGCACGTAGTCGGTCTTGCCGATCCGCATCTCCTCGAGGCTGCGACCGGTGGCCCACGTCGTCTTGGACGCGCACCTGCCCTTGAGGTCGGTCCTCAGGCGGGTGGAACGGTCTTCACCGTTGGTCTCGATGATGTCCGCGTCGACGGTCACCGACCTGAGCGCCTTCATCGTGTCGTTGGCTGCGTCAAGCATCTGCCGGGCGGAGGGCTCCTCCGAGGCGGAGGGCTTCTCCGCGGCGGCGCTGTGTGCGCATCCGGCGACGGCGGCACCCAGTGCCAGGCAGGCGAGCACAGCCGTCACGGTGGTCGATCTTCTTCGCACAAGTCCCCCCGGATTGTGAGCGGTTCAGATTACCCGATGGGTCCTGATGCACCCTCTCGGGATGCCGTACGGAGGGCGGTGACGGACTCCTCCCACAGCCGGTCGGCGGCCGCGCGGTCGAGGGCGTAGGGGGCGACGCCGTTCATGAACTCCGCGGTGACCGGGTTCATGGACGGGCGCCGGGTGACCGGCAGTGCCTCGGCGCAGTCCGCGAAGTAGCGTCCGCTGACGCCCTCCAGCAACGGCGACGCGGCCAGCAGAACGGTGGTGGCCGCGCCCTGCTCCACCGTCTTGCGCATCCCCTCCTCGACGGTGGCGCCCGGGGCCCTGCCCATGTGACGCGTCAGGTTGGTCGGGACGGAGCCCGGGGCGATGGCGTTGACGGCGATGCCGTCATCGGCCCACCGGGCGGCGGCGCCGACGGCGAAGAGGATGTTGGCGGTCTTGGACTGGCCGTACGCCAGCCACGGGTCGTACGGCCGGAAGGCGAAGTGGAGGTCGTCGAAGACGACCGGCGAGAGCAGGTGCCCGGCGGAGCTGACCGAGACGACCCGGGCGCCACCGGCCGCCGCCAGGGCCGGTCGCAGGCCCACCGTGAGGGCGAAATGGCCCAGGTGGTTGACGGCGAACTGGGTCTCCCAGCCGTCGCGCGTGAGCTGGAGCTCCGGAAGGGCCATCACCCCCGCGTTGTCGACCAGCACATGGAGCGGCCCGTCCCAGGCGGCGACGAAGGCCGCGACCGACGACGGGTCGGCCAGCTCGAGAGGGGCCACCCGCACCTCCTTGTTGCCCGTGGCCTCGGTGATACCGGCGGCCACCGCGGCGCCCGCGGTCAGGTCGCGGACCGCGAGGGTGACCTCGGCCCCGGCGGCCGCCAGGACCCGGGCCGTCTCCGTGCCGATCCCGGAGGACGCCCCGGTGACGATGGCCCGCTTCCCGGACAGGTCGGCGTCGGCGGCGACCTCGGCGGCGGTGGACCGGGGCCCGAAGGGTGTCGTGATGCGTGTCATGCCGTCAACGGTGGCCCCGGCGGCGCCCGGTACCCAGAGCCCCGCCGGTCCTGGTAGTGACAGGACCAGGCTCACCGCCGCCCCGCGGCCTTAACGTGGACGGCATGGTGAGCGACCACCGGACGGACACCCCGCTCGGCGAGTATCTGAGGGCCCGCCGCGAGCAGGTCCGCCCGGAGGACGTCGGCCTGCCCGCCGCCGGGCGGCGGCGCGTTCCGGGGTTGCGCCGGGAGGAGCTGGCCCTGCTGGCAGGGATCAGCGCCGACTACTGTCTGCGCCTGGAGCAGGGGCGTGACCGGCGCCCTTCCGCCCAGGTCGTCGACGCCCTGGCCCGGGCGCTCCGCCTCGACGAGGACGCCACCGCCCATCTGCACCGCCTCGCCGTGCCGGACCGTCCTCGCCGCCGCGCGCCCGTCCGCCGCCCTGAACGCGTACCGGAGGGCATCCGGCAGCTCATCGCGACCTGGCCGCACACGCCCGCCTACGTCCAGGGGCGCCTGCTGGACGTCCTCGCCGCCAACCCGCTGGCCCAGGCACTCTCCCTGCTCTACACCCCCGGCACCAACATGCTCCGCGCCCTCTTCCTCGACCCCGCCTCCGGCGCTGCCCATGGACGCTGGGAGGCCAGCACCGAGGGCTCGGTCGCCGCTCTGCGCGCGCTGGTCGGCCCCGATGTCGACGACCCCGCACTCGTCGAGCTCGTCGGCGAGCTGTCCGTACGCAGCGAACGCTTCCGGCAGCTCTGGGCCCGGCACGACGTCCGCCCCAAGCGCAGCGGCATCAGTACGATCACGAACCCGCAGGTCGGCGAGTTGGAGCTGCGGCACGAGAAGCTGCCGCTGCCCACCGCCGACCGCCAGATCCTGGTCATCTACCACGCCGAGCCCGGCAGTCCCACGGCCGAACGCCTCGCCCTCCTGGCCTCCCTCGCCGCCGGCCATCCCCAGGGCGCTCAGGCACGGTCTACGATCAACGCTGCCGAGTGAAAACCGCTGACCATCGGGGGCTTGCGGCTGTGGACGATCGGGATCAGATACTCGCTGGCCGCTACCGCCTGGTGCGCCCGCTGGGGCGCGGCGGGATGGGGGAGGTGTGGGAGGCGCAGGACACCAGCCTGCGGCGGCCGGTCGCGGTCAAGGTGATCTCGGTCCTTGCGGGTGGCGGCAGTCGGGCCGACGAGGCGCGCGCCCGGTTCCTGCGGGAGGCGCGGATCACCGCCGCGCTTCAGCATCCCCACATCGTGACCGTCCACGACCTCGGTGAGGCGGCCACCGGCGAGGGCACGACGCCGTTCCTCGTGATGGAACTGCTCCGGGGCGAGGGCCTGGACGCCGTTGTCCGGCGCGGACCCGCCGGGGAGGAGGAGGCGGCGCAGTGGGGGGCGCAGGTGTGCGACGCGCTGGGTGAGGCGCATGCCGCGGGCATCCTCCACCGCGACATCAAGCCCGCGAATCTGTTCGTCGCGGCCTCGGGCAGCCTGAAGGTGCTCGACTTCGGGATCGCCCGCGCCGCCGACCCCTCGGCTACCGGTGACCGGCTGACCCACACCGGGTTCATGGTGGGCACGGCCGCGTACATGGCACCGGAGCAGGCACGCGGGCGCCCCGAGCAGCGCAGCGACCTGTACTCCCTCGGGTGCGTGCTGTTCGAACTGCTCACCGGGCGGCTGCCGTTCGACGCCCCGGACACCCTCGGATATGTCACGGCGCACCTGCACGATCCGCCTCCCGCGCCGAGCAGCCTCGTGCCCGGCGTCTCCGCTCCGTGGGACCGCCTGGTCGGCCGGCTGCTGGCCAAGGACCCGGGTGAGCGATACGCATCGGCCGCCGCGCTCGCCGACGAGCTGCGGCGCTTGGGGGGTGCGCGGCAGGCCGTACCCGCGGCCCGTCGCTACACCCCCACCGTCGCCGACCGGGAGGAGCACGGGGCGAGCTCACCGCCTTCGGCTGCCTCCGTGGCCGACGATCCCGCGGCGGCATCGACGGTTCAGGCGCCTGCCGGGCCGTCCGATGGAGCGGGCATGAGCCGGCGCAGCCTGCTCCGGGGCGGCGCGGGCGCCGCCGCGGTCGCGGTCGCCGGAGGGGCGGCGGCGATGTATCTGACCGGCGACCCCGAGCGGGACCCGGTCGCCTGGTCGCAGAAGATCGCAGACGTCGACCTGATCAACTCCGACGGTCCGGACGTCGTCGTGGCCGACGGCCGGTGTCATGTGGCCGCCGGCCACTACTACAAGGAGACCGCCGCGCTCCACACCTTCGACCTTGCCACCGGTAAGCGTCTGTGGAAGGTGTCCCTGAACGTGGCCTGGTCCCGGGAAACACGCTTCGCGGTCATCGGCGGCACGGTACTCGCCCTGACCCAGGACTTCGGCGGCAAAGGCGGACTGGTGCACGCCTTCGACGCCGCCACCGGCGCGCGCCGGTGGCAGCGGTCGGTCTCCAGCAGCGGCATGGGACTGGATGTGCACCGGCCCAGCGGCCTGCTGATCACCGGAGAGGAAGGACTGGTGACCGCGACCGATCCGCGCACCGGTGACCAGCGATGGGTGTTCGACGCGTCCGCCCCCTACGGATCCACATGGGTCCTGGCCGGCGACCTCATCCTCTGCGACGGCGGAAAGGCGGTACTCGGCAAGACGGGCAAGGTGCTGTGGACACGCTCCGGCTTCCAGCCGCAGGGCGACCTGGCGCAGCCCCTGGGTGAGGGCCTGCTCTGCTACGAGGACGGCAGGACGGTCCCCGTCGACCTCGTCTGCCGCAAGGCGGACACAGGCGAGGTGATGTGGCGGAGCCCGTTCCAGAACACCAAACCGGACACCTTCACCACTGGCGCCTTCCAGCCGCTCGACGAGTTGGTGTCGGGCACGACGGTGTTCCTTCCGCTGGCCGCGGGGTCCCGCCGGAAACCGACCGCGCTGAACGGGCTCACCGGCGAGCAGACCTGGACCTACGGCCGTACGTACCAAGAGGTTGACCTGGAGGAACAGGCGACGACGAGCGTGGCGGGCGGGTTCGTCCTGCCCACGGGATCGGGACCGGTGTGCCTGGCCGCCGACGACGGCACGAGGCGGTGGCGCGCCGATACCCGAAGAGTGCGGACCACCGGCACATACGCCATGCTCTCCAAGGCGGAGCGGGCACGGGTGTTCCAGCGCTGGACCAGCGTGCGGATCGTCGGAGCGGAGCACGGCCGCACGCTCTGGACGGGCCAGTTCGACAGCACGGCCGTGAGCGAGCCTGCCGCGAGCGGCGACTCGATCGTGATCCTCGACGGCAGCGGCACACTGTGGGCGGTGCGCGTGTGACTAGGACTGCAGCGCCAGGCGGTGGGTGCGGGCCGCCAGGTCGCTGATGCGGGCGGCGTCGAAGCCGTAGACGGCGCTGCGGATCCGGTCCTGAAGCGGCTCCGTCCACTGCGGCGGGATGGCGGCCGCGCCGTACAGGACGCCCGCGACGGACCCGGCGGTGGCGCCGTTGGAGTCGGTGTCCAGGCCGCCGCGTACGGTCAGGGCGATCGTCGTGGTGAAGTCGCCCGCGCCGTACAGGAGCCCGGCGGTGAGGACGGCGGCGTTCGGGACGGTGTGGATCCAGGGCAGGCCGCCGGTCTCGCGCTCCAGCTGGTCCAGCGCGTCCGCCCAGGTCACGCCCGCGTCGTACAGGGACGCGGCGCGGCGCACGGTACGGGCCAGGCGGCAGCGCGGCGGGATGCGGTCGAGGGCGGCCTCGACCGCCGTCCGCGGGCCGTCGGCCGTGAAGGCGGCGGCGATCAGCGCGGCCGCCCACATCGCCCCGTACACCCCGTTGCCGGTGTGCGACAGCACGGCGTCGCGGCGGGCCATGGCGGCGGCGCGGGGCGGGTCGCCGGGGTTGACCCAGCCGTGGATGTCGGCGCGGATCAGGGCGCCGATCCACTCCTGGTAGGGGTTGTCGACGGTGGCGGTGAGCGGGGGCCGCACCCCGGCCGCGAGATTGCGGTACGCGGCCCGCTCGGCGGTGAAGGTCTGGAGGTACGGCAGCCGCAGCAGCCACATCTCGCCCACCTGCTCGGTGGTGAAGCCGAAGCCGTGGGTCTCCAGGAGGTGCAGGCCGAGGACGGTGTAGTCGATGTCGTCGTCCCGGCAGCTGCCGTGGATCCGGCCGCGTACGCACTCCTGCCACTCGGGGCGCAGCTCGAACTCCACCGGGTCCGGTGGCGGCTCCAGCGCGGGCAGGTAGTCGGTGAGCGGGAGGGCGTCGGCGCGGCGCAGATAGCGGTCGATGCGGTCGCGGGTCCAGACGTCGCCGCGCTCGATGGGTTTGCCCAGCATGTTCCCGGCGACGCGGCCGAGCCAGCCGCCGAGTATCCGGTCCGCGAGTGCGCTCTCGCCGTGGCCCATGTGACAGATGTACCCGGATGATGAGGGTGTACCGGGTGGCCGTTCCAGCGGATAAGGTCGGGGCGGCTTCGACTGCCTGAGCGAACAGCAAGGGGTACCAGGGTGACGGACGCTGCGAAGGCCGAGGCGGCGGCAGATGTGAAGACGTGGGCGCAGGGGCAGGCGACGCCCCCGACGCGGGTACTGATCGCCGCCGACAAGTTCAAGGGCTCGCTCACGGCCGTCGAGGTCGCCGAACGCGTGACGGCGGGGCTGCGGCGCGGCTGGTCCGGCGGGGCCGATCAGCTCCGTATCGACGCGCTGCCGGTCGCCGACGGCGGTGACGGCACGGTGGACGCGGCGGTCGCGGCCGGATTCGAGCGGCGCGAGGCGCGGGTGACCGGGCCGCTCGGCGCCCCGGTCACGGCGGCGTACGCGCTGCGCGACGGCACGGCCGTGGTGGAGATGGCCGAGGCGTCCGGACTGCGGCACCTCCCGGCCGGGGTCTTCGCGCCGCTCACCGCCACCACGTACGGCAGCGGTGAGCTGCTGCGGGCGGCGCTCGACGCGGGCGCCCGCACGATCGTCTTCGGCGTCGGCGGCAGCGCCACGACCGACGGCGGCGCCGGAATGCTGAGCGCGCTGGGCGCGCGCTTCCTGCGCGGCGACGGCACGCCCGTCGCGCCGGGCGGCGGCCCGCTGGGCGAACTGGCCACGGCGGATCTCTCCGGCCTCGACCCGCGGCTCGCGGCGACGGAGCTGGTGCTGGCCAGCGATGTCGACAATCCGCTGACCGGGCCGAAGGGCGCGGCGGCGGTCTACGGCCCGCAGAAGGGCGCGAGTGAGGCCGATGTGGCGGCCCTGGACTCGGCCCTCACGCAGTACGTACGCGTCCTGGAGCAGGCCGTGGGGGCCCGCGCCGCCGAGTACGCCGCCGCGCCGGGCGCGGGCGCCGCGGGCGGCATCGGCTTCGGCGCGCTGCTGGGCCTCGACGCGGCGTTCCGCCCCGGGATCGACGTCATGCTGGACGTCCTGGGCTTCGCCGCCGCGCTGGAGGGTGCCGACCTGGTGATCACGGGGGAGGGCTCGCTGGACGAGCAGACCCTGCACGGCAAGGCCCCGGCGGGGGTCGCGGCGGCGGCGCGGGCGCGCGGCATCGACGTGGTGGCGGTCTGCGGCCGCCTCGCCCTCTCCCCGGCGGCCCTGGGCGGCGCCGGTATCCGCCGCGCGTACCCCCTGACCGACCTGGAGCCGGACGCGGCCCGCTGCATCGCGGAAGCGGGCCCCCTCCTGGAACGCGCCGCCGAACGTCTGGCGACGGACTTCCTGGCCTGAAGCCTGCCCCTTTCGCTCATCCAGGGTACGGGTACGGGTGCGTACCCGTACCCTGCGTACTTGGCCGCCTTGCCCGGCCTCACGGTCCTCGACCTGGACCTTCCAGCCGCGCTCGCGGTAGCGGGCGATACCGCCGGATGGGCGATCGCCCACACCGCCTACGTGGCCCAGCCGACTCCTGAGCGCCCCGACGGCGCGAGGGTCGCGACGGCCGCAGCGGACGAGTGGAAGGGGCGGCCGGTGCGCGTCCTCGACGTGGGGCCGTAGTTTCGGTCGTCACCCGAAAACGCCGTGGGGCCCGAGCGAGAAGCTCGGGCCCCACGGCGTTTTCCGACTGCTGCGGCAGCGGCTACGGCAGCTGCGCCGCCCTCGCCTCGCGGCGGTTGTCGCGGAAGGCGTTGACGCGGCGGGCGGTGGCGAAGAGGGGGATCACCGCGCCCATGACGACCTGCAGGGCGCACGCCGACTGGAGGAGCAGCTCGCCGCCGGGGGCCTGGAAGGCCCAGGCGGACAGCAGCGCCATGCTGGTGACGATCCAGCCGAGCATGGCCACGGCGAGGCGGCCGCGCGGCTTGGGGTACTCGACGCGGCTCACCATCAGCCAGGCGATGCCGATGATCGCCAGCAGGGTCGGCACGAAGGGCAGGCCCAGCAGGACGACCGAGACGACGGTGAGCGCCCCGAAGGGGCTCGGCATGCCCTGGAAGACGCCGTCGCGCAGGGTGACGCAGGAGAATCTGGCCAGCCTCAGCACGACCGCGAGGAGCACCACGATGGCGCCCACCACCGAGACCCGCTGGTAGGCGTCGTCGGCGACCATGCCCCAGACGAGGACGAAGTACGCCGGGGCGAGCCCGAAGCTGACCAGGTCGGAGAGGTTGTCCAGCTCCGCGCCCATGGCCGAGCTGCGCAGCTTCCGTGCGACGAGCCCGTCGAAGAGGTCGAAGACGGACGCCAGCAGCATCAGCATGACCGCCGAGGCGGCGCTGTGGCGGGTCATGCCGCCGTCCTCGCTGCCCGTGAGGTGCGGGATGAGGACGCCGGTGGTGGTGAAGTAGACCGCCAGGAAGCCACAGGTGGCGTTGCCGAGGGTCAGGGTGTCCGCTATCGACAGCCGGGTCGACAGGGGCATGTCGTCCGTCTCGTCGGCGGCGTCCATGTCGGCCTCGGGGACCCAGGTGGCCTGGGTGTCGGGATCAATCACGGTCAAGGCGAGTCACCCCCGCGGTGGTGGCCTGGCCGACCTCGACCGCGACATCGACGCCCTCGGGGAGGTACACGTCCACGCGCGAACCGAAGCGGATGAGACCGATCCGCTCACCCTGTTCGACCTTGGTGCCCTGCGGCACGTACGGAACGATACGCCGGGCGACCGCCCCGGCGATCTGGATCATCTCGATGTCGCCCAGCTCGGTGTCGAAGTGCCAGACGACCCGCTCGTTGTTCTCGCTTTCCTTGTTGAACGCGGGAACGAAGCCGCCCGGGATGTGCTCCACGGAGGTCACGGTGCCGGCCAGCGGAGCCCGGTTCACGTGGACGTTGAGCGGGCTCATGAAGATCGCGACGCGGGTGCGCCCGTCCTTCCACGGCATGATGCTCTGCACCACGCCGTCGGCCGGGGAGATGACGCGGCCCTGAGTGATCTCTCTCTCGGGGTCGCGGAAGAACCACAGCATGCCCGCCGCGAGCGCGGTGGCGGGCACGGCTACTGCCGCCCAGCGTCCGGAGCGACGGGCGCGGGTGAGGCTGACCGCCGCCGTGGCGACGGTCGGGAGGAGCCACGGCGACGCTCCGCGCGCGAGGCGGACGCGGCCGCGTTGTGCAGAGGATTGGCTGTGGGGCATGGATGACCTTCGTAGCGGAGGATGCCGCGACGCAAGACTGGGGACGGCGGCTTTCCCGGGATGGTATCGGTTGCGAGCGGTAACTGGGCAAGCGCCAGGGCCTGTCGGTGGCTTGTCAGTGGCCGAAGACCCATGGCGCGGTGTGACCTTCTTCTCGTGGATACCGCCCCAAAAGGGACATCAGCCTTGGGTTCGGTAATCCTCCAGCAGTCGTCGTCCAATAATCATTTTCTGAATCTCGGCGGTACCTTCGCCGATGAGGAGCATCGGTGCCTCACGGTAGAGGCGCTCGATCTCGTATTCCTTGGAGAAGCCGTACCCGCCGTGGATGCGGAAGGCGTCCTCCACGACCTCTTTGCAGTACTCGGACGCCAGGTACTTCGCCATTCCCGCTTCGAGATCGTTGCGCGCACCCGCGTCCTTCTTGCGGGCCGCATTGACCATCATCGCATGAGCCGCCTCGACCTTTGTTCCCATTTCGGCCAGTTTGAACTGGATGGCTTGGTGCTGGGCGATCGGCTTGCCGAAGGTGTGCCGCTGCTGTGCGTACGCAACGCCCAGCTCGAATGCGCGCTGTGCCACGCCACAGCCCCGCGCGGCCACATTGACCCGGCCGACCTCCACTCCGTCCATCATTTGGTAAAAACCGCGGTTGGTCTCTCCGCCGAGCACCCGATCGGCCGGAATGCGCAGTCCGTCCATGATGAGCTCGGTGGTGTCGACCCCCTTGTAGCCCATCTTCTCGATCTTGCCGGGAATGGTCAGCCCGGGCCGGACCTCGCCGAAGCCCGGCTCCTTCTCGACCAGGAAGGTCGTCATGGACTTGTGCGGAGGGACACCCTCCCGCTGTTCACCGGTCCGGCACAGGACCGCCACCAGCGTGGATGTGCCGCCGTTGGTCAGCCACATCTTCTGGCCGGTCAGCACGTACTCGTCGCCGTCCGGCACCGCCTTGCTGGTGATCGCCGACACATCGGAGCCGAGGGCCGGCTCCGACATCGAGAAGGCGCCGCGGATCTCCCCGAGTGCCATCTTGGGCAGGAAATAGTCCTTCTGCTCCTGGGTGCCGTGCTGCTTCAGCATGTACGCCACGATGAAGTGCGTGTTGATGATGCCGGACACGCTCATCCAGCCGCGGGCGATCTCCTCCACGCACAGTGCGTAAGTGAGCAGTGACTCACCGAGTCCGCCGTATTCCTCCGGGATCATCAGCCCGAAGAGACCCAGCTCCTTCAGCCCCTCGACGATCCGGGTCGGATATTCGTCGCGGTGCTCCAGTTCGTTGGCGACCGGCAGGATCTCCTTGTCGACAAACTCCCTGACCGTGGCGAGGATCTCCCGCTGGATGTCGGTCAGTCCCTCGGTCTGCGCCAGACGGCCCATATCACTGCCCTCCCAGCTCCGGGCGGCCCGGCTGTTCGCCGCCCCGCTCCTTGATGTACGCGGCGGTCGGCACCATCACCTTGCGCCGGAAGACGCACACGAGGGTGCCGTCCTGCTTGTAGCCCTTCGTCTCCACATGCACGATTCCCCGGTCGGATTTGGACTTCGACGGCGTCTTGTCCAGCACCTCGGTCTCGCCGTAGAGGGTGTCGCCGTGGAACGTCGGCGCGACATGCTTCAGCGACTCGATCTCCAGATTGGCGATGGCCTTTCCGGAGACGTCCGGCACCGACATCCCGAGCAGCAGCGAGTAGATGTAGTTCCCAACCACCACGTTTTTGCCGAAATCGGTCGTCTTCTCGGCATAGTTGCTGTCCATGTGCAACGGGTGATGATTCATGGTGAGCAGACAGAAGAGATGGTCGTCGTACTCGGTGACCGTCTTTCCCGGCCAGTGCCGGTAGACGTCGCCCACCGTGAACTCTTCGTAAGTGCGGCCGAACTGCATCGTGCTCACGCCTCCGGGGGCTCGAAGGAGGACGTACGGGCCATCCCGGCCGCACGGCCCTTGCCCGCGATGACCAGCGCCATCTTGCGGCTGGCCTCGTCGATCATCTCGTCGCCCAGCATCGCCGAGCCCTTCTTTCCGCCCGCCTCTGACGTGCAGTACTCGTACGCGTCGAGGATCAGCTCGGCGTGGTCGTAGTCCTCCTGCGACGGCGAGAAGACCTCGTTCGCCGCCTCCACCTGGCCCGGGTGCAGCACCCACTTGCCGTCGAAGCCGAGCGCCGCCGCGCGCCCGGCGACCTCGCGGAAGCCGTCCACGTGTCGGATCTGGAGGTAGGGGCCGTCGATGGCCTGGAGATTGTTGGCGCGCGCGGCCATCAGGATCTTCATCAGGATGTAGTGGTACGCGTCCGCCGGGTAGCCGGGCGGCTGCTCGCCCACGACCAGCGACTTCATGTTGATGGACGCCATGAAGTCGGCCGGGCCGAAGATGATCGTCTCCACCCGCGGGGAAGCCTGTGCGATCTCGTTGACGTTGTTCAGGCCCTGCGCGTTCTCGATCTGCGCCTCGATGCCGATCCGCCCGACCTCGAAGCCCATCGTCTTCTCGATCTGGGTCAGCAGCAGGTCCAGCGCCACCACCTGCTGGGTGTCCTGCACCTTCGGCAGCATGATGCAGTCGAGGTTCGGCCCCGCGCCCTCGACGACGGTGACGACGTCGCGGTACGTCCACTCGGTCGTCCAGTCGTTGACGCGCACGACCCGCGTCTTGCCGGTCCAGTCGCCCTCGTTGAGGAACTTCACGATCGTGTGCCGAGCCTCGGGCTTGGCCAGCGGGGCGCAGGCGTCCTCCAGATCCAGGAAGACCTGGTCGGCCGGGAGCCCCTGCGCCTTCTCCAGGAAGCGCGGATTGGACCCGGGTACGGCCAGGCAGGAGCGGCGCGGACGCAGCCGGTTGGGCGCGGAGCCGTCAGGGGCGGTCATGCGGGAACCTCCAGTGCGGGAAGCGTGTTCGCGGAACGGATCTCGTCGACGATACGGCCGATGATCTCCGTGATACCGAAGTCCTTGGGGGTGAAGACGGCGGCGACACCCGCCGAGCGCAGCGCGGCGGCGTCCGCGGCCGGGATGATGCCGCCGACGATGACGGGAATGTCCCGCGCCCCGGCCTGCCGCAGCCGCTCCAGGACGTCGGGCACCAGCTCGGCGTGCGAGCCGGAGAGGATCGACAGGCCGACGCAGTGCACGTCCTCGGCGACGGCCGCCGCGACGATCTGCTCCGGGGTGAGCCGGATCCCCTGGTAGATCACCTCGAACCCGGCGTCCCTGGCCCGTACGGCGATCTGCTCGGCGCCGTTGCTGTGCCCGTCCAGGCCGGGCTTGCCGACCAGCAGCCGCAGCCGCCCGCCGCCCAGCTCGGCCGCGGTCTTCCCGACCTTCTCCCGTACGACGGCGAGCCGGCTGCCCGCCTCAGCGGTGACGGCCAGCGGCGCCCCGCCGACCCCGGTGGGCGCCCGGAACTCGCCGAACACATCGCGCAGCGCCCATGCCCACTCGCCGGTGGTCACCCCGGCGCGGGCGCACTCCACCGTCGCGGCCATCAGGTTGTCGGTGCCCATGGCGGCCTTGCGGAGCGCCGTGAGCGCGCTGTCGACGCGGTGCGCGTCGCGCTGCTCGCGCCAGGTGTGCAGGGCGGAGACCACCCGGGCCTCGTTCGCCGGGTCCACCGTCATGATCGCGGTGTCCAGGTCGGCGGTGAGCGGATTGGGCTCGGTGGACTCGTAGCAGTTGACCCCGACGATCTTCTCCTCGCCCGCCTCGATCCGGGCCCGCCGGGCCGCGTGGGAGGCGACCAGCTGCGCCTTGAGGTAGCCGGACTCGACGGCGGCCATCGCGCCGCCCATCTCCTGGATGCGCTCGATCTCGGCCTCGGCCTCCCCGGTCAGCTCGCTGACCTTGGCCTCGACGACGCGGCTGCCCGCGAAGATGTCGTCGTACTCCAGCAGATCGCTCTCCTGCGCCAGCACCTGCTGGATGCGCAGCGACCACTGCTGGTCCCAGGGCCGGGGCAGCCCCAGCGCCTCGTTCCAGGCCGGGAGCTGTACGGCGCGGGCGCGGGCGTCCTTGGAGAGGGTGACGGCGAGCATCTCCAGCACGATGCGCTGGACGTTGTTCTCCGGCTGGGCCTCCGTCAGCCCGAGCGAGTTGACCTGGACGCCGTAGCGGAAGCGGCGGTGTTTGGGGTTCTCGATGCCGTAGCGCTCCCGGGTGATCCGGTCCCAGATGCGGCCGAAGGCGCGCATCTTGCACATCTCCTCGATGAACCGGACGCCCGCGTTCACGAAGAAGGAGATCCGGGCCACCACATCGCCCTTGCGCTCCTCGGGCACCTGCCCGGAGTCGAAGACCGCGTCCAGGACGGCGATCGCCGTGGACATGGCGTACGCGATCTCCTGGACCGGGGTGGCCCCGGCCTCCTGGAGGTGGTAGCTGCAGATGTTGATCGGGTTCCACTTGGGGATGTGGTGGACCGTGTACGCGATCATGTCGGTGGTCAGCCGCAGGCTCGGCCCCGGCGGGAAGACATGCGTCCCGCGCGACAGGTACTCCTTGACGATGTCGTTCTGCGTCGTCCCCTGGAGCTTGGCCGGATCGGCGCCGTGCTCCTCCGCGACCACCTGGTACAGCGCCAGCAGCCACATGGCGGTGGCGTTGATGGTCATGGAGGTGTTCATCTGCTCCAGCGGGATCTCCTGGAACAGCCGCCGCATGTCGCCCAGATGGGAGACCGGGACCCCGACCCGGCCCACCTCGCCGCGGGCGAGGATGTGGTCGGGGTCGTAGCCGGTCTGGGTGGGCAGGTCGAAGGCGACCGACAGACCGGTCTGGCCCTTCGCCAGATTGCGCCGGTACAGCTCGTTGGACGCCTCGGCGGTGGAGTGCCCGGCGTACGTCCGCATGAGCCACGGGCGGTCCTTGGGGCGGGGTTCGCCACTCATCAGACGTCCCGGCCGTGCTCGATGGTCCGCTCCGACAAGTCGTCACGGAACAGGTTGATGGCCTCGATGTGCTGGTCGCGCATCGCCTGGTCGCGCACGCCCATGCCCTCCTCGGGGGCCAGGCACAGCACGCCGACCTTGCCCTGGTGGAGGTTGCGGTGGACGTCGTACGCGGCCTGCCCGGTCTCGTCCATGCGGTACGTCTTGGACAGCGTCGGGTGGATCTTGCCCTTGGCGATGAGGCGGTTGGCCTCCCACGCCTCGCGGTAGTTGGCGAAGTGGGAGCCGACGATCCGCTTCAGCGACATCCACAGGTAGCGGTTGTCGTACTCGTGGGTGTAGCCGGAGGTCGAGGCGCAGGTGACGATCGTGCCGCCCTTGCGGGTGACGTACACGCTCGCGCCGAAGGTCTCCCGGCCCGGGTGCTCGAAGACGATGTCCACGTCCTCGCCGCCGGTCAGTTCGCGGATCTTACTTCCGAACCGCTTCCACTCGCGCGGGTCCTGGGTGTGCTCGTCCTTCCAGAAGCGGTAGTCCTCGGCGGTGCGGTCGATGATCGCCTGGGCGCCCATCTTCCGGCAGATCTCGGCCTTCTGGGGGGAGGAGACGACGCAGATGGGGTACGCCCCGCCGGCCAGCGCGAACTGGGTGGCGTAGGAGCCGAGTCCGCCGCTCGCGCCCCAGATCAGGACGTTGTCGCCCTGCTTCATCCCGGCGCCGTTGCGGGAGACGAGCTGCCGGTACGCGGTCGAGTTGACCAGGCCCGGCGCGGCCGCCTCCTCCCAGCTCAGGTGCTTCGGCTTGGGCATGAGCTGGTTGGACTTGACCAGGGCGATCTCGGCGAGTCCGCCGAAGTTGGTCTCGAAGCCCCAGATGCGCTGCTCCGGGTCGAGCATGGTGTCGTTGTGGCCGTCGGCGCTCTCCAGCTCGACCGACAGGCAGTGCGCGACGACCTCGGCGCCCGGCTGCCAGGCGTTCACGCCGGGGCCGGTGCGCAGCACGACGCCCGCGAGGTCGGAGCCGATGATGTGGTACGGCAGGTCGTGCCGCTTGGTGAGCGGGGAGAGCTTGCCGTACCGCTCCAGGAAGCCGAAGGTGGGCAGCGGCTCGAAGATGGAGGTCCACACGGAGTTGTAGTTGACCGAGCTGGCCATGACGGCGATCAGGGCCTCACCGGGGCCGAGTTCGGGCACCGGGACCTCGTCCACGTGCAGCGACTTACGGGGGTCCTTCTCCTTGGTGGTGAGGCCGGCGAACATCTCGGCCTCGTCCTTGCGCACGGTCACCGCGCGGTACGACTCGGGGACGCGCAGGGCGGCGAAGTCCTGGGGGCTGGTGTCCGACGCCAGGATCGCGTCAAGTATCTCGTTCATCGGTGCCTCCGGCGAAGCGTCCGGGAGGGGACGCCTGAGGGAACGCTGGGCTCGTGACGGGGGTGAAAGCTGCTGGCTGGCTGCTGTGCCGTCGGTTCGGCGGAGGTGCTCGGCCGTGGGCGCGGGTGAGCGCCGTGGCCCGCCTGGTGACGCAGGCGGCGTCCGGGCGCGCAAGGCGGCTTGCGGGGACAGCCGACGCGCGAGGTGTGCAGCGCGCCGGCCGCCCGGACATCTTCACCGTATGGCACGGTGTGCCACTTCGCAAGACACTGAGTGCCAACAAATTCTCTCAGTTGTCATCTCGGCTGCACGCATGAGCAAGAAACGGCCGCCCCGGGAGGGGCGGCCGTTGCCGGTGGTGTTCGGTTGTGTGGGGTTGCCTCAGCTGTTCTTCTCCAGCGAGAGTGCGAAGACATGCGCCCGGGCGGTGCCCGACGCCGGGGCGGCCAGGGTGATCGAGGACAGCTCCTTGGCCGGGTCCAGGGCCACCACCTGGTGGAAGATCGCCGCCTTGGTGCCCACCGGGCCGCTCCGGGCGTGGATCTGGCTGGTCCGCACCGCCTCGGTCTCCCCGTACGCCGGTCCCGACAGCCACGCCGTCAGCTGGATGCTCAGCTTCGCGGTCGAGCCGTCCGCGTAGGAGGCCACCGCCGGGATCGTCACGTTGCCGGTGTCGCCCGCGCCCAGCACATGGAGCCGGGCGTAGCTTCCCGCCGGGACCGCGACCTTCTGGCCCGCCGCGATCACGTTGTTGTTCGAGCCCTCGCTGCCGTTGGTGAACGCGAAGGTGATCCCGTCGTCCTCGGTCTGCCCGGTCTGCGGCAGCTGGACCATCGGGTACGTGCGCCCCGTACCGTCGAAGTCCCCGTCGCCGTAGTACATCTCGGTGGTGATGGCGTCGTTGTCGAAGGCGCCCGTCAGATCGACCTGGGTGACCTGGCCGGTCTGCGGCAGCTCCGGCATGCCCCACCGGTCGGCGGGCTTGGACACCTTCACCGGGGCGATCGCGAAGTCCGGGCGCGCTCCCGTGGCCGGGTAGATCACCGCCTCCTCGTCCCGGCCGAGGTCCAGCTCGATCACGCCGTCTCCGAGGTCGCGCCACTTCGGCGCCGGTCCGCTCACCCCCGCGACCTTGATCCGCCCGGTCAGCGAGTGCCGCACCCGGCACGGCTCCCCGGCCAGGCTCCGCACCCGCACCCAAACCGTCCTGCCGCCCTTGCGCACCCCGCTGACCAGGAACGCGCCCTGGGTGCGGAAGTCGTGCAGCGCCACGTCCCGCCACTCGCCCGGCACCCCGGGGAAGAAACGGATGATCCCGCCCCAGCTCTGGCAGAGCATGTCGTGGATCGCCTGCGCGCCCGACAGCGGGGTCTCGATCACCGGACCCGCCTCGTAGTAGTGGGTGTTGGGCTGGATGAAGCGCGCCACCAGCTCACGCAGATACTTCAGCGCGTCGTCGCCCCGCCCCATCTGGGCCGAGATCGAGGCCGCGCCGGAGAAGCTGTAGCCGCGCAGCGCGCCCTCGAAGCCGATCCAGTGCTCCAGCGACCGGGTGATCAGATCGCGGTTCTCCTTCTGGTCCCAGTTGACCAGGTAGAGCGGGTAGACGGAGAGCATGTGCGAGTAGTGGCGGTGCGACTTGGCGAACGGGACGCCCGTGCCGACCATGAAGCCGTTCTCGTCCACCGGGTACGGGACGAGCTTGTCCAGCACCTCACGCCACTTCGGCGCCAGCGGATCGTCCTTGCCCAGCAGTTCGGCCGACTCCAGCAGCGTCCGGCACGACCAGCGCAGCAGCGCCAGGTCGTAGTTGCAGTCCGGGGCCGCGCCGTACTCGGGCGAGAAGGTCTTCGGCAGATGCAGACGGCCGTCCGCCTGCTCGGTCAGGAAGTGCAGGTAGTAGTTGGTGGAGCGGCGCAGCAGCGGATAGAGCACGTCCTCCAGCAGGCCCCGGTCCATCGAGTGCCGGTAGTGCAGCCATACGTTGTGCAGCGCCCAGGGCAGGTTGCCGACCTCCGGGGAGTCACCGACGCCCGGCACCGCCACGGTGCCGTTGTCCTCGCACTGCGCGTCGGTGGAGCGGCGCAGCCCGGCCGAGTCGGCGCGGTACTCCGGTTTGAGGGCGCTGATCAGGACGTCGGTGTTCTCGGAGAGGGTGCGCGGAATCGCGTCCAGCTCCAGGTGGTTGGAGCCCAGCACCGGCCAGTACTCCAGCTGGACGTTGAGGTTCCACCACACTCCCGGCCAGGGGGTCGGCTCGACCCAGGGGCCGGTGGTGGCCATCACGGGGGCGTGCTCCCGGGCCGCGCAGGCGAGCTTGTACAGCTGGATCCAGTAGAAGCTCTGCAGCATCCCGTCGGGGACCGACAGGAAGCTCTTGCGGTAGAAGCGGTGCCACCAGTCGCGGTGGGTGCGCAGCAGGCTGGAGACCGGCAGCGCGGACGCCTTGCGGACCGTGGTGCGGGCCCGGCCCTCCGCGTCCGTCGTGGGGTACGAATGCGCCACGCACAGGTAGTACGTGCGCTCCCGGCCCGTGCCGCGCTCCTTGTACGCGGTCACCGTCTGCCCGCCCGCGACCATGGACTGCACGGTGATGCCGAGCCCGTCCTCGGTACGGGTGACCGGCTTCGGGTTGGGCTCGAACCCCTTCGGCGGGTCCTCGCGGACGATGCGCGGGCTGACGGCGGGGGAGGGCCGGTACTCCCAGCGGAACCCCTCCTCGCCCGCGCTCGCCTCGACGGTCGCCAGCAGCATCGTCCGGTCGTTGTGCACCAGCGCGCGGAGGGTGAGGCGGCCCTTGTCGGTGGTGATCGTGCCGCGTAACTCGGCGTCCCACAGATCCAGTCGCAGATCGACGCCGGTGATCTTCCCGGCCGGGCGCAGCAGCAGATTGCCGACCGGCAGCCGCGCCACGCCCCAGTCGCTGCCGCCCTCGGTGGGGCGGTGGTCCTGGACCTCGCCGTGGTGGACGGTGAAGCGCAGGGCGTTCTCGCCGGGCTCCTGGTACACCATCGAGCCGAGCAGGCCGTTGCCCAGGAACGGGCCCTCGTACCAGGTGCGCGGCATCCGCTTCCAGACCAGGTCCTGCCCGGCCAGGAAGCGTTGCCACTCGCTGTCGGTGCGCATGCCGGTGAGGACGACGGAGCGCTCGTGCGCGGCCGCCTCCGCCTCCGCCGCGGGGAGGGCCACCCCCGCCGTCGACCCCGCGGCCGCGCCCGCGGCCACCCGGCCCAGGAAACCGCGTCTGCTGACTGCCATCGTCGATCAGCTCCGTCCGAACTGAGAGAGATTGATCCGATGATTTGGCTAGACGGGAGCGTAGGAAGCGGCTAATGATGCGTCAAGGCACTGGATAGATCTGATGTATCGGCCTGTTCCATCGATCTGTCATGGGCCTGACTATCGCCACCTGTCCCGTGGGAGGGAACGATGCGCGTCATTCGGTCCAGGGTCACCAGAGCCGCCGCGGGCATCGCCTGCACGGCGGCCGCCCTCGTACCGCTCCAAGCCGAGGCCGCGGGCCCGACGGACGGCTCGGACGGCCGCAGTTGGCGGCTGACGGGGCAGGGCCAGGTCAGCGGGCAGCTCAGCCTCACCCGCGGCGGCGGCCTCACCCTCACCGCCCGGCACGGCTCCACCACCGTCCTGCGCCCCTCCGCGCTCGGCATCCGCACCGCCGACACCGACTTCGGCAAGGGGCTGCGCTTCACCGGGCGCAGCGACCGCGCCCTCCACGAGACGTACACGACCACCACCGGCCGCCGGACCCGGCACACCTCCGATGCCTCCGAGTCGACCTTCACCTTCCGCAAGGACGGACGCACGCTGAAGGTGATCGTCCGCGTCTCGGCCGACGGGCTGGCGTACCGCTACGCCCTGCCCGGCAAGGACACGGTCACCGTGCTCGGCGAGAGCTCGGAGTTCGCCGTGCCGCCGAGCGCCGACTCCTACCTGCTGCCGTACGACAACGGCCGCTCGGACTACGAGTCCGCCCACGACCGCGGGAGCGTCGCCGACGCCAAGGCGGGCGACTACGGCTATCCGTCGCTCTTCCACATCGGCAAGAGCTGGATGCTGGTCGAGGAAGCCGACCTGAACAGCTCCTACGGCGGCTCCCGGCTCACCCTCGACGCCACCACCGACCGCTTCCACCTCACCCTCCCCGACCCCGCCGAGGTGAGCGGCCCGGGCCTCACCACCCCGTGGCGCACCATGGTCATCGGCGACCTCGCCACCGTCACCGAAAGCGACCTTCCGACGGATCTCGCCGCCCCGTCGAAGGTCGCCGACACCTCATGGATCAAACCGGGCAAGGCGGCCTGGTCGTGGTGGTCGGACGGCAACAGCCCGACCAGCCTCGCCGCCCAGAAGAAGTTCGTCGACTTCGCGGCCCGGGAGGGCTGGGAGTACGTCCTGGTCGACTCCGGCTGGAGCAACGACTGGATGCCCGAGCTGACGGCGTACGCCAAGGAGAAGGGCGTCGGCATCTGGGCCTGGGTGCGCTGGCAGACCATCGACCAGCAGAGCGAACGGGACCGGCTGTTCCCGCAGTACAAGTCCTGGGGGATCGTCGGCCTCAAGATCGACTTCCTGGAGTCCGACGGCCAGGACCGGATGCGGTGGTACGACGCCGTGTTCAAGGACAGCGCCAAGCACCGGCTCATGCTGAACTTCCACGGCGCCACCATCCCGCGCGGCCAGGAGCGGACCTGGCCGCAGATGATGAGCGTCGAGGCGGTCAAGGGTGCCGAGGGCACCCGCCCCAAGCCGGGCCGCCAGCCCTTCCCGGCCGCCCACTACACGACGCTGCCCTTCACCCGGAACCTCATCGGGCCCATGGACTTCACCCCCGTGACCTTCACCGGAGTGCGCCCCACCAGCGACGCCGCCGAGCTGGCGCTGTCCGTGGTGTACGAGTCCGGGGTGCAGCACTTCGCCGACAGCGTCGAGTCGTACGAGGCGCACCCCGAGGCGCTGAAGTTCCTGGACCGGGTGCCCACGGTGTGGGACGACACCCGGCTCGTCGACGGCGACCCGGGCGACCGCGCGGTCATCGCCCGCCGCTCCGGCGACGACTGGTACCTGGGCGCGATCACCTCCGGCGAGGCCCGCACCCTGGACGAACCGCTGACGTTCCTGGGCGCGGGGACGTGGCGGGCCGAGCTGTACAAGGACGGCCCGGACGGCAAGATCGTCACCGAGGCCCGCGAGGTCACGGCGGGCTCGCGCCTGTCGCTCCCGGTCCCGAAGAACGGCGGCTTCGCGGCCCGCTTCACCCGGGCGGGATAGCGGGGCGCCCCAGGGTTCCGGTCCCTCCCGGGCGCCGGGAGGGGCCGAGCCCCGGCGGGGCTCGGCTACCGCTTCAGGGCACGTTCGATCGTTCGCATGACTTCGTTCAGGGGGGCGTCCGTGCGGGCCACCATCACCACCACGTCCTCCTCCTCACCCGCCGAGGACACGGTCGCCGCGGGGCGGCCCGGGGTGGGGCGGCCGGCGCCGATGCCGGTGCCGAAGGTTTCGCGCACGATGGCGAAGGCGTGGTCCAGCTGGGCCTCCACGTCGCCCTCGCCCCGCGCCCGCAGCCAGCGGCGCAGCACGTGGTTGTGGGCCGTGACCACCGCGGAGGCGGCGACCTCGGCCAGCAGGGGGTCGTCGTCGCCGTCGTGGTGGGCGCCTTCGTCGAAGTGGCCCAGGAGATAGCGGGTGAACAGCCGCTCGTAGCGGGCCACCGAGGCGATCTCGCGTTCGCGCAGGGCGGGGACCTCACGGGTCAGCCGGTAGCGCTCGACGGAGACCGCCGGGGAGGCCGCGTACATGCGCATGACCTCCTTGATGCCCCGGCACACCGTGTCCAGCGGGTTCTCGTGCGGGGGCGCCGCGTCCAGCACCGCGGCGGCCCGCACCAGGGTGTCGTCGTGGTCGGGGAAGATGGCCTCTTCCTTGGACCGGAAATGGCGGAAAAACGTGCGTCGGGCCACGCCCGCTCTGGCCGCGATCTCGTCGACCGTCGTCGCCTCGTACCCCTGCGTCGCGAACAACTCCATGGCGGCCGCCGCGAGTTTGCGGCGCATGGTCAGGCGCTGGGCGGCGGCGCGGCGGCTGCCGGCGCTCTCGCCGCCGTCGGAGGAGTTCGAGCGGTTACGCTGCGTACGAGTGGCCTTTACGGGCTGGGACATGTGGGGAACGTAACACGCTTGTGAGTGCCGGTGCGGGGGCGGACCGAAGGAGGGTTCCAGCAGTCCGCCCCAGCCCAGCGGATTCTCAGGCCTTCGCATACTCGCGGAAGCCGCGCCCCGTCTTGCGGCCCAGGCAGCCCGCCGCGACGAGGTGTTCCAGCAGCGGCGCGGGCGCCAGGCCCGGGTCGCGGAACGCGCGGTGCAGCACCTTCTCGATGGCCAGTGAGACGTCGAGACCCACCACGTCCAGCAGCTCGAAGGGGCCCATCGGATAGCCGCCGCCGAGCTTCATCGCGGCGTCGATGTCGTCGGGCGTCGCGTAGTGCTCCTGGACCATCTTCACCGCGTTGTTCAGATACGGGAACAACAGGGCGTTGACGATGAACCCGGCGCGGTCGCCGCAGTCCACCGGGTGCTTGCCGACCTCCCGGCACACGGTGTGCACGGTCGCCCGCGCCTCGTCCGAGGTCAGCACCGTGCGCACCACCTCGACCAGCTTCATCGCGGGGGCCGGGTTGAAGAAGTGCATGCCGATCACGTGCCCCGGGCGCGACGTGGCGCGGGCGCAGGCGATGACGGGCAGCGAGGAGGTGGTGGTGGCGAGCACCGCGCCCGGCTTGCAGACCTTGTCGAGCACGGTGAACAGCTCCTGCTTGACGGCCAGATCCTCGGCCACCGCCTCCACCACCAGGTCCGCGTCGGCGAACGCGTCGAGGGAGTCGGCCGGGGTGATCCGGGCCAGCGCCCGCTCCCGCACCTTCTCCGTCATCCGCCCCTTGGTCACCGACCGCGCCAGCGACTTGGCGACCCGGGCCTTCGCCGCCTCCGCCTTCCCCCCGGTACGGGCCGCCAGCACCACCTCGTGGCCCGCCTTGGCGAACACCTCGGCGATGCCGCTCGCCATCGTCCCCGAGCCCGCGACGCCGACCGTGCGCACCGGACGGCCCAGGTCCGGGGACGGCGCATCGGGGGCCGCGCCGTCCGGGACGACGGTGCCGCTGCCGGGCGCCTCGTACGTGTAGAAGCCGCGGCCCGCCTTACGGCCGGTGAGCCCAGCCTGGGCCAGCTGGCCCAGGATCGGCGCGGGCGCGTGCAGCCGGTCGCCCGAGGCCGCGTACATCGCCTCCAGGACGGTCCGGGCCGTATCGACCCCGATCAGGTCCAGCAGGGCCAGTGGGCCCATCGGCAGCCCGCAGCCGAGCCGCATCGCGGCGTCGATGTCCTCGCGCGCCGCGTACCGCGACTCGTACATCGCCGCGGCCTGGTTGAGGTAGCCGAACAGCAGCCCGTCGGCGATGAAGCCCGGCCGGTCGCCGAGCGCCACCGGCTCCTTGCCCAGCTCGCGGGCGAGCGCCGTGACCGCCTCGACGGCGGCGGGCGCCGTCAGCACGCTGGAGACGATCTCCACGAGCTTCATGGCGGGCGCCGGATTGAAGAAGTGCAGCCCCAACACCCGCTCGGGGCGGGCGGATTCGGCCGCCAGCCGGGTCACCGACAGCGCGTTGGTGCCGGTCGCCAGGATCGTGTCGGGCCGGACGACGGCGTCCAGCGCGGCGAACACCTCGCGCTTGATGCCGTAGTCCTCGGGCACCACCTCGATCACCAGATCCGCGTCCGCCGCGGCGGACACGTCGGTCGCGATACGGAAGCGGCCGAGCGCGGCCGTCCGCTCGCGCTCGGTGATCCGCCCGCGGCCCACCGCCCGCGCGGTGGCCACCTCCAGCGCCGTGACGGCCCGGTGGCAGGCGCTCTCGCTGATGTCGATGCCGATCACCTGACGCCCCGCACGGGCCAGGATCTCGGCGATGCCGGTGCCCATCGTGCCGAGCCCGACGACCGCGGCAGTAGTGAGCGGGGCCCGGGAGGGGGAGAGATCAGAGGAGGAGGACGTGGGGCTGACGCCGGTCTGTGGGAGACGGTCCATCGCGGACTCCAGAGGGTGTTCCCCGGAAAGCGGGGATGAAGTGACGACTGAGGGGAGTCTTCGGTGAAGAGCGGAGGACCGAAACCGCATTCCGGACATGCGTCCGGCACCTGCTGCGGGATCTCCTCCGGCCGATGCGAAAACTCCGACGGAAGGGCTTGCACGCTCCCTGGCGGACAGCGCCGCACGGAGGAAACTGCCCGTGGGAGACACATGGCGGGCCCTGTCCCGGGGCCGTGCCGTACTGCTGAAACTGCCGAACCGACGTCACACAAGGCGGCTGCGTCACCAGGCCGCCCGAGCAGGGGCACTGCTCGTGTCGCCATATTAACTCGCGGGTAACCAAGACGCCAGAGCCGACTGTGAGTCCTGCGCGATGGCGCGGATCACCGGGGAGGGGAGACCTCGACATGGACGACGAATTCCGGACGCTGACGGAGCGGGTACGGGCCTCGCTCACATCGCAGCAGGAGACGGCGGCACACGCCTCGCTGCTCGCCCTCGTACGGCAGGGGACCCCTGCCGCGCGGGAACAGCTCGCCCGCATCCTGGTCGCGCCGGAGCAGCCCCTGTGGGCCCGCGAAACCGCCGCCTTCGTCCTCGGCAGCGCGGGCGACCGGCGGGCCTTCGAAACGCTCGTCCTGCTCCTCAACTACCGCGAGCCCGCGCGCTGCGCGACCGCCGCCCGGGTGCTGGCCCGGCTCGGCGACCCGCGCACCGCCCGCGCCGCCGCCGCCCTCGCCACCAACCCGCTGCGCACCGCGTACTCCCTGCACCCCATCCGGCTCCTCGTCGAACTGCGCGCCCCCGAGTCCGTACCGGCCCTGGTCGCCGCCCTGGAACGGCAGTTGGCCGCCCGCGACCGGCACTGGCCCATCGCGCGCGCCTGCGTCGAGGGGCTGGGCGCGATCGGCGACGAACGCGCCATCCCCGCCCTGAAGGCGGCGGCCGAGCACATACGGCTCAGCGCCGCGGCCGCCGCCGCCCTGGCCCGCATCAGCGGCGGCGGCTCCCTGGACCCCGAACCCCCCACCCCCCGCCCAGGCCGGGCAACCGTCCGCTGACCCGGGCCCCCGCCCGCCTGGCGGCAAGCCCCGGAGCCCCGGGCGGCGGGACTCCGGGGGCGCCCCGCACTTCGCTGCGGCTGCGTCCGCCTCGGGCCCGGTGGGGCTCTGCCCCGGCCGCGCGGGCTTCCGCTGACCCGGGCGCTGCGCGGCTCTTCCCCCACCCCGCCCCCCGAACCCGGGGGCAAGCCCCCGGACCCCCACCGGCCCGGCGTGCTGTGGCGCGGAACCCCGGCCCCGCCGGCCCAGCGCCCGAGCCAGGCGCTGCGTGCCCTGTCGGGCCTCGCGGCCAGGGACCGGGGATTCAGGGGCGGAGCCCCGGCGGGGTGCGGACGGAGGGGAAAGCCCTCGCGCCACAGCAGGCGGCGGGCGCGCGGCACGGGTCGGGTGACGTCGCGGGCGGCGGGCCGCGGGGCAGGGCCCGGGGCTGTGCCCCGGGTTTCGGGGAGGGGCGGGGTGGGGGAAAGGCTCCCACGTCACGCCAAGCGGCCCGGAGCCGGCAGGGTTCGGGGCACGGAGCCCTGGTGAGTCCGGGGGCCCGGTTTCGGGGAAGGCCCCCGCGGTGCGGCAGGTGGTGGGGGCGCGCCCCCGGCGGTGTCGAGGGCAGGCCGCAGGGGCCGGGCGCCCGGGTGGGCCCCGGGTGGGGTCAGGGGTCGGGTAGGCGTAGGGCGTAGCGCAGTTCCGGGACCGCCGCGCCCTCCACCTTGTACCTCTCCGCGCCCCCATCCGTCACGAAGCCCGCCCGCTCGTAGAAGTGACGGGCCCGCCGGTTCTCCTCCAGCACCCACAGCCGCAGATGCGGGAAGCCGCGCTCGGCGACCCGGCGGCGGGTCTCGTCGAGGAGGGCGCGCCCGATGCCCGTGCCCAGCCGGGAGGGGTGCACGTAGAGGGCATACAACTCGGCGTCCCCGGGCGGCAGATCGCGGTCCCGGTACGGGCCGAAGCAGGACCAGCCGACCACCTCGCCGGCGGCGTCCTCCGCCACCAGGTTGACCACGTCGCCGAGCCCCCGGGAGAAGAACTCCCGCCGCCGCTCGGCGTCCTCCTCGACGCTCAGGCCGTCCAGATACGTCTGCGGCATCAGTCCCGTGTACGCCTTCTGCCACCCCCGTACCCGCACCGTCGCCACGGCGTCGATGTCGGACTCGGTCATCTCCCTTACCGGTACCCATGCCCCGTCCATATGCGTCCACCGTAGGTGGCTTGACGTTGACACTGGCGGCAGGGTCACACGATCTCCGCCATGGGAAACACCTCGCAAGCGAAGCCCGTTGCCCTCGTCACCGGAGCCGGTACCGGTATCGGCCGCGCCACGGCCCGCGCGCTCGCCGGGGAGGGCGCGCGGGTGGTGGCCGTCGGGCGGCGGCCGGAGCCGCTGGCGGAGACGGCCCGCGGCCATGACCGCGTCCACCCGTACGCCGCGGACATCACCGCCCCCGGGGCCGCCGAGGACATCGTCCGGCACGCCGTCGAGACGTACGGGCGGCTGGACGTCCTGGTGAACAACGCCGGGATCGTCCGCTCCGCGCCCCTGGAGGACATCACCCGGGAGGCGACGACCGCCCACCTCGAAACGAACCTCGTCGCGCCCGTCCTGCTCGCGCGGGCGGCCCTCGGCGCCCTGGAGGCGAGCGGCGGCGTGATCGTGAACGTGTCCACCGCGGTCGGCCTGCGCGGCTGGCCGGGCAACTCGGTCTACGCCGCGACGAAGGCCGCGCTGGAGACGCTGACCCGCAGCTGGGCGGTGGAACTGGCGCCGCGCGGGGTGCGGGTGGTGGCCGTGGCGCCCGGGGCGATAGAGACGCCGATCGCGGACCACTCGGGGCTGTCGCCCGAGCGGCGGGCCGAAGTCCGGGCCTGGCAGCTCGCCCACACCCCGCTGGGGCGGATCGGGCGGCCCGAGGAGGTGGCGTGGGCGATCAGCCGACTCGCCTCGCCCGGCGCGTCGTTCATCACCGGCGTGGTCCTGCCCGTCGACGGCGGGGCGGTCGTCGGCTGACAGACCGGCTGATAGAACGGCACCGGAGGTGGGGGCCGGTGAGGATCGGGGAACTGGCGAAGGCGACGGGCACGACGCCGCGCGCGCTGCGCCACTACGAACAGGCGGGGCTGATCACGTCCGTACGGGCGCACAACGGCTACCGCGAGTACGACGAGCGGGCCGCCGTCCGGGTGCGCAACATCCGCCATCTGCTCGCGGTGGGCCTCACTCTGGACGACGTGCGCTGCTTCCTCCCGTGCCTGGACGGCGACATGGGGACGGCGCCCCCGGCCCAGGAGGGCCTGCGCATCGCGGAGGCCCGGCTCGCCGTGCTGGACGCCCGGATCGCCGCCCAGACCGAGGCCCGCGACCGCCTGGCCGAGGCGCTCACCCGGGCCAGGTCCCGCTAGCCGGCGCGCTCGTCCCCGATCACCGCGAACGCCTCGATCTCCAGCAGCAGATCCGGCCGGATCAGCGCCGCGACCTGCATCGCCGAGCTGGCCGGGGGCCGTGCGGTGTCGATGACCTCGTCCCGCGCCGCGCGGATCGCGGGCAGGTGGGCGACATCGGTGACGAAGTAGGTCAGCTTCACCACATCGGCGAACGTCGCCCCGGCTTCCGCCAGGCAGCGCCGCAGATTCTCGAACACCTGGCGGGCCTGCGCCGCCGGGTCGCCTTCGCCCACCAGCGCGCCGGTCTCGTCCAGGGCGATCTGGCCGGAGACCGCCACGAAGCGCCCGGTGCCCCAGACGACATGGCTGTACCCGTTCCCCGGCGCGACCCCGTCGGGCGCGACCACATGGCTGAGCTGGGACATGCGTCCTCCTCGAACTCCCCGTCACCCCACGGCTCGTGGGGCCTCGGGGAGATCATCGCTCACAGCAGTGACAGCTGGGCCGGGCCCGGAGGGTCGGTGGGGGTCTCGGTGGGGGTCTCGGGGGAGGGGACGGCCCGGTGGGCCCCGGCCTCGTATGGCCCGATGCCGTATTCGGCGGCGAGGTCGTGCACCATGCCGGTGATCCGCCGCTGGTACCACTTCGGCGCGTACGAGCCGCCGTCATACAGGGCGTCGTAGCGCTTCAGCAGCCGCGGGTGGTGCCGGGTGAGCCAGGCCGTGAACCATTCGCGGGCGCCGGGGCGCAGATGCAGCACGAGCGGGGTCACCGAGGTCGCCCCGGCCTGGGCGATGGCGCGGACGGTCGCGCGCAGCTGCTCGGGGGAGTCGCTGAGGAAGGGGATCACCGGGGCCATCAGCACCCCGCAGGGGACGCCGTGGTCGGAGAGGGTCCGCACGGCGTCGAGGCGCCGCTCGGGGGAGGGGGTGCCGGGTTCGACGGTGCGCCACAGTGCGCTGTCGGTGAAGCCGACGGAGACCGAGACGCCGATGTCGGTGACGTGGGCCGCGCGGCGCAGCAGCTCCAGATCGCGCAGGATCAGGGTGCCCTTGGTGAGGATGGAGAAGGGGTTGGCGCGCTCGACGAGCGCGGTGAGGATGCCCGGCATGAGCTGATAGCGGCCTTCGGCGCGCTGGTAGCAGTCGACGTTGGTCCCCATGGCGATGTGCTCACCGCGCCAGCGCGGGGTGGCCAGCTCGCGCCGCAGCAGCTCCGGGGCGTTGACCTTGACGACGACCTGGCTGTCGAAGTCGTGCCCGGTGTCGAGGTCGAGATAGCTGTGCGTCTTGCGCGCGAAGCAGTAGACGCAGGCGTGGGTGCAGCCGCGGTACGGGTTCACGGTCCATTCGAAGGGCATCCGGGAGGCGCCGGGCACCCGGTTCACGATCGAACGGGCGCGGATCTCGTGAAAGGTGATGCCGCGGAACTCGGGGAAGGTGCGCGTCGTCACCGCGTCGGCGGAGAAGAGGGCCGGGGTGGCCGTCTCGCCGTCGCCTGTCAGGTTGTCCCAGCGCATGGCGCGCACCTCCGGGGTCTCGCTCACTATCACAATAGAACACATGTTCCCTTCGATTCCGTCAACCCCGAATTTGGGCGGGTGACCCGCAGGTGGTTGGCTTGCCAGCGCAGGGCAAGGGCGCCGACGCGTACGTACGCGCGGCAGACGCGCACGTACGCGTGAGGCAGTGCAACCGCAACCACCGGAGGAAAGAGTCATGGGCCAGGTCGAGGCCACCACGGAGCGCATCGTCACGGGCAAGCCCGAGGACGTGTTCGACGCGCTCGCCGACTACCGCGAGGTCCGCCCCCGGCTGCTCACCGAGCAGTTCAGCGAGTACGAGGTCCGTGAGGGCGGCGACGGTGAGGGCACCCTCGTGCACTGGCGGCTCCAGGCCACCAGCAAGCGGGTGCGCGACTGCCTGCTGGAGGTCTCCGAGCCGAGCGACGGTCAGCTCGTGGAGAAGGACCGCAACTCCTCCATGGTCACCACCTGGACCGTCACCCCGGCCGGAGAGGGCAGGGCGCGGGTCGTCGTGACCTCGGTGTGGAACGGCGCGGGCGGCATCGGCGGCTTCTTCGAGCGCACCTTCGCGCCCAAGGGGCTCGCCCGCATCTACGACGGCGTGCTGGAGAAGCTCGCGGCCGAACTCCCGGCTCAGAGCGCCCAGTAGCTTCCGTCCGCCTCGGCGTCACGGTCACCGGTTCGGGTGGTTTTCTCCGCGGTGCGCTTCCTAGGGCGCACATGCTCTCACTTGCGGTAAAGCCGCCCGGACCCATCTCTTTGTCGATTCGTCGCGCTTGCCCCTGGTTGTCTCGTAATGCGAGAACAGGGCGGCGGCGCAGGCGTGACGAGGGGAGACAGACGTGGGCGGGATCACCGAGACCACCTTCGCGAAGGGCCATCGGCCGGCAGGCGCACCCGCCCGCGCATCTGACGGCACCGCGTCCGGAACCGGGCCCGGCGAGGGCCCCGGCACCGGCACCGGCACCGGGGCCGCGGGACGGCAGGCCGACGACGGACCGCCACCCGGCGGCGGCCCCGCCGCCGAGGGCCCCGCGCCCTACGGCCCCGCGCCCGACGGCCCCGAGGGGGCCGGGCTCAGCCCGGCCCGGGTGCGGACGGTCTTCCTCGGGCTGATGCTCGCCCTGCTGCTGGCCGCCCTCGACCAGACGATCGTCGCCACCGCGCTCCCCGAGGTCGTCGGCGAACTGCACGGCCTGGACAAGATGTCCTGGACCGTCACCTCTTACCTCCTCGCCGTCACCATCGTGCTGCCGGTCTACGGCAAGCTCGGCGATCTCCTCGGCCGCAAGAGCGTCTTCGTCTTTGCGATCGTCGTCTTCGTCGCGGGCTCCGCGCTCGCCGGATGGTCGCGCACGATGGACGAGCTGATCGTCTTCCGGGCCGTGCAGGGCGTGGGCGCCGGCGGGCTGATGATCGGTGTGCAGGCGATCATCGCCGACATCGTGCCGCCGCGGGAGCGCGGCCGCTACATGGGGCTCATCGGGGCCGCGTTCGGCCTCGCGTCGGTGGCCGGGCCGCTGATCGGCGGCTTCTTCACCGACCATGCCTCATGGCGCTGGTGCTTCTACGTCAACGTGCCCTTCGGCCTGGTCACGCTCGCCGTCGTGGCGGCCGTCCTCAAGGTGCCCGAACCGCTGCGGCGGCCGCGCTTCGACTTCCTGGGCGCCCTGTTCCTCACCATGTTCTCCACCTGCACGGTGCTGCTGACGAGTTGGGGCGGCACCGAGTACGGCTGGCATTCGCGCGTCATCCTCGGGCTCGCCCTGGGCGCGGCGGGCTCCGCGATCCTCTTCGTGGTCGTCGAGTGCGTCGTGCCCGAACCGCTCATGCCGATGCGGATGTTCCGCGATTCGGTCTTCTGCGTCTCCGGGCTCATCGGCGCGGTCATCGGTGTCGCGCTGTTCGGCGCCGCCAGCTATCTGCCGACGTTCCTGCAGATGGTCGACGGCGTCTCCGCCACCGAGTCGGGGCTGCTGATGGTGCCGATGATGGGCGGTATGGTGCTGTCCTCGATCATCTCCGGCCAGCTCATCAGCGCCACCGGCCGCTACAAGGTGTTCCCGATCCTCGGCGGCCTCATCTCGATCGGCGGCATGTGGCTGCTCTCCCGGCTGGAGGAGAACACCTCGCGCCAGGACTACAGCCTCTGGATGGGCGTCCTCGGGTTCGGCATCGGGCTGGTGCTGCCGGTGCTGATCCTCTCCGTGCAGAACTCCGTGGCCCCCGCCGACCTCGGCTCGGCCACCAGCGCCAACAACTACTTCCGGCAGATCGGCGGCAGCGTCGGGGCGGCCATCTTCGGCACCCTCTTCGCCCATCGGCTCGCCGACCGCCTCGTGGAGGAGTTCCCCAGGGGGACGGGCGGCCGGGCGGTCGGGGGCGGGCCGGAGCTGCCCGACCCCGACTCCGTCACCCCGCAGATCGTGCACGCGATGCCGCGCGCCCTGCGCGACGGCTACATCACGGCGTACGCCGACGCCATACCGCGGATCTTCCTCTATCTCGTGCCGGTGCTCGTCCTGGGCTTCCTGCTCGCCTTCCTGCTGAAGGAGAAACCTCTGGTGTCCCACACCGACTACGCCGTCCAGCCAGACCCCGGCGTCCAGCCAGACCCCGGCGTCCAGCCGGACCCCGTCGTACCGGCGGCCCGCTCGGTGCCCCGGCACGCCGCCTCGCCGCCTCCGCCGCCGCCCGTCGCGGGCATCCCGGTCTGCGGCACCGTCCAGCACCACGACGGCACCTCGGTCCCGCGGGCCGCGCTCACCCTCATCGACGTCAGCGGCCGCCAGATCGGGCGCGGCGCCACCGGCGAGGACGGGCGGTACGCGCTGAGCACGCCCGGCACCGGGGCGTACGTCCTGATCGCGGCGGCCGGCGGCCACCAGCCGCGGGCGGTCAGCGTCACGGTCGGCGACCGGCCGGTCGAACTGGACGTCGTCCTGGGCGGCGCGGGCCGCCTCGCCGGGTCCGTGCTCACGGCCGACGGCACGCCCGTACGGGACGCGACGGTCACCCTCACCGACGTGCGCGGCGAGGTGGTCGCCTCCACGCGCAGCGGCCGCGAAGGTGGCTATGTGATGACGGAGTTGGTCGCCGGGGAGTACACCCTGGCCTCCAGCGCGCCCGCCTTCCGCCCCGCCGCGCTCCCCGTCACCGTGCAGGCCGCCCGCGAGACCCGCCAGGACATCGAACTGGCCGGTGGCGCGGTGCTGCGCGGCGTCGTCCGGGCCGGTGGCGGCCGCATCGTCGAGGACGCCCGGGTCACGCTGCTGGACGCGGCCGGAAACGTGGTCGACACCGCGACCACCGGCGCGGACGGGGCCTTCCGCTTCATCGACCTGTCGGCGGGGGAGTACACCGTCATCGCCGCGGGCTACCCCCCGGTGGCGACGGTGCTCCAGGTGGCGGGCGGCGGCCGTACGGAACGCGATCTGCACCTGGGCCACGAGGACTGACCACCGGACGCCCCGCCCCGGCCCCCGCCTTCCGCCGGGGACCGGGGCGGAGGCATGTCCGGTACGGCGCGGCCAAGATGACACCTATTCGGGTATTGGCCCGCGCCGTGCCCCACCCCCGCCGTACCGTTGAAGACGGTGTCGCAGATCTTGCGTGCGAAGGAGTCTTCCGCCTATGGAGCAGGGCACGTCGCGCGGCGACGGCGGGCAGGGCGGGGCGCCCAGGGTTCCGGCGCAGCGGACGGAGGTGTCCGGCCGGATCCCGCTCGCGGTGGTCGTCGTCGACGCCGACGGGCTGGTCACGCACTGGAGTTCCGGCGCCCGCAAGCTCTTCGCACGCTCCCGTGAGCAGGCCATCGGCGCCCCAGCCGTCGATCTGATGCCGGTCTCGGGCGCCCTGCGCGGGGCGGACCTGCCGGACGAGGCGTACGAGACGCACCAGGCGGAGCCGGACGATGCCCTCGACGGCCCGGGCACCTACCCCACCGCGGGCCGCGCCCGGATGAGCCTCGCGGCCGACGGCGCCCAGGCCGACGTCCTGTGGTGGGCGTACCCCCTCGCGGGGCCGGGCCCCGAGCGGCTGCTGGTGCTGGCGGCGGACGCCACGGCGCTCACCGGGGCCGCCGCGGACGAGCGGTACGCGCCGGGTTTCGCGCTGCACACCGAGTTCCCCGGCGCCGAGCTGCTGGCGGACCGGCTGCCGGACATCCTGCCGAACATGGGCCCGGCCACCGGCGGCCGGATCGTCGCCCAGGTCCTCGAACTCGGCTACCCCGTCCTGGAGATCAGTCACCACGCGCGGGTCCCGGTGACCCCGGACTGGGGCATGCCCCGCTACCGCGAGCGCCAGGCCCGCCGGGCGGCCCGGCGCCGCGCGGCCGAGCAGCCGCCGCCCGGGCCGGCGGCACTCGAGGAGCGCGAAGCGCTCGAAGACCTCGAGGACGACCTCGAACACGCCGCCGTCCGCGAGCGCCTGGAGTTCCTGAACGAGGTCAGCGGCCGCATCGGCAGCTCACTCGACCTGGCCCGCACCATCCGCGAGGTCACCAGCGCCGCCGTCCCCCGCTTCGCCGACTTCGCCGGTACGCATCTGCGCGCCCAGGTCCTCGCGGGCGAGGGCTTCCCCGACGGCCCGCCCGACGTCACCACCGTCTGGCACCGCGTCTGGGTCGCGCACAACGACGAGCCGGGGCGCTGGGACGACACGGTGCCGGTCGGGGAGAGCATCGCGTTCCCCGAGCACACCCCGTTCTTCCAGTGCATGGTCACCGGCGAACCCGTGCTCATCCCGTACATCAGCGACGAGTTGGGCGACCGGATCGCCGGGCAGTTCGAGAAGCGCGATCTGCGCCCGCTGATCAACGGCCGGTCGATCCTCATCGTGCCGCTCAAGGCGCGCGACGTGGTGCTCGGCTTCATGGTGCTGCTGCGCCGCGCGGGCCGTGAGGTGTTCGGCGACATGGACCGCACGACCGGCGCCGAACTCGCCGCCCGCGCCGGGCTCGTGCTCGACAACGCCCGCATGTACACGTACCAGGAGAACGTGGCCGAGACCCTGCAGGACAGCATGCTGCCCCAGGTGACGCCGCGCATGGCGGGCTGTGACACCGCCACCCGCTATCTGCCCGGCACCCGGCTCGGCCGGGTCGGCGGCGACTGGTTCGACGCCATCAAGCTGTCCGGTTCGCGCACCGCGCTCGTCGTCGGCGATGTGATGGGGCACGGGCTGAACTCGGCCGCGATGATGGGCCAGTTGCGCACCGCCGTCCAGACCATGGCCGCTCTCGACCTGCCGCCCGCGCAGCTGCTGCGGCACCTGGACGATCTGGCGCAGCGGCTCGGCGAGCACTATCTGGCCACCTGTCTGTACGCGGTCTACGACCCGATCCGCTCCGAGTTGCTCCTGGCCAACGCGGGCCACATCCCGCCGGTGCTGGTGCGCGCCCAGGACGGCCGCAGCGCGCTGCTGGACCTGCCGACCGGCGCGCCGATCGGGGTGGGCGGGGTGCCCTTCGAGACGGCCACGGTGCGGGTCGCGCGCGGCGACCGGCTCATCCTGTGCACGGACGGCCTGGTCGAGGTGCGCGGCCAGGACATCGGCGCCGGTCTCGCGGCGCTGTGCGAATCCGCCGCCCACCCGGCGGCGTCGATGGACGACGCGTGCGACACCGTCATCCGGGCGCTCGCTGCCTCGTCCCGGGAGAAGGATGGGCGTGGCGGCCGCAAGGACGACGTGGCGCTGCTGATGGCCCGGCTCAACGGCATCCCCTCCGACGACGTCGCCCAGTGGCGGCTGGCGCTCGACCCGGCCGAGGTGGGCCGGGCCCGCCGCCTGGTCCGCGAGCGGCTGCTGCGCTGGGGTCTCCCGCAGGCCGTGGAGACCGCCGAACTGCTGGTCAGCGAGGCCGTGACCAACGCGGTGCGGCATGCCCACACCCACCATGTGGTGCTGCGCCTGGTCCGCACCGAGGCGCTGCTGTGCGAGGTCGCGGACGATGACCACGAGCTGCCCGCCCTGCTGGACGCCCGCCCGGACGACGAGTTCGGGCGCGGGCTGCGCGTCATCAGCGAGCTGGCCAGGGAGTGGGGGACGAGCCGGACGCGGCAGGGCAAGACCGTCTGGTTCGAGCAGGCGCTGACCGGTCCCGCGCGTCATCCCTGACCCACGCCGGGGTAGGTACGTACGGACGTGACGACGGACGTGGGGAGCGGCGATGAGCGTGTCGGAGAGCTACCGGGAGAACTGGGAGAGCTACTGGCGGGGCACCTCGGACGCCCCCGGCGAGGCCATCTGGGACGCCGACCCGGCGCTGAGCGCCGCCCGGGACGTCGACCGCTTGGCCCCGCACGCCGACCTCTCCCTCCCCATCGTCGACCTGGGCTGCGGAAACGGCACCCAGACCCGCTATCTGGCCACCCGCTTCGGCCGCGCCCTGGGCGTCGACCTGTCCCATGCGGCGGTTGCGCACGCGCGGCGCGCCGATCCGGCGGGGACCGCCGAGTTCCGGCAGCTGAGCCTCACCGACCCGGCGGCCGTGCGTGAGCTGCGCGAGGATCTCGGTGACGTCAACGTCTATATGCGCGCCGTCATCCACCAGAGTGACGCCCCCGACCGCCGTCCCGTCGCCGAGGCGGTGGCCACCCTGATCGGCCGCCGTGGCCGGGGCTTCGTCACGGAGCTGACGGAGGAGTCCAAGGCGACGCTGGCCCGGCTGGCCGAGAGCCCCGGCGGCCCGCCGCTGAAGCTCCGCCGCGTCTTCGACCACGGCCTCAAGCCGGCCGACGCGGGGAACGCCGAGGTGCCGGACCTGCTGGCGGAGGCGGGTCTGCGGATCCTGGCCGAGGGCCCCACGGCCCTGGCCCAGACGGAGCAATGGGCCGACGGTTCACGGGTGGAGCTACCCGCCCGGTGGTTCGTGGTGGCCGGTGTCGCGGCGGGCTAGAGGGGTTATCCACAGGGGTGGTTCGGTCCCCGTGCAGCGCGTAACGTAACGAACCATGAAGATCCTCATCAGCGCCGACATGGAGGGTGCCACCGGCGTGACCTGGCCGGGTGACGTACTGCCCGGCACTCCGCAGTGGGAGCGCTTCCGGCATCCGTTCACCTCGGATGTGAACGCGGCGGTGCAGGGGTTCTTCGACGGCGGCGCCGATGAGGTGCTCATCAACGAGGCGCACTGGTCCATGCGCAACCTGCTGCTGGAGAAGCTGGACCAGCGGGCGCAGATGATCACCGGGCGGCACAAGACGCTGAGCATGGTCGAGGGGGTGCAGCACGGCGATGTGGACGGGGTGGCGTTCATCGGCTACCACACCGGCGCGGGCACCGAGGGCGTGCTCGCCCACACCTACCTCCCCAACTCCGTGACCGGCGTCTGGGCGAACGGCGCCCGGGCGAGTGAGGGCCTGCTCAACGCCCTCGTGGTCGCCGAATACGGCGTACCGGTGGTGCTGGTCACCGGCGACGACAAGACCTGCGAGGACGCCAAGGGCTATGCGCCGGACGCCCGGTGTGTCGCCGTCAAGGACTACGTCTCGCGGTATGCGGCTGTGTGCCGCACCCCCGCCCGCACCGCCGCGGACATCCGGGAGGCGGCGCGGGAGGCCACCGAGCTGGCGGTGCGCCACGAACCCCCGCACCGGGGGCCGTTCACGATCGAGCTGGAATTCGACGCCGAGCATCTGGTGGGGGCGGCGAGCGTCGTACCGGGCGTGGAGCGCAGCGGCGAGCGGCGCGTCGCCTACACCTCACCGACCATGTACGAGGGGATCCGCTGCTTCAAGGCGGTCACGACGGTCGTATCGGCCGCGGTGGAGGAGCAATATGGCTGACACGGCCCGTCCGGAGGCGAACGACGCGATAGACGCCCAGGCCCTGGAGGAGGTGGTGCGGTTCACCTCCGAGCTGATCGCCATCGACACCACCAACCGCGGCGGCGGGGAGTGCTCGGAGCGCCCGGCCGCCGAGTACGTGGCGGAGATGCTCAGCGACGTGGACATCGACCCCACGCTGCTGGAGCGGTCGCCGGGGCGCACCAATGTGGTCGCCCGGATCGAGGGCACCGATCCGGCCGCGCCCGCGCTGCTCGTCCACGGCCATCTGGACGTGGTGCCCGCCGAGCCCGCCGACTGGACCGTGCACCCCTTCTCCGGTGAGGTGCGCGACGGGGTGGTGTGGGGCCGGGGCGCCATCGACATGAAGAACATGGACGCGATGGTCCTCGCGGTCGTCCGGGCCTGGGCCCGGGCCGGGGCGCGGCCCCGCCGGGACATCGTGCTGGCCTTCACCGCCGACGAGGAGGACAGCGCCGCCTGGGGCTCCGGCTACCTCGCCGACCAGCACCCGGAGCTGTTCGAGGGCTGCACCGAGGGCATCAGCGAATCCGGCGCCTTCACCTTCCACGCCGGGCCCGGGCTGCGGCTCTACCCCATCGCGGCGGGGGAGCGCGGCACGGCCTGGCTGAAGCTCACCGCGCACGGCCGGGCCGGACACGGCTCGAAGGTCAACCGGGCCAACGCGGTCAGCCGGCTGGCCGCCGCCATCGCCCGCATCGGCGACCACCGCTGGCCGGTCCGGCTGACGCCCACCGTCAAGGCTGCGCTCACCGAGATCGCCGCGCTCCAGGACATCCCGGCCGACGTGGACGCGCCCGGCTTCGACGTCGACGAACTGCTCGCCAAGCTGGGCCCGGCCGCAGCCCTCATCGAGCCGACCGTGCGCAACAGCGCCAACCCGACGGTCCTGGAGGCCGGTTACAAGATCAATGTGATTCCCGGCAGCGCCACCGCCTATGTCGACGGGCGGATGCTGCCCGGCGGCGAGGACGAGTTCCGGGACACCCTCGACCGGCTCACCGGCCCGGACGTCGACTGGGAGTTCCACCACCGCGAGGTCCCGCTGCAGGCCCCGGTCGGGCCCGAGGCGCCCACGTACGAGGCGATGCGCGCCGCCGTCCAGCGCTTCGACCCGGGCGGCCACGCCGTGCCGTACTGCATGTCGGGCGGCACCGACGCCAAGCAGTTCTCCCGGCTCGGCATCCGCGGGTACGGCTTCTCGCCGCTGCGGCTGCCCGAGGGCTTCGACTACCAGGCGCTCTACCACGGTGTGGACGAGCGGGTGCCGGTCGACGCCCTGCACTTCGGCGTCCGGGTGCTCGACCACTTCCTGCGGAGGGCGTGAGCCGGTGGTGCAGCAGCTGACGGTCACGGCCCCGTACGGGACCTGGCCCTCCCCGGTCGACGCCGCCCTCGCCGCCTCGTACGACGGCCACCCCGAGTACCTGGGCACCGTCGGGCCCGAGGTGTGGTGGACCGCGCCCCGCCCCGCCGAGGGCGGCCGCCGCGCGCTGATCCGGCTGCGGGCCGACGGCACCGAGGAGCCGGTGCTGCCCCCGCCGTGGAACGCGCGCAGCAAGGTCATGGGGTACGGCGGCACCCCCTGGGCCGCCGTGCCGCGCCCGGCCGGCGGCCCGCTGGTGGTGTTCGTCCACTTCGCCGACCAGCGGCTGTACGCGTATGAGCCGGACGCCCCTGCGGGCGCCCCGCCGCGCCCGCTGACCCCGGTGTCGGAGGTGGGCGAGGGCCTGCGCTGGGCGGACCTCCGGCTCCACCCGGACCGCGGCGAGGTGTGGTGCGTCCTGGAGGAGTTCACCGGCGAGCGGCCGACCGACGTACGGCGCGTGATCGCCGCCGTACCGCTGGACGGCTCGGCCGCCGAGGACCGCACGGCGGTGCGCGAACTCACCGACGCCCGTCACGACTTCGTCACCGGCCCCCGGCTCGCACCGGACGGCGGCCGCGTCGCGTGGATCGCCTGGGACCACCCGCGGATGCCGTGGGACGGCACGGTGGTGATGGTCGCCGAGGTGGCGGACGACGGCCCGTTCACCGGGGTGCGGCCGCTCGTGGGAGACACCGATGAATCGGTGGCGCAGGCCGAGTGGGCGGCCGACGGCTCCTTGCTGTTCGTCTCGGACCTCGGCGGCTGGTGGAATCTGGACCGGATCGACCCCGCCACGGCGGGCGGGGACGTCATCGCGAGCAGCACCCTGTGCCCCCGCCGGGAGGAGTTCGGGGGGCCGTTGTGGAAGCTCGGGCACCGCTGGTTCGCGCCGCTGGACGGTGGGCTGATCGCCGTGCTGCACGGGCGGGGCGCCCAGACGCTCGGGATCCTCGACCCCGAGACCGGTGAGCTGGCCGATGTGGCCGGGCCGTGGACCGAGTGGGAGCCGACGCTCGCCGTGGACGGCACCCGGGTCGTCGGCGTCGCCGCGAGCCCGAGCAGCGGGCACGAGGTCGTGGAGCTGGACACCCGCACCGGCCGCGCCCGCGTCATCGGCAGCGCCCACACCGACCCCGTCGACCCCGCGTACTACCCGCGGCCGCGGGTCCGCACCTTCACCGGCGCGGACGGCCGCGAGATCCACGCCCACCTCTACCCGCCCCACAACCCCGGCCACACCGCGCCGCCCGGCGAACTGCCGCCCTACGTGGTGTGGGCGCACGGCGGGCCCACCGGGCGGGCCCCGCTCGTCCTCGATCTGCAGATCGCGTACTTCACCTCGCGCGGCATCGGCGTGGTCGAGGTCAACTACGGCGGGTCCACCGGTTACGGCCGCGCCTATCGCGACCGGCTGCGCGAGCGGTGGGGCGTGGCCGACGTCGAGGACTGCGCCGCCGTCGCCGCGGCGCTCGCCGACGAGGGCGTCGCCGACCGGTCCCGGCTGGCGATCCGCGGGGGCAGCGCGGGCGGCTGGACGGCGGCGGTGTCGCTCACCGCCACCGGGCTGTACGCGTGCGGCACGGTCATCTACCCGATCCTCGACCCCGCCGCCTGGGCCACCGGCGAGACCCATGACTTCGAATCCCGGTACGCCGAATCGCTGATCGGCCCGGTCGCCGAGGTCCCGGACCGCTACCGGGAGCGTTCGCCGCTGCACCGGGCCGACCGGATCACCGCGCCGTTCCTGCTGCTCCAGGGGCTGGAGGACACGATCTGCCCGCCCGCGCAGTGCGAGCGGTTCCTGGCGGCGATGGCGGGGCGCGGGGTGCCGCACGCGTATCTCACCTTCGAGGGCGAGGGCCACGGCTTCCGCCGCGCCGACACCATGGTCCGCGCCCTGGAGGCCGAACTGGCCCTGTACGCCGAGGTTTTCGGCCTCCCGGAGGCCGGGGTGCCGGCGCTGGAGCTGCGGAGATGAGCGCCCTGCGCGGCATCGGCCGTGGGGGAGCGGTAGCGTGAGCGCCAGCGCCACGATCCGGCATGCGAGCTGTTTCGCCATCATTCGTTCTGGAGGAGCCAGTTGACCACCGCACGGGCCCCGCGCCTCGTCGGCCGTGAGCCGCTGCCCACCGCCCTGGCCGGTGGATGGCCGCAGGGCGGCGAGCCCGAGACCTGGCTGCTCAGCGTCTCGTCGTATACCGCCGGTCTGGACGCCGCCGCACCTGGCAAGATCCTCGACGCCGAGGAGCTGGAGCGGGCCGGGAGGTTCCTGCGTGCCGAGGACCGGGAGCGGTACACGGCGGCCCATATGGGGCTGCGGCAGCTGCTCGGCGGCTATCTGGGCGTGGACCCGGCCGGGGTTCCGTTCACCCGGGAGTCCTGCCCCGGCTGCGGCGGTCCGCACGGCCGCCCCGCAGTGGTCGGCGCCCCGCTCCACTTCAATATGTCGCACGCCGGTGACCTGGTGCTCTTCGCCTTCGCCGGGACTCCGGTCGGGGCCGATGTGGAGAAGCTGCAGCCGTCTTCCGTGGTGGATCAGGTGGCCCAGAGCCTGCACCCCAGGGAGCGCGCCGAGCTGGACGCGCTCCCGGAGGCGGACCGGCCCGCCGCCTTCGGTCGCTGCTGGACGCGCAAGGAGGCGTATCTCAAGGGCATCGGCACCGGGTTGTCCCAGGACCCGGCGCAGGACTACGTCGGCACCGGCCGGGAGCCGGTGCCGGTGGGCCCGTGGGCGCTGATCGACGTCCCCGTGGAGTCCGGTTACGCGGCGGCCATGGCCCTGCGCGGCCCCGGCCGGGCCGGATAGCCCGGGCCGGGGTCACCCCGGAGGGTCAGGTCGCGGAGGGCGCGGGCGCCGGGGCGGGGGTCTCGGTGCCGGCACCGGCCCCGGTCCCGGCCGCCGGGCGGCGCAGCAGGTAGACCCCGATGACGGCGACCAGGGAGGCGGCGGAGAGCGAGTAGAGCCCGCCGTTGGTGCTGCCCGTGGTCTCCTCCAGGTAGCCGAAGAGGGTCGGGGCGACGAACCCTCCCAGGTTGCCGAGGGAGTTGATCACGGCGAGCCCGGAGGCCGTGACCTTGAGGTCGAGGCTGGACTGGGCCAGCGGCCAGAAGAGGTTGGCGCCGCACTTGCTGCCGACGGCGGCCAGGGTGAGGGCCGCGAGCCCGAACCACGGGGAGCCGAGCGTGGCGAGGAAGGTGCCGACGGCCGAGAGCACCAGCACGATGGCGAGGTAGGGGCGCCGGTCCGGCATGCGGTCGGTGTAGCGGCTCATGGTGTACATGGCGATGACCGCGCAGATCCACGGGATGGCCGAGAGCAGGCCGATCTGGAAGGGCGACAGCCCGCCGATGTCGTCGACCAGGCTCGGCAGCCAGAAGGTGATGGCGTAGCCGGTCAGCGCCATGGCGAAGAAGACGAGGGTGAGCAGCGCGACCTGCGGGTGGAGCACCAGACGCCACCGGGACACCTTGGGTTCGCGGCTGCGGGTCTCACGGTCGCGTTCGATCGCCGCGGTGAGGGCCGTACGCTCCTCGGGCTTGAGCCAGCGGGCGTCGTTGATCCGGGAGACGAGGAAGAACGCGGCGACGAGGCCCACCGCGATAGAGATGGCGCCTTCCATGGCGAACATCCAGCGCCAGCCCGCGAAGCCGCCGATGCCGTGCATTTCGAGGAACGCGCCGCTGATCGGGCCGGTGACGATGTACGCGGTCGCGGAGCCGCCGAGGAAGATGGCGCTGGCCTTGCCCCGGTAGGAGTCGGGCAGCCAGGTGGTCATGTAGTACATGACGCCCGGGAAGAACCCCGCCTCCGCGATGCCGAGCAGGAAGCGCAGCACGTAGAAGGAGGTGGCGCCGTGCATGAAGCACATGGCGAGCGTCACCGCTCCCCAGCTGATCATGATGCGGGTGAGCCAGACGCGGGCGCCGAAGCGCTCCATGAGCATGTTGCTCGGCACTTCGAAGATGGCGTAGCTGATGAAGAACAGCCCGGCGCCCAAGCCGTAGGCGGCGGCGCCGACTCCGATGTCGGCACTGAGGTCGTCCTGGACGAACCCGACGTTGGTGCGGTCCATCTGGTTGACGACCAGCATCAACACCAGCATCGGCATGACGCGCCGCAAGAACTTGCTCACCGCCCGGTCGACCAGCTCCGGGGCGGGCGCCGCGTCCTGGCCGGGGGGACCCTGCTGTGCCATGGTGCTCTCCTGGCGATATGTTCATCCCTGTGAACAGTCAACGAGTGGTGCGCAGGACCATACGGTTCTGCATGCACTCGGTCAATGGCCTGTGAAGCACTTATTCCGCAGCGCTGACCTGGTGTTGAGGTCTCGCGAGGGCCCGAAAAGCCAAGAGAGTCCTTCGCGCAGCGCGTTCATGAATGTGACCTGATGGGTCTGGCGCCATCGAAGGCGGTGGCGGAGGACGGGCCTCCGTACCATCATTGGCCAATGCCTGATCATGCATATCTCGCCGAGGGAACCCGCGCGGCCATCCGGCCCCATCGGCGTGAGGACGGCCCCGAATTCGTCCGGCTCGCGCGGCAGAGCGCCTCTTTCCATCGCCCCTGGCTGACCATGCCCACGACCGACGAGGTCTACGAGGGCTTCATCGCCCAGCTGGAGCGGGGGGACCGGCACGGCTACCTGGTCTGCGTACGGGAGACCGGTGCGATCGCCGGATTCATCAACATCAACAACATCGTGCGCGGCGCGTTCCAGTGCGGTTCGATCGGCTACGGCGCGTTCTCGCCCGCCGCCGGGCGCGGCTATATGTCCGAGGGGCTGGAGCTGGTGCTGCGGCAGGCCTTCGGGCCGCTCGGGCTGCACCGGATCGAGGTCAACATCCAGCCCGGCAACGAGGCGTCGACCGCGCTCGTCAAGCGGCTCGGCTTCCGGCTGGAGGGCTTCTCGCCCGACTTCCTCTACATCGAGGGCGCGTGGCGCGACCACGACCGCTGGGCCATGACCAGCGACATGCTGGGGCCCGCGTAATCACCCGGTCGGCGGGGAGCGCCGGGGGAGGCGCCCCCGCCGGCCGGTCGGGGGTGTGCTGTCAGGCGCCGGGATTGCGGTCCACGTACTCGAAGATCGAACCGTCCGGGTGACGGGCCACCAGCATGCGTCCGGTGGGGGCGGGGATCGGGCCCGCGACGATCTGCGCGCCGACCGCCGTCAGGTCGGAGATCGCCTCGTCCACGTCCTTCACCGCGATCGTCGCCGTGATCTTGCGGAGGATCGCCATCTCCGACTCCGGGCCGCTCATCAGGAAGAAGCAGCCGACCGCCGCGACCGAGACGCCGCCGCGCTGGAAGCGGGACGCCTCGGCGCCGGTGAGCCGTTCGTAGACGCTGATGGCGGAGTCCAGATCGTCGACGCAGACCCGCAGTGAAGTCCCCATGATGTCCATGCGGGCGAGCCTAGTTGAACCTCAGTCGCACGTCAGACGCGGCACAGCAGCTCACCGTGGAGGACGGCGAACCAGCCGTCGTCCCGGCTGCCCCACTCGCGCCAGGCGTCCGCGATGCCCCGCAGCTCCGCCTCCGTGGCATGGCCGCCCTCCACCGCGCGCCGGGCGTACGAGGACGCGACCGTACGGTCCGCCCACAGCCCGCTCCACCACGCCCGCTCCTCGGGGGTGGCGTAGCACCACGCGCCGGCGGTGGAGGTGATGTCGGCGCCGTCGAAGCCCGCCTCCAGGGCCCAGGACCGCAGCCGGCGCCCCGCGTCCGGCTCGCCCCCGTTGGCCCGCGCGACCCGGCGGTAGAGGTCCAGCCAGGTGTCCATCCCGGGCACCTGTGGATGCCAGGTCATCGCGGCGTAGTCGCTGTCGCGGACCGCGACGATGCCGCCCGGTTCGCACACCCGCCGCATCTCGCGCAGCGCCCGCACCGGGTCGCCGACGTGCTGGAGCACCTGGTGGGCGTGGACGACGCGGAAGGAGTCGTCGGGGAAGTCCAGATCGTGGACGTCGGCGACCGCGAAGCGGAGATTGGCCAGCCCGCGCTCGTCGGCCGTCCGCGCCGCCCGCTCCAGGACGGCGGGCTCCGCGTCGACGCCGACGACCTCGCCCCGGGGCACCAGCTCGGCCAGGTCGGCGGTGATGGTGCCGGGGCCGCAGCCGATGTCCAGGATTCGCATATGGGGCTTCAGGTGCCCGGTCAGATAGGCCGCGGAGTTGGCGGCCGTGCGCCAGGTGTGCGAGCGCAGCACCGACTCGTGGTGCCCGTGGGTGTAGACGGCGTCGTTCGGCATGACGGAACTCCTCATCGAGTCGACCGCGGTCGGAAGCGATCACCACCGTACGCCGCCATCTCGCATGACGAGAAGAGTTGTCTTGCTATATGGACGATGGGGAAGCGTGAAAGAGGGCGGCGGGAACCGGCAACCGCCGCTCTCCGCCGCCCTCTTGGCGTCCGGTCCCACCTTCAGGTGGGTGCCCGTCCCCGCTCCAGATCCCGCATGCTCACCACGCCCACCGGGCGGCCCGCCCGGACCACCGGCAGCCGCCGCACCTCATGCCGTCGCATCAGCGCGGCCGCCTCGGCGATCTCCTGGTCGGGGCCGATGGTCACCGGGTCCGGGGTGCACACCAGATGGCAGCTGACCGCCAGCGGATCGACGCCGTCCGCGACCGCGCGCAGCGTGATGTCGCGGTCGGTGAGCACGCCCAGCAGCTCACCGTGGAGCGCCACGAACACCCCGCCGATGTCCTGCGCGCGCATCAGCTGCGCCGCTTCCACCAGCGAGGCATCGGGACGCACCGAGGTGACCGTGGGCGTCATGACGTCTTTCACGTACTGAGGCATCTCGCTCGCCTTCTCCGGGATCCTGCGTGGGACGGGCGGACCCTACGCCTGGGGGCGCAGGCCCAGCGCGGAGACCACCTCCTGCACGGTGCGGAACGTCTCGTGGGCGGGCAGCTCCTGGGCCAGGGCGATCAGCCGGTCCGGCGCGTGCCGCTCGTGCAGCACGCGCAGCACGGCGCTCCGTTCCGCCGGGAACGTGGTACGGCCCAGATGGCGGGCGAACTCGAAGCGGAGCGTCTCCGCCTCACCGATCGCCCCCGGCGACGGCACCGGACCGGTCGTCACCTCCGGGTCGTCGTCGGCGGCGGGCTCCGGGTCGTGCCACTCCTCGACCCGGGTCGGATGGCCGGAACGGATCAGGCCCTGAAGCTCCTGCTTCATCTCCTCGTCCCGGTGAACGCTCAGCCGGTTGCTGCCTCGCTGCATGTCGGTCCCCTTCCTTCACGGGTCCGTTGTGCTCGTGGGATGGTCATGTCCCCGAGATCTCACTGCGTCGCGCCGCCCTCGTACGGCCAGCGCAGCAGTGCGCCCAGGCCCCCGACCGGGGCGCCGTTCGCCTCCTCCCCGCCGCTGCCCGGCGGCACCGTCAGCACCTCGGCGCCGGTGGCCGCGGCCGAGCGGATCAGCGCGTCGTCCGCGCGCACCGCGACGGGCCGGCCGTCGCCCAGGTACTGCAGGTCGGTACGGCGCATCGCCACCTGGTCCGGCTCGGCCCCCGCCCATACCTCGCGGTACAGGTCGGTGCCGTCCGGCCGGATCAGCAGCGTGCCGATGCGGTGCTCACGCGCCGCGTCGACCAGCGCCGGAACGCCTTCCGCCGCCGTCACGCGGCCGTCCGCGGGCACGCGGCCGGCCTGGAACCGCTCCATCGCCTCCTCGGTGTGGTCGTGCACGTGCCGGGCCCGCACCTCGTCCACGTCGCGGTCCAGCAGGCGGGCGGCGTGCGTGCCGGGCGAGGCCGAACCGGCGGCCCGGCCGCCGTGCGCGCTCTCCGCCGCCCTGGAACGCAGCTGCTCCGGCAGCCGGTCGTGAACGGCGCGCCGCTCGCGCGCGTCCCCCACCAGCAGCACCAGATCGGCCTGCGTCTCCTCCTGGCGGGCCCGCAGCTCGTCCGCGATCAGCCCCGCGTTGTGCTCCCAGGTGTTCTCCGTGCGCAGCTGGAAATGGCGCTCCGACCAGTCGGCCGACGCGGTGCGGTGCACCGGCCACTGCTGCCCGGTCACCTGCCCCACGTCCCTCTCGCCGCGCGCGCCGCGCAGCTCGAAGTCCGCGCCCGTGCGGTCGATGTACGCCACCAGGCAGGACGGATCGTCCCCCGCCAGCTCCATCAGCGGCCCCACATGCGGCAGCGCCGACCAGCACGCGTGCGGCGCGCCCTGGGGCGGCGCCGTCAGCGACGGGTCGAGCACCACCTCGCCGCGCGAGGCGAAGACGGCCCGGCCCACCGGCTCGGTGGCCGGTGTCACCGTCATCAGCTCGTCGTACACCGCACGGCACGTGCGCGCGTCGGCGCCCTGCTGCTCCAGTCGGCGGCATGCCTCGCGGGCGGAGCGTTCGTGCTCCTCGGCCGCGGACTGGTCGGGGTGCGAGGTGTCGACGTAGACGGTTGCCCAGGGGCCTGGGCGTTCGAACAGCGGATTCAGAAATCCGAGTCGCATGTACTCCCTCCCGGCGGTCCGGGTGTTTCGTGCCTCCCGCGTACCCGTCACCACGGCATCGACACGGATTCTTACGGGAGGTTTGAGGCCCCTGGGCCAGGGGACCCGGCGTGTGGCCGAGCGGCCCGCAGGGAGAGTGAGGGCGGCGCCGGGCACGGGAGATCAGGGGCCCGTGCCCGGCGCCTCTGCGTGTTTGTTAACCCCTCCGCGCGCGGGTACCCGGCGCGCATGACTGACACCTCCGCGAATCCGACCCCGGCCGCGGACAATCCGCTGCTGGCCAGACACGGTGAGGCGCTGGACCTGTTCACCGAGCGGGTGCACGCCGTACGGCCCGACCAGTGGGACGACCCCACGCCCTGCACCGAATGGACCGTGCGGGACCTGGTGAACCACCTCGCGGTCGAGCAGATGTGGGTCCCGGCGCTGCTCCGCGAGGGCGCGAGCCCCGGCGGCGAGGACGAGGTCCTGTCCGGCGACCAGCTCGGCGACGACCCCATCGCCACCTGGGACGCGGTCGCCGCCGTCGCCCGTACGGCCTTCCACGAGCCGGGCGCCCTGGAACGCACCGTAGCCCTCTCCTACGGCGCGAGCCCCGCCACGGAGTACTGCGCCCAGATGACCGCCGACGCGACGGTCCACGCGTGGGATCTGGCCCGGGCCATCGGCGCCGACGAACGGCTCCCCAAGCCGCTGGTCGACTTCTCCGTACGGGAGGTCGCGCCGTACGCGGCGGACCTGGAGAAGAGCGGCCTCTTCGCGGCCCCGGTGGACCCGCCACCGAACGCCGACGCCCAAACGAAACTCCTGGCCCTGCTGGGCCGCGAACCGTAGCCAACCGGGGCTCCGCCCCGGACCCCGCCGGGCCGAGGCCCCGCGCCGGCGGTCGCCCAGGGGCCGGCGGCTCGCCCCCGGGGCGGCGCAGCGGTGCCCACGGGCCGGTGGGGGCTCGCCCCTGGACCTGTTGCGCAGCGATCCGGCCGGCGCCCGCGCCGGCCTCGGCGGAGGCCGGCGCGGGCCACAGCTGCCCCTCCCCCCCGGGTCCGGGGCGGCGGCTCGCCCCCGGTACCTGTTGCGCGCGGGCGCCACCCGGCATGGGCGCCGGGCGCAGCCCACCGCTGCCCCTCGAGTCCGGGGCAGCGCCCCGGTTTCGGGAAGGGGCGGGGTAGGGGAGAGACCGGCCCTGCACCCCGTGGCGGGGGCAGGGCCGGCGCGGTGGTGTGTGGTCAGGGGCGGGCCGGGGGGCGGGTCCAGTGGCGGTGGGCGGCTATCGCTTCGGCGAAGGCGCGGGTGAACTCCTCGCTCGCCGTACCCGTCGTCGTATCGGTGACCACGCCCCGGTCGGCACAGACCTGGCCGTGGGCGGCGGACAGGTGCAGCCCGTCGGGGTTGAGGGCGGTGAGGAGGCCGACGCCGGAGCCCAGGGCGCCGATCGGCTTGCCGTGCCGGTAGGCGTCGCGGACGAAGCGCATGGCGGCTTCGTCGGAGGCCAGGTCGGGGGTGCCGGGGGGACCGCCGGGCAGCAGGACGGCGTCGTACAGGACGGAGGCGACGGTCGGCAGGGCGCGGTCGACCGCGTAACCGTTGCCGTCGCTGCCGCGCACCTTGCCGTCGTGCGCCGCGAGCGCTTCGACGACGGCGCCCTCGGCGGTCAGCGCCTCCTGGGCCCGGGTGAGCTGTTCGACGTCCACGCCGTCCGTGACGAGCACCGCGACGGTGCGGGTGCGGATGGAGTGGTCGCCGCCCAGGTTGTCCAGGCTGAGGGCGGGGGAGGCGACGGGTTTGTGGTTGTCGGGGCCCGGGGCGGGGTTGGCGATGCCGATGCCCTCGGCGACCGCGGTGGCCAGGCCGTAGTCGATGTGGGCCAGCTCGCCGACCGTACGCTCCCGCACCCGCACCGCGCCGACCTTGCCCAGCTCGAAGCGGAAGGCGTCGACGATGTGCTTGCGCTCCCAGTCGCTCATGCTGTTCCAGAACATGGCGGCCTGGCTGTAGAAGTCCTTGAAGCTGGGGCTGCGCTTGCGGATCTTGTCGCCGTCGACGCGCTCCGCGTAGTGGGTGTAGGCGTAGCCGTCCGCCCCGGCGAGGGCGGGGCAGCCGCCGCCCAGCGAGTTGGGGGAGTAGTTCGTCCCGGTGTGGATCGTGCTCTGGTGGTAGCCGTCGCGCTGGTTGGTGCGGACGGGGGCGACGGGCTGGTTGACCGGGAGGTGGGCGAAGTTGGGGCCGCCGAGCCGGATCAGCTGCGTGTCCAGGTAGGAGAAGTTACGGGCCTGGAGCAGCGGGTCGTTGGTGAAGTCGATGCCGGGGACGACGTTGGCGGTGTGGAAGGCGACCTGTTCGGTCTCGGCGAAGAAGTTGTGCGGGTTGCGGTCCAGGACCATGCGGCCGATGGGCCGTACCGGCACCTGCTCCTCCGGGATGAGCTTCGTGGCGTCGAGCAGGTCGAAGTCGAAGTTGAACTCGTCCTCCTCCGGCACCAGTTGCACACCCAGCTCCCACTCCGGGTACTCGCCCGCCTCGATGGCGTCCCACAGGTCGCGCCGGTTGAAGTCGGGGTCCCGGCCCTGGCACTCCTGGGCCTCGTCCCACACCAGGGAGTGGACGCCGAGCTTGGGCTTCCAGTGGAACTTCACGAACGTGCCCTTGCCGTTCGCGTTCACGAACCGGAAGGTGTGCACGCCGAAGCCCTGCATCATCCGGTAGCTGCGCGGGATCGCCCGGTCCGACATCAGCCACATCATCATGTGCAGGGTCTCGGGCTGGAGGGAGACGAAGTCCCACAGGGTGTCGTGCGCGGAGGCACCCGTCGGGATGTCGTTGTGCGGTTCGGGTTTGACCGCGTGCACGAAGTCGGGGAACTTGATGCCGTCCTGGATGAAGAAGACCGGCATGTTGTTGCCGACCAGGTCGTAGTTCCCCTCCGAGGTGTAGAACTTGGTGGCGAAGCCGCGTACGTCGCGCACCGTGTCGGCCGAGCCGCGCGGCCCCTGCACGGTGGAGAACCGTACGAACACGGGGGTGCGGACGGACGGGTCCTGGAGGAAGGCGGCCTTGGTGAACTCCGCGCAGGACTCGTACGGCTCGAAGAACCCGTAGGCGCCCGCGCCGCGCGCGTGCACCACCCGCTCCGGGATCCGCTCGTGGTCGAAGTGGGTGAGCTTCTCGCGGAAGTGGAAGTCCTCCATCAGCGTGGGGCCGCGCTCGCCCGCCGCGAGCGAGTCGTCGGTGTGGTCGACCGCCACCCCCTGGTCGGTGGTCAGCGGCCCTTCGGCGGGGTCGGGGGCCCGGTGCGCCTCGCGCTGCCGCTCCTTGCGGTCCGGCTGCTCGGTCATCACGCCGCTCCCTTCCGCGCCGAGCCCGTGGCTCCGGCGGCCTTCGCGAACTCGTCCACAAAGGCCTCGTCGAACGCCTTGAGGTCGTCCGGCTTACGGCTGGTGATCAGGACATTGGGACCGCCGTCGCAGATCTTGACCTGCTCGTCCACCCAGACACCGCCCGCGTTGGTGATGTCGGTGCGCAGGCTGGGCCACGAGGTGAGGGTGCGGCCGCGTACGACGTCGGCCTCGACCAGCGTCCAGGGCGCGTGGCAGATCGCGGCGACCGGCTTGCCCGCGTCGAAGAAGCCCTTGACGAAGGCGACGGCCCGCTTGTCCAGGCGCAGGAAGTCGGGGTTGGCGACCCCGCCGGGCAGCACCAGGCCGTCGTACTCCTCCACGGTCGCGTCCTTCACCGTCTGGTCGACCTCGAAGGTGTCCGCCTTGTCGAGGTGGTGGAACCCCTGGACGCGGCCGGACGCGGTGGACACCAGCCGGGGCGTGCCGCCCGCGTCGCGGACCGCCTGCCAGGGATCGGTGAGTTCGACCTGCTCAATGCCTTCGGGGGCGACGAGAAAGGCGACCTTCATCGCGTTCACGTCCTTTCCGGTGTCATCCGTCATCCGTAGAGTCATGTCATCCGTCGTCGGCCCGGCGGGTAGCCAGCAGGACCGTGCCGAAACCGTTCACAGCACCCGGTACGGCGTCGCCGTTTCGTGGCGGAAGGACATGCCGTGTCCCGGCGCGCCGCTCACCCCGGGCCGCACCGAGCCGCCGGTGGGGTCGAGGGCGCCGGTGAAGAGGGTGGACTCGATGCGGGCGTGGTCGTGAAACCACTCCAGGTGGCGCACGTTCGGTACGCACGCGGCCGCGTGCGCGTGGGCGTGCGGCGCGCAGTGCGCGGAGATCTCCAGCCCCGTGGCCTCGGCGAGGGCGGCGGCGCGCAGCCAGACGGTGAGCCCGCCGCAGCGGGTGGCGTCGGCCTGCAGACAGTCCACGACCGGCGCCATCCGCGCGAAGTACGGCAGCATGTAGCCGTACTCGCCCGCCGCGACATCGCAGACCACCAGGTCGCGCACGACTCGCAGGCCCTCCAGGTCGTCGGAGGAGACCGGCTCCTCGAACCAGCCCACCCCGTGCTCGGCGAGCGCGTGGCCCATGCGCACCGCCTGCTTGCGGTTGTACCCGCCGTTGGCGTCCACGTACAGCTCGGCGTGCGGGCCGATCGCGTCGCGCGCGTGGCCCACCCGGGCGAGGTCGCGTTCGACGGCCCGGCCCCACGCCTCACCGATCTTGATCTTGACGCGTTCGATGCCCTGGCCGTGCACCCAGCCGGTCAGCTGGGTGGCCAGATGGGTGTCGTGGTACGTGGTGAAGCCGCCGGAGCCGTAGACCGGCACGGTGTCGTGCACCGCGCCGATCAGCTGCGGCAGCGGCAGCTCCAGCAGCCGGGCCTTGAGGTCCCACAGGGCGATGTCCACCGCGGAGATCGCGCAGGACACCAGCCCCGGCCGCCCCGCGTTGCGCACGGCCTGGCCCATGGCCTCGTTCGTCCCCGCGACGTCCATGGGGGAGCGGCCCAGGACATGGCCGCGCAGCAGGTCGCAGACCACCGACCCGGCGTCGGCCGGTGCGTAGGTCCAGCCGAGGCCGGTGGTCGTCCCGCTGCGCGCCTCGACCACCACGACGGTGGTCTCGTCCCAGGCGAGGGTGGCGTCCGCCTCGGGGGCGTCGGTCGGCACCGTGTAGGCCGTGACGTCCAGCCGCTCGATCTTCACGAGATGCCTGCGCTCACGCGTCGCCGCCGTCGGCCTTCTTGGCCCGGTGCGGCTCCCGGTGCGACCGGTGCGGGAGGTACTCCTGCATCTTCGCCTTCAGCCCCTGGCGCACCATGCCGGTGCGGTCCGGGTCGCCCTTGACCATGGATCCGAGCGTGGCCTCCATCTGCTCCCACGTCGCGTGCGGCGGGATCGGCGGCACGGCCGGGTCGGTCAGGAACTCGACGCACACCGGGCCGTCCGCGCCCAGCGCCTCGCGCCACGCCGGCTCGACCTGTTCGGGCTTCTCCACCCGGATGCCCTTCAGGCCGAGCGATTCGGCGAACCGCGCCGAGGACACGTCGGGGATCTCCTGCGAGGGCAGGAACTGGGGCGCGCCGCCCATCGCCCGCATCTCCCAGGTCACCTGGTTGAGGTCCTGGTTGTTCCAGACGCCGATGATCAGCCGCGGATCGTCCCACGCGTGGCGGTACTTGGCCGCGGTGATCAGCTCCGCCATGCCGTTCATCTGCATCGCGCCGTCCCCGACGAGGGCCACCACGGGCCGGTCCGGCTGCGCGAACTTGGCGCCGATCGCGTACGGCACACCGCTGCCCATGGTGGCCAGCGTGCCGGACAGCGAGCCGCGCATCCGGCCGCGCATCCGCACATGGCGGGCGTACCAGTTGGCGACGGAGCCGGAGTCGCAGGTGAGGATGGCGTCGTCGGGGAGCAGCGGGTTCAGGCAGTGGGCCACGTACTCGGGGTTGATGGGGTCGGCGGAGACCTCGGCGCGCTGCTCCATCACCTCGTGCCAGCGCCGTACGCCCGCGGTGATCTCTTCCTGCCAGTCGCGGGCCTCCTTGCGGCGCAGCATCGGCAGCAGCCGCAGCAGCGTCTCGCGCGCGTCCCCGACGAGGTTGACCTCGTACGGGTAGCGCATCCCGATCATGTGCGGGTCGAGGTCGACCTGCACGGCCCGGACCTTGCCGAACTCCGGCAGGAACTGGGTGTACGGGAAGCTGGAGCCGATCGTCAGCAGGGTGTCGCAGTCGCGCATCAGCTCGTAGGAGGGGCGGGTGCCCAGCAGCCCGATGGGCCCGGTGACATACGGCAGGTCGTCGCTCAGCACGTCCAGCCCGAGGAGCGCCTTGGCGATGCCCGCGCCGAGCGTGTCGGCCACCTGCCGCACCTCGGCGCGCGCCCCGGCGGCGCCCTGGCCGACCAGGATGGCGACCCGGTCGCCCGCGTTCAGCACCTCGGCGGCGCGCTCCAGGGAGCGGCTGGAGGGCACCGCGGACCAGCCGCTGCGGTCCAGGCTGGAGGGCACCATCTTGAAGTCGTGGGTGGGCGGGGAGTAGTCCAGCTCCTGGACGTCCGCCGGGATGATCACGGCGGTGGGGGCGCGCCGGGCGTAGGCGGTGCGGATGGCCCGGTCCAGGACGTTCGGCAGCTGCTCGGGGACGGTCACGGTCTCCAGGAAGTCGGAGGCGACGTCCTTGTACAGGCTGTGCAGGTCGACTTCCTGCTGGTACGAACCGCCCATCGCGCTGCGGTGGGTCTGGCCGACCAGCGCCACCACCGGGACGTGGTCCAGCTTGGCGTCGTACAGCCCGTTCAGCAGGTGGATGGCGCCCGGCCCCGAGGTCGCCGTGCAGACGCCGAGCCGCCCGCTGAACTTGGCGTAGCCGACGGCCTGGAACGCGGCCATCTCCTCGTGCCGGGCCTGGATGAACCGGGGTTCGTTCTCCGCCCGGCCCCAGGCGGCGAGCAGGCCGTTGATGCCGTCGCCCGGGTACCCGTAGACGTGCTCGACGCCCCACTCGCGCAGCCGGGCGAGGACGTAGTCGGCGACTTTGGTGGTCATGGCGCTCACTCACTCCTGTGGGGGTGGCTCGGGGTGCGTCGGATTGCCCGGGGCGGAACCGCGAGGGCCCGGGAACGCCCGGCGGGCTCAACCGGCCAGCTGCGGCAGCACCTTGGTGCGGTAGAAGTCGAAGAAGCCGCGCTGGTCGGGGCCGATCTGGTTGACGTAGACGGTGTCGAACCCGGCCTCGGCGTAGGCGGACAGCGCGCCGATGTGCGCGTCGATGTCGTCGCCGCAGGTCACCCTCCGCGCCATCCGCTCGGGCGTGACGAGTTCGGCGGCCTGCTCGAAGTGGGCCGGGGTGGGCAGTGTCGTCAGCAGCTGGCCGGGCAGCGACTCGACCGCCCACAGCCGGTGTGCGGTGCGCAGCGCCTCGTCGGCGTCCGGGCCCCAGCACACCTTCAGGCCGCCGCGTACGGGCTTGTGGTTGCCGCTCGCGCCGCTGCCGCGCCGGAACCGCTCCACCAGCTCCGCGTCGGGGCCCATGGTGATGAAGCCGTCGCCGACCCGCCCGGCCAGCGCGCAGGCGGACTCGCCGAACGCGGCGATGTCGATGGGCACCGGCTCGTCGGGGACCGTGAACAGCCGGGCGTTCTCCACCGTGTAGTGCTTTCCGTGGTGGTTGACCCGGCGCCCCTCGAACAGCTGGCGCATCACCATCACGGCCTCTTCCAGCATCTCCAGCCGGATCGGGGCCGGGGGCCAGCGGTCGCCCAGCACATGCTCGTTCAGGGCCTCACCGCTGCCCACGCCCAGCCGGAACCGGCCGCCCAGCAGCACCGCGCTGGTGGCGGCCGCCTGGGCGACGATGGCGGGGTGCATGCGGAACGTCGGGCAGGTGACGGCGGTCTGCACGGGCAGCGAAGTGGCCTGCGCCAGGGCGCCGATCACCGACCAGACGAACGAACTCTGGCCCTGCGCCTCGTTCCAGGGGTGGTAGTGGTCGGAGATCCACAGCGAGGTGAACCCGGCCTGTTCCGCCATCCGCGCCTGCTCGATCAGCTCGGCGGGACCGTGTTCCTCGGCGGCCAGGAAGTAGCCGTACTCGGTCATCGGACCCTCCTTGTGCGCGGATGCGGTGAAACGGGTAACCGGCGCGCAGGGAAGAAAACACAGCGGGAAACCTTGTTTGGCAGGGTCTCGGACGGGCACGCGACCTTTAGTGCTTCGGACCGGAGGCACGCCACAGGAGCAGGACAACTGCGACAGGCGTGTCCCAAGTGGTCGCCTCTTTTGTCCGATTTGCTCCCACGGTGCCATACGATAGCCCAAGGGAGGCGCGGCCGCATGACAGCCGTACGAGCACAGCCCCGCCAGACGCACACCCGGGAGACGCACACCCGGCAGGTGCGTTCCCGCAAGCACCGGCATTCGCACGACGACGCCCCCGACACCGCCGCCCAGTTCCGCCGTATCTCCGCCATGCCGGAGGGCCCGTCGAAGGAAGCCCTGCGCCAGGACGTCGTCCGGGCCTGGATGCCGATGGCCGAGCGGCTGGCCGGACAGTTCCGCAACCGCGGCGAGTCCGCGGACGATCTGCGTCAGGTGGCCATGCTCGGCCTGGTCAAGGCCGTCAAGCGCTACGACCCGGACCACGGCACCGCCTTCGAGAGCTACGCCGTGCCGACGGTGGTCGGCGAGGTCAAGCGCCACTTCCGGGATCACCTGTGGGGCCTGCACGTCCCGCGCCGGGTCCAGGAACTGCGCAACCGGGTCCGTACGGCGGTCCAGGAGCTGAACCGCTCCCCGGACTCCCGCACCCCGAGCGTCGCCGACATCGCCGAGCACACCGGGCTGAGCGAGGAGGACGTCCGGGCGGGCATGGAGGCGCTGGAGAGCTACAGCCCCCTGTCACTGGACGCCGAACTGCGCGGCGCCGAGGACGGATACGCGCTCATCGACACCCTCGGCTCACCGGAGCCCTCCTACGACCGCGTCATCCAGCGCGAGGCGCTCAAGCCGTGCCTGCGCGCCCTGCCCGAACGCGAACGGCGCATCCTGTACCTGCGCTTCTTCTGCGACGAGACGCAGGGCCGCATCGCCGACCGGCTGGGCATCTCCCAGATGCACGTGTCCCGGCTGATCAGCCGCACTTGTGAGCGCCTGGGCGAGGAAGTCAACGCGCAGGCCGCCTAGCCCAAGCCCACCCGACACCCGCCCTAGCCCTCCGCCGCCCCCGCCTCTCGGACCCGGGGGCGGCTGAGGGCCAGGGCGATGTGGCGGGAGACGCGGTCCGCCGCGCCCGCCTCCGCCATCTCGAACGGGCTCCGGCCGGCCGTACGGAACAGCGTGAGCGCGCCGAGGACCGGGGCCGTGGGCGAGACCCGCAGCGGGATGCACAGCAGCGAGACGACCTCCTCCCGGACCAGCACGGGCGCGCCCGTGGCGTCCCGGCCGAAGGCGTTCGCGTCCGGCGGGCTCACCCGCAGGGCCGCCACCCCGTCGTCCAGCGCGTCGGCCACCAGCGGGCAGCCGGCCGGATCCTGCCCGGCCAGCGACGCGGTCCGCTCACCGGCCGCCTCCGGCGGGCCGAGCGCCACCATCCGGCGCGGCGCGCCGGTGCCGTCCGTGGCCACGTCGGCGATCACCCAGTCCGCGAACCGGCCGTGCAGCAGCTCCGCCGCCCGCCCCAGCACCTCCTCCGGCCCGCTGCCCTCGAGGGTCGCCCCCAGCAGCGCCGTCGCCATGTCGTCGACCAGATCCAGCAGCTCGGCGTGGCGCGTCACCTCGGCCAGATCCGGTTGCGCGGCGGCCGTCCCGTCCACCGTGTCCTTCCCGGCGGTCCTGGGCACCGGGAGGGTGACCGAGGAGGTGGCCGCCGTGCCGCGGTCCGGCTGGAAGGCGGCCAGCACCGCTGGGTGCGGCTCGCCCGGTGGCCGCAGGGCCGCCAGCGTCACCCGCAGGGCGCCGTCCGGCCCGGGCTGCGACAGGTGCACGGTCAGACTGCGCCCGCCCTCCCCACGCGCCACCGCCGCGACCTGCGACCGCAGCGCCGCCTGCCCGTCGCGGCGCAGCGACGACGTCAGCGGGCGGCCGGTGGCGTATCCGGCGCGGGTGTTGAACAGCTGGGTCGCGGCGAAGTTCATACGCCGGACGACGGACTCCCGGTCCAGCAAGACGACGGGAATGGGCAGTCGCTGGAACAGAGCGCGCAAAAGCTGCTGTTCATGGGGGTCGGACCGGCCTCCCGGGGGGACGCGGCTGGCCGCGGCCAGCTCCTCGTACCGCGGCCACAGCACGTCGACCACGTGCTGAAGCTCGAAAAGAGCGGCGTCCAGCAGGGACAGCCGCTCCTGCGAGGGCAGTGCCCTCGCCGTTCGCAATTCATCGACACGTCTGCGGAAATCCGTGAGTTCCGCACCAAAATCCTGCGCCCGGGACATGCGCATACGTTAGCCGGACCGGCAGCGGGGCACTGGTCCGGTGTTGTTTTCCGCGCAAGCCAGCGGGAAGCCGACCGAAAGGGACCCTCACGGAAGGAAAGGACCGGAGCCGGCGATGCCCGAACGCCCGTACAGCCGTCCGCAGTGCCAGCCCGACACCCCGTCGCTCGGACGGGGCCTGGCGGAGCTGGCGGAACAGGCCGCCTCGTGCACCCCGGCCAGCTGCGGGGCGACCGCCACGGCGCTCCTGCCGCAGGACGCGCCCGTCGACGCGGAGGACGACCGGACGACCGCCGCCACCCACCCCGATCTGTCGGCGCTGGTGTCGGTGCAGATGATGTCGGGTGAGGGTCCGATCCTGGCCGCCCTGGACACCGGCCGCCCGACGGGCGCCGACGATCTGCTGCACGATCTGCGCTGGCCGCGCTACCGGGCCCGGGCACTGGACGCGGGGGTGCGGTCCAGCGCGACGCTGCCGTTCGAATGCGACGGGCTGACGGTGACGATCTCCCTCTACGGCCTGCGGCCCGGCCCCCTGGAGAAGGCGGCTCAGGGCGCCACCGAGCTGCTGGGCGACCTCACCACCGAGAGCCTGGCCCGGGACCGCCTCTACCGCGCCGCCCTCGCCCAGGTGGACCAGCTGGACGCGGCGCTGCGGTCGCGCCCCGTGGTCGACCAGGCGTGCGGGATCGTGATGTACGTGCTGGGCTGCGACGCCGACCGCGCCTTCGACCTGCTGCGCCGGACCTCGCAGCGGACCAACCGCAAGCTGGTGAGCCTGGCCGAGACGGTCGTCCGGACCCGCGGCCGCGGCATGGAGCGCCGGCTGATGGCACTGGACCAGGACGGCGGCTCCGCCTGACCGCCCGGGTGTCGTCCCACGCCGCCACCACCGCCGATCTGCGAAGGTGGACAGCGTCGGCACACACACGAAAGGTGTGGACGAATGCAACGGCAGTGGACCGCACCGGCGCCGGCCGAGCGGGACGACGGCGGGCTGCCGGTCCTCCCGGAGCTGGCCGCGTGCTTCGCGGCGGCCGCGGACCGGGGCGCGCCGGAGCCGGTCGGCGGCTCCGCCGACCTGCGCACGGCCGCCTGCGGCTACTGGTCGCGGCGCGGGCTGTGGACCGACCCCGCGCATGTCGTGGCCGCCCCCGGCGCCGAGCCGCTGCTGCTCGCGCTGCTCGCCTCGGCCCCCGGCGGCGACGTCCTGCTGCCCCGCCCCTGCGCCGCCTGGTACGAGCCTCTGGTGCGGCTGGTGGACCGGCGCGGCCACCACGCCCCGGTGCCGGCCGAGTGCGGCGGGCTGCCCGATCCGTTCGCGCTGCTGGAGACCGTCCGCCGGGTCCGGGCCGAGGGCGGGGTGCCGCGCATCCTGCTGCTGTCCGTCGCCGACGACCCGACCGGCACCGTGGCCCCGCCCGAGCTGCTGCACGAGGTGTGCGAGGCGGCGGTGGCCGAGGGGCTGCTGATCGTGAGCGACGAGACGTGGCGGGACACGGTGCACCATCCGCACGGCACGGTGCTGCTGAGCCCCGCCGAGATGGCACCCGAGGACGTGGTCGTGCTCACCGACCTCGCGGGCGCCCTCACCCCGGTCGGCTGGCCCGCCGCGGTGGCCCGGTTCCCGGCCACCGAGCGCGGCGCGGAGCTGCGCGCCCGGGTGCTGTCCATGCTCACCGCCGTACGGGCCGGGCTGCCCGCGGCCGTCTCGGTGGCCGCCGGGTACGCGCTGACCGAGCCCGAGCCGGTCCGCCGCCGGATGGCGGCCGCCGCCCGCGCGCACGGGGCGGTGGCGGCCGCGGCGTACCGGGCGCTGACCGCCGTCGGCGCGCTCTGCCGCCCGCCGCAGGCCGGCCGCCAGCTGTACGCGGACCTCGACGAGCTGCGCGGGGTGCTCGCCGCCCGCTCCCTCACCGATTCGGTGGAGCTGGAGCGCTACCTCGCCGGGCGGCTCGGCCCGGCGGTGGCCGGCGGCCACCGGTTCGGCGACCCGCCGCACACCCTGCGGGTCCGGCTGGCGACGCTGCCGCTGCTCGGGGCGTCGGACGAGCTGCGGCTCGCCGCGCTGGCCGCCCCGGACCCGCTGGAACTTCCCTCTGTGGCAGGGAAGTTGGCCGCCTTCGAAAGGGTATTCGGTGACCTCGTCCGGGCCGGGGCGCCATGACCGGCCCACCGCGAAGGGAGCGCACCCCATGACCGACCAGGCCGAACCCACCGAGGCGGGCGAGGGCCGCGGCCTGCCCTTTGCGCCGCGGCCGCCCCGTGCGGGACATCCGTCGTCCGTCGCGCCCCCGCCGCTGTCCGCGCCCCGTCCGCTCGGCGAGGTCCGCACCTGGCCGCGGTCGTTCCTCCACCGGCTCACCTCCCCGCTGCCCGGGGTGCGCGCCCTCGCCCGGCTGGCCCGCGAGGGGCGGCTGCGGCCGCCGGCGGAGACGCTGCACCAGATCCCGGACCTCCCCTTCGCGCCGGGCCCGCTGCCGCAGGCCGGCCCCGGGCAGGTGGCGCTGACCTGGGCCGGGCACGCCGGCTTTGTGCTGCGGATCGGTGGGCTGACCGTGCTCACCGACCCGGTCTGGTCCCGCAGGATCCTCGGCACCCCGGCCCGGGTCACCCCGCCCGGGGTGCGCTGGGAGGATCTGCCGCCCGTCGACGCGGTGGTCATCAGCCACAACCACTACGACCACCTCGACGCGCCCACCCTCAAGCGGCTGCCCCGGGACACGCCGCTGTTCGTCCCGGCCGGGCTGGCCGGGTGGTTCCGGGCGCGCGGGTTCACCCGGGTGACCGAGCTGGACTGGTGGGAGGCGGCCGAACTGCCGGGCGAGAGCGGCCCGGTCCGCTTCGACTTCGTCCCCGCGCACCACTGGAGCAAGCGCACCCTGACCGACACCTGCCGCTCGCTGTGGGGCGGATGGGTCGTCACCGGGCCCGACGGGCAGCGGGTGTACTTCGCGGGCGACACCGGCTACGGCCACTGGTTCCAGGAGATCGGCCGCCGCTACCCGGGCATCGACCTGGCGCTGCTGCCGATCGGCGCGTACGAACCGCGCTGGATGCTGTGCCCGGTGCACACCGATCCCGAGGAGGCCGTACGGGCGTATCTGGACCTCGGGGCCCGGACGCTGGTCCCGATGCACTGGTCGACGTTCCTGCTCTCCGCCGAGCCGCCGCTGGAGCCGCTGCACCGGGTCCGCGCCGCCTTCGAGGCGACGGGCCGTCCCCGCGAGGAGCTGTGGGACCTGCCGGTCGGCGGCTCCCGGGTGCTGGAGTAGCGGCCAAAGGGCGTAGCGGACAAAAGGGGGAATAAGTGGCGAGTGATGCAACTCGCCCATAACTTCCTGTTCATGCGCACACGAAAGCTTCGCTACCTCGCGGGCCTCACGGCCGCCCTCGCCATCGAACTCACCCAGCTGCCGGGCGCCCACGCCGCCCCGGCACCCAGCGCGCCCACCGTGCACACCGTCAAGCCGGGCCAGTCGATCCAGGCCGCGGTCAATGCGGCCCGGCCCGGGGACACCATCCAGCTGCGGGCCGGTGTCTACCGGGAGAACGTGCAGATCACCAAGAGCCGGCTGACCCTGCGGGGCGTGGGCCGGACGACCGTCCTCACCGCGCCCGCCAAGGCGTCGGCCAACGCCTGCGGCAAGGCCGGGCACGGCGTCTGCGTCACCGGTACGGCCCAACACCCCGTCAGCAATGTCCGGATCCGCTCGCTGACCGTCAGCGGCTTCCCCAAGAACGGCATCTGGGGCTCCCGCACCGTCCGGATGGACGTGCGCGCCACCCTCGCCGAGAAGAACGGGCAGCAGGGCATCGGCCAGGAGCTGTCCACCCGCGGGGCCTTCCTCCGCAACGTCTCCCGCAACAACAAGGAATCGGGCATCTTCCTCGCCAACACCGTCGACGCCGAAGGTGGCGCCACCGACGCCAAGGGCACCCGGGTCGCCGAGAACCGGCTGTCCGGCAACCGGATCGGCGTCGTGGTGCGCCGGCTGCGGAACCTGACCGTCGAGCAGAACACCGCCACCGGCAACTGCGGCGGGGTGTTCGTCGTGGGCGACGAGTCCAAGCCGCGCGCCGGGGACCTGACGGTGGCCCACAACGCCGTCCACGAGAACAACGCCTACTGCGCGCCCAACGCCCGGCTGCCGTTCATCCAGGGCGCCGGCATCGTACTCACCGGCACCGAGGGCACCCGGGTGACCGGCAACCAGGTGCACAACAACGTCGGCACCTCGCCGATGTCCGGCGGGATCGTGCTGTTCAAGAGCGTCGTCGGCATCGCGAACAGCAAGAACGCCATCAGCCGCAATGTGCTCACCGGCAACAAGCCCGCCGACGTGGCCGACCGGGACAAGGGCCCCGGCAACACCTTCACCGGCAACGTCTGCACGCTGTCGGTGCCCACCGGCCGGTGCTGAGAGGCGGCGACATGACCACCACGGCCACCCCGGCCCCCGACACCCCGGCCCCCGGCGACGACACCCCCGCGGCCGCGTCCCAGGCGGCGGCCATGCAGCTGCGGGAGATCGCCTTCGGCGCCGCCCGGGCCGCCGCCGTACGCGCCGCCGCCCGGCTGCGCGTCGCCGACGCGCTGGGCGAGCAGCCCACCTCCGTCGGCGAGCTCGCCGCCACGGTGGACGCCGAACCCGATCCGCTGTGCCGCCTGCTGCGCGCCCTGGCCTGCTGCGGGATCTTCGCCGAGACCGACGACGGCCGCTTCGTCCACACCGAGATGTCCCGGCTGCTGCGCGAGGACGCCCCGCGCAGCCTGCGGTACATCTCCCTGTGGTGCACCGAGCCCTGGACCTGGGAGGTCTGGCCGCGGCTCGACCGGGCGGTGCGCTCCGGCGGCATCGTCTTCAACGACCTCTACGGCAAGGACTTCTTCACCTATCTGCACGAGGACGCGCCCGAGTCGGCCGAGGTCTTCGACCGGGCGATGACCACCTCCAGCCGGCAGTCCGCGGCCGATGTCGCCGCCTTCGTCGACCTCGACGGCGTCAAGGAGGTCGCCGACATCGGCGGCGGCCAGGGCCATGTGCTGGCCAGCCTGCTGGAGCGGCGCCCCGATCTGCGCGGCACCCTGCTGGACCTGCCGCAGGTGGTGGCGGGCGCCGACCCCCGGCTGCGGGACGGCGGCGCGCTGGCGGAGCGGGCCACGCTGGTGCCGGGCGACTGCCGCCGGGAGGTCCCGGTGCGGGCCGATCTCTACATCATCAAGAACATCCTGGAATGGAACGACGAGAACACCCGCCGCACGCTCGCCAACGTGGTCGCGGCCGCGCGGCCCGGCGCCCGGGTGCTCGTCATCGAGAACCTCATCGACAACAGCCGCTCCTCGTTCACCACGGCCATGGACCTGTTCCTGCTGCTCAACGTGGGCGGCCGCAAGCACACCACGGACAGCCTGGTGGCGCGGATGACCGAGGCCGGGCTGAGCGTCACCGAGAGCCGTCCCGTCAACGCGTATCTGCACGCCATCGACAGCCGGGTGCCCGGCTAGCCGCCGGTGCGCAGGAAGGTGCCCGCGCCCCTCCAGGAGGGGCGCGGGCACCGTGGTGTTCCGGGGCGGCTCAGGCCCAGCGGAACGAGCTGAGGTGGGCGAACACCACCACGTTGGCCGTGTAGTCCTTCGCCGTGTGGTCGTACGCACCGCCACAGGTGATCACGCGCAGCTGGGCGTCGTTGGTGTCCCCGTACACCTCCCGGTCCGGGAAGTCCTTCTTCTTGAAGGTCCGCACCTCGTCGACGACGAACGTGGCGAGGATGCCGTCGTCGCGGGTGACGGTCACCTTGCCGCCCGCCTTCAGGGAGTTGAGCATGGCGAACACCGCCGGGCCGGACTTGGTGTCCACGTGGCCGGCCACGATGGCGTTGCCGCGCTCACCGGGGGAGGGGCCGGCCTCGTACCAGCCGACGAGGTTGTTGTCGGTGTCGGGCGGCGGGATCAGCGTGCCCTGGGGGTTGAGCGACAGCGCGGTGAACGGGGCGCTCACACCGATCGAGGGGATGTCCAGCCGGTTCGGGGCCGACCGCGGCAGCGCGGGCCCGGGCCGGGACGCGGGCCTGGCCGCCGGTGACTGGGCGTCGGACCGGTCCTCCGGGGGCACCTCCGCCGTCTCCGGCTGCGAATCCGTCTCGGCGGCGGTGGCCGCGGGCGTGGCCGGTGACACCGGGGAGGAGGACTGGGAGGAGGCGTCGACCGAGTTGTAGATGAGGAAGACACCGATGAGAGCCGATGCCGCGGCCCATCGGAGCGTACGGGTGTTGCTGTCAGTACCGCCCTGCTTGCCCTGTTTGCCCATGCGGGTGTTCGCCTTTCTCACAGCGCCCGTTCGTGGCGCTGCCGTGGCACCTCCGCCGAAGCCAGCGGTGGTGCCACGGCAGCACGGGTTTTCCGAAGCGTCAGGCTCAGATCGCGGTGCCGGACGGCTTGCGGCGACGCAGGGCGTAGGCGCCGGCGCCGAGACCACCGAGGAGCAGAACCGAACCGGCGGCCATGCCGCTGCCCGTGGTGGCCATGCCGCCACCACCGGTGTGGACGCCACCCTTCGGCTTCTCGTGGCTCTTCCAGGAACCGCCGTCCCAGTCGCCCTTCTTGCCCGACCAGTCGTGCTCGCGGGGCTCCTCGTCCTCGTCCTTGCCCTTGCTGCTGCCGGACCAGTCGTGCTCTTCGTCCTCGTCCTTGCCCTTGCTGCTGCCGGACCAGTCGTGGTCGCTGGGGTCCTCGTCCTTGCCCTTCTGCTCTTCCTTGCCGTGCTCTTCTTCCTTGCCCTGCTCTTCCTTGCCCTGCTCTTCTTCCTTGCCGTGCTCTTCCTTCTGGTCCTTGTCCTTGTCCTTCCAGGAGCTGCCGCTTTGACCGTAGCCGTCCTCGGAGGACTCCTGGCTGCTCGAGTACCCGCCGTGACCGCCCGGGTCCGAGACGTCGGCAGCGAACGCGGCGGCGGGGGCGCCCAGGGTCAGGGTGGCGGCAATCGCCGCCCCGGCGAAGAGTGCGCGAGTAGATCGCATGAGTCATTCCTTCCGGCACCGGCACGATTACTGACTATTTGCCAGACAAAGGGATCGCGTCGGCGTCTTAACCACCGTCAGCGAAGAGAGGGCCCGCTGCCACTTGGCGCGGCCCGCAAATCTGACGGATGTAAGCCCTCCGAGTGGAGTTCCGGCTGTTGATCACTCTTTTGCCGCGCGAACGGGCTGATGGTCATTCAACTGATCGGACGACAGGCTTTCAAACGCCGAAACCGGCTTCCGCGGACGCGGCAGCCGGTTCGAAAACAGCCCGTTCGAAAAGCGCGTACGAAGAGCGCGTACGAAAGCGGGCCGGGCCCTCGCCCGGCCCGGTTCAGCGCTCCCAGCGGTAGAACTCCCTCGCCATGGCGTCCTTCGGCTCGCGCCAGGTCGCCGGGTCGTAGGCCTGTACATACGCCGATAGCCGTTCGCTGATGGCGCGGAACTCCGGATGGCCGGTCACCCGCGCGACCTCCGGCCCCGGCGGTTTGTCGGCCTCGATGAGATGCAGATACACATCACCGAACTGGAACAGACTCCGGCCGCGCACGCCTATCAGATGCGACAGTTCCCCATGGCGGTCCGACTCCTCGAAGACGGCGGCTATCTCCTGCGCCGCGTTCTCCTTCATGCGGGCCACGATCAGTTCACGGTGCATTTTCCTCACGCCCCGACCCGCGCGCGGGCGCGCTGCTCGATCTTGTCCCGGATCAGCTCCATCTGGATTTTGGAGTTTCGGTTGATGTGCTCGGTCATTCCGGCGTCGTCCACCGGCGCGTCCGGCTTCATCTCGAAGTCCTGGGTCCACCGCATCCGGGTGCCCTCGGCCTCCTCCTCGTACTCCCAGCGGATGTTCATGAAGGCGAAGGGCCCGGTCTCCACCCGGCGCGCCCAGACGGTCCGCACATCGCGGGCCGTCTCGCGCTCGGAGACCCAGCTCCAGACCTTGCCGTTCTCGTCCGGGTGCATGGTCAGCCGGAAGGTGGTGGTGTCCCCGTTCCGCTGGAGCACCTCGACCGACGCGTACTCGCTGAACAGGTTCGGCCAGTTCTCCAGGTCGTTCGTCGTGTTCCAGACGAGATCCAGAGGGGCCTTGATCAGGATTTCGTTGTCGGTGTGGCCGGTCATCTCATGCTCCCGTGGTGAGTGAGGTGTTGATGACGTCGAGGAAGTCACCGGGCGTCTTGGAGCTCTCGGCGCCGGGCTCGATCGGGGTGCCGTACTGGTTCTCCAGCTCGCCGACGATCGCGAGCAGGCCGAGCGAGTCCAGGCCGTACTCCTCGAACGGGGAGTCCGGCCGGGTGCGCATCAGCTCCGGGTCGACGGTCAGTCCGGCACAGCGCTTCATGAGCGAGGCCAGGTCTCCGTAGGACAGTTGACTGGACATCAGATATCTCCTTCCGGGCCGCGGAGCACGAGCGCCGCGTTGCAACCCATCAGCCCCCGGCTCAGCACCAGCGCGGTCCGCGGCCGCCCGGCGCGGGAACTGCCGGTGACGAGGTCGAGGTCATGGCATACGTCGGTGACGTACGGGGTGGGCGGCACGACGCGGTGTTCCATGGCGAGCACCGCGGCCGCCACGTCCAGGACCGGGGCCGCGCAGTACGCCCGGCCGAAGCCGGTCTTGGGGGCGGTCACCGGCACCCGGCGGCCGTGCGCGCCGAGCGCGTCCGTGATCGCCAGGGCCTCGGAGCGGTCCGCCTCCGGTACGCCGAGGGCGTCCGCGAACACCACGTCGATCTCCTCCGGGGCGCAGCCGGCCTCGGCCAGCGCCGCGCGGATGGCCTGCGCGAGCCCCTCCCGGGACCGCTCCCACATCGACGGGCCGGTGAAGGTCGCGCCGTGGCCCAGGATCCGGCCGCGCACGCGCGCCCCGCGGCGCAGCGCCGCGCCCTCCTCCTCGACGATGAGCATCGCCCCGCCCTCGCCCGGGGCGAAGCCGCAGGCCTCGGCGGTGAACGGCAGATAGGCCCGGCCCGCGTCCCGGGCCAGGCTCATCTCCTCGTACCCCAGCTGGCACACCACCGAGTACGGGGCGAGTGGCGCCTCGGCGGCGCCCGCCACGATCGCGTCCGCCCCGTGCCGGATCGACCGGCAGGCGTGCGCGAGTGCGTCCAGGCCGCCCGCCTCGTCGTTGGCCACCACCCCGCACGGGCCCTTGAACCCGCCGCGGATGGAGATCTGGCCGGTGCTGGCCGCGTAGAACCAGGCGATGGACTGGTACGGGCCCACATAGCGCGGCCCCTTGCCCCACAGCTGCTGCAGCTCGCGCTGGCCGAACTCGCCGCCGCCCGAGCCGGACGCGGTCACCACGCCCACCGCGAACGGCGACATGTCCCGGCGCGGCAGCCTCGCGTCGTCCAGCGCCAGCTCGGCCGCGGCCATCGCGAAGTGGGTGAAGCGGTCGGTCTGGACGAGATACCGCTCCTCGATCAGCGATCCCGGCTCGAAGTCACGGACCTGGCCCGCCACCCGCAGCGGGAAGTCCTCGCAGCCCTCGCGGGTGAGCCGGTCGAGGCAGGTGATCCCCTCCCGTACGCCCTTCCAGAAGGCGTCCGTCCCCACGCCACCCGGCGCCACGATCCCCATTCCGGTGATCGCCGCGCCCCGGATGTGCCGCCCGGTCGCGGCCTTCCGGTCCGTCTTCACGGTCGCGTTCATGACGCACCCCCATGACTGAGCACCACCGCGGACTGGAAGCCGCCGAACCCGCTGCCCACCGACAGCACGTGGCGCAGCGGCAGGGACCGGGCGGTGCGCGGTACGTAGTCCAGATCGCACTCGGGGTCGGGATTCTCGTAGTTGGCCGTGGGCGGCACCACGCCGTGCGCGAGGGCCAGGGTGCAGGCCACGATCTCGATGGCCCCGATGGCGCCCAGCGAATGCCCCACCATGGATTTGATCGAACTCATCGGCGTCCGGTACGCGTGATCGCCCAGCGAGCGCTTGACCGCGGCCGTCTCATGGCGGTCGTTCTGCTGGGTGCCGGAGCCGTGCGCGTTGACATAGTCGATGTCGGAGCTGTTGACCCGGGCGTGGCCGAGCGCGTGGTCGATGGCCTCGGACATCTCCAGGCCCTCCCGGGTCAGACCGGTCATGTGGTAGGCGTTGCCGTAGGTGGCGAAGCCCCTGATCTCGCAGTAGATCCGGGCGCCGCGGGCGCGCGCGTGCTCCAGCTCCTCCAGGATCAGCACGGCGGCGCCCTCGCCCAGCACGAAGCCGTCCCGGCGCGCGTCGAACGGCCGCGACGCGTGCTCGGGGTCCTCGTTGTTGGCCGACGTCGCCTTGATCGCGTCGAAGCAGGCCACCGTGATGGGGGAGATCGGCGAGTCCGCCGCGCCCGCGACGCACACGTCGGCCCGGTTCTCCTCGATCGCCTGGAAGCCGTACCCGATCGCGTCCAGACCCGAGGTGCAGCCCGTCGAGACGGTCTGCACCGGCCCCTGCGCCCCGATCAGCTCCGCCACCCCGGAGGCCAGCGCGCTGGGCGAGAACGCCCGGTGCAGATGCGGCCCGGCCCGCCGGTGGTCCACGTTCCACGACTCGCCCTTGTTGCTGACCTCGACGTAGTCGTGCTCCAGCCGGGTGGTGCCGCCGACCGCGGTGCCCAGCGACACCCCGGTACGCCACTGGTCGCCCGCGCCGGTCTCCAGACCCGCGTCCCGTACGGCCTCCCTGGAGGCCGCCAGCGCGAACTGTACGTAGCGGTCGGAGCGTTCGACCTGCTCCACGGCCAGCCCGGCGGCCACCGGGTCGAAGTCGCATTCGGCGGCGATCCGCGAACGGAAGCCCGCGGGGTCGAAGAGCGTGATACCGCGCGTCGCCGTGCGCCCGGCGGTGAGCATGTCCCAGAAGGCCGGAACACCCACGCCCCCCGGTGCGACCACGCCGAGCCCGGTGATCGCCACCCGTCGCGTCACGATGACGCCTCGGCAGGTTCGGTGGCCTCCGTGTCCACGTGCCCCAGCTCGGGACGGGGAGCCAGCGGGCCCAGATGGAAGACCATCCGGGCCTCGGTGTCCCCGACGTTGCGGAAGCGGTGCCGCATGTCGCGGGGGATCAGCAGGCCCTGGTCGGGGCGCAGCCGGTGCGCGGTCCCGTCCAGGTCCACCTCCAGGTCGCCGCAAACGACGAACACGAACTCCTCGGAGTACGGGTGGTAATGCTCACCGATGCGGTCACCCGGCTGGATGAGGGCCAGGCCCATGAAGCCGCTGGTGGCGCCCACCGTGCTCGGGGTGAGCATGGCGCGCAGATCGCCGCCGCGCCGCGTGTTGTGAGCGACGTCGGCGAGGTCGACGATGTGGGGGGACTGCGTGGTCATGATCGGTGCCTCCGGACAGGGAACGTGACATGGGACATAAGGGGCTAAGGGGAATCGTGGACGTCAGTAGTCCGCCGACCGGCGGTCGGTGACCGGCTCCATGTCGCAGTCCGCGAGGAAGCGCCGCAACCCGTCCTCGTGGGACAGGTCCCGGTCCGGGCCGTGGTCGATGAGACGGCTCATCATGGCCGCGGCACGCTTGCCGCCGACACCGGCCGCGAGGGCCGGGTCCCGGTCCAGCCGCGCCCGCAGGTCCACCAGCCGGACGACGATGTCCTCGTGCTGGAAGATCGTGCTGCTCACCAGGGGAGTCCCGGCGCCACCGGTCAACGCCAGCTCGTCCTGGCGGGCCAGCAGCTGCGCGACGGCCGTGCCGCAGCCCTCCTTGACCGGATACAGCAGCGCGTGACGCCGCATCGCGCCCGCGGGCTCCGACGCGTGTCCGTTCGTCGCCGCCTGGTGGTGCACCGCGGGCAGCGCCGCGCGCATGAAGAACTCCCGCGCCGAATCCGGGTCGTCCAGATCGCGGGCCTCCTCCAGATACGGGTTGATGGCCTCCTCGACCGCACGCACCTCCGGCTGCCGTGCCACATGGCGCAGCGCCGCCACCAGGTCGCCCTTCACCTCCACCGCCCGGACCACCCGGTTGCCGCTCATGAACAGCGAGGTCCGGCACAGCCGCGTGGTGTCGTCCACCCGCGCCTCGGGGGAGGCGTAGTCGGCCAGGATGGCCGCCACGTCCTTCTCGGTGCCGGGCTTCACGGTGAACGTCAGCGCATGCCGGACGATCCCGTCACCGATCCGCGGGACCGCCTGCAGCCGGCCTTTTCCCCGGTTCCCCGCCTCCCCCGCCCCGGCGTGGGACGAGGTCTCCCGCAGGATGCTGAACCGCAGCGAGCGGGTGTCCTCCACACAGCCGTGGAGGGGCTTGACCATCTCCCGGTGCGCCGCGCTGTCCACCCAGGCCAGGAAGGGCGGGGCGCTCTCCCACTCACTGGTGATCAGCCACTTGGAAGGATCCTCGATCGACTGGCACAACTGGTCGCTGAGATGCCCCGGAACCGAGGCCACCTGCTGGCACAGCTCGTCGTACGCGCGCAGAAAACGCTCCTCGGCACCGCTGCGCACATCCAGCAGCAGCACCACGCGCAGCCGCGAATCGGCCAGTGAGGACCGCGAGGGCCGCGTGGCCGTGGATGGTGTCGTGGCGGGCTGTGGAGTCCGGGGCAGGGTGCTCATGTTCCACTCCTCCTCATGAGGCGGCGCCCTTCCTTGGGCACGCCGCCCGTCAGACCGATCGTGGGGCGCTCCCACGTATGGCGCGAGATTTGTGAGCCATCTGAGGGAACGCCTGGTCAGGGCCCCGAACGGGCCTGGAAACACCGGGCATAGCAGCAAGATGAACCGTCTTGCCGACACTGCGACACACGTGCCCGTACTCATCGCGGGCGGCTCCCTGGTGGGCCTGTCCGCCTCCCTGTTCCTGGGCCGTCTGGAGATCGGCCACCTGCTCGTCGAGAAGCACCCGCGGACCTCCCACCACCCGCGCGGACGGGGGAACAACATCCGCACGATGGAGCTGTACCGCACCGCCGGAGTGGAGTCCGCGATCCGCGAGGCGGCGGCCGTCCTGGCCGACAACCACGGCATCATGCAGACCCCGTCGCTCACCGGAACCGAGCACAACTGGCTCTTCCGGGACATCGACCCCGGCGGCAAGGCCGCCCGGATCAGCCCCTCCGCCTGGTGTCTGTGCAGCCAGAACGACCTCGAACCGGTCCTCCGACAGGCCGCCCAGGACCTCGGCGGCGATCTCCGCTTCGGCACCGAACTGCTCTCCTTCGAGCAGGACGCCGACGGGGTCACCGCCGACATCCTGGACCGCCGCACCGAGACCCGCTCCACCGTCCGCGCCGACTACCTCATCGCCGCCGACGGCCCCCGCAGCCCGGTGCGCGAGGCGCTCGGCATCGGCCAGAGCGGCCGCGGCGAGCTGTTCCACAACGTGTCCATCACCTTCCGCGCCAAGCGGCTCGCGGACGTGGTCGGCGACCGGCGCTTCATCGCCTGCTACCTCACCAACCCCGAGGCCGACGGCGCGCTCCTGCCCGTCGACAACCAGGAGCAGTGGGTCTTCCACGCCCCCTGGCACCCCGAGCGCGGCGAGACCCTGGAAGAGTTCACCGACGAACGCTGCGCCCAGCACATCCGCACCGCCGTCGGCATGCCGGACCTGGAGGTCGAGATCACCGGAAAGGCGCCCTGGCACGCGGCCGAGCGGGTGGCCGACGCTTACGGCTCCGGCCGTGTCTTCCTCGCCGGGGACTCCGCCCACGAAATGTCCCCCACCGGCGCCTTCGGCTCCAACACCGGTATCCAGGACGCCCACAACCTCGCCTGGAAGCTCGCCGCCGTCCTCGGCGGCTGGGCGGGAGCCGGCCTGCTGGAGACCTACGGCGCCGAACGGCAGCCCGTCGCCCAGGCCACCAGCGCCCGGGCCGCCTCACGCTCGGCCGAGCACAGCCACCCCGGCTACTCCGCCCCGCCCACCGCCGGCCCGCAGAGCAACGTCATGGCCGTCGCCATGGGCTACCGCTACGTGACCGGCGCGGTCCTCGGCGCCAACCCCGCCGCCCCCGCCGTACCCGACCGCTTCGAGGTCACCGCCGAACCCGGCAGCCGCGCCCCCCACATGTGGGTCCACCGCTGCGGCGTCCGGCTCTCCACCCTCGACCTGTACGAGCGCACCTGCGTGCTGCTCACCGGCCCGGGCGGCGCCGCCTGGCACGAGGCGGGCCGCCGCGCCGCCGACGCCCTCGGCGTCCCCCTCGACTGCTACCGCGTGGGCACCGAACCGGACCACGAACTGGCCCCCGAGCCGGGCACCGACTGGGCCGAACTCCACGGCACCGCCCCCGACGGCGCCGTCCTCGTCCGCCCCGACGGCTTCGTCGCCTGGCGCGCGGAACGCGCGGCGTCCGACCCGTACGCACTGCTGACGGAGGTTTTGCGGGACGTTTTGCGGCTGGGTGACTGAGACCGGAGGCTGAGGGCGAATGTGCACCAAAACAAGCCTCTCCGGCGTTTGAGGAGCGGGGGTGCGGGGCGGAGCCCCCGCACCTAACCCGCGTCGTGGCGCCGCACCACCCGACGCCACACCCCCGGCGCCACGCTGACCGCCACCGTCAGCAGCACGGCCGCCACCACCCCCTCCCACGGCTCGCGGAACAGCGAGCCGCCGAGCAGGCCGATCAGCTGGTACGTCCCGGCCCAGGCCAGCGCCGCCGGGGCCGCGCCGCGGGCGAACCTCCGCAGCGGCCAGCGGGCCAGCAGACAGGCCAGCATCACCGGGATCCGGCCCGCCGGGACCAGCCGGGACAGCACCAGCACCGCCACCCCGTGCTCGCTCAGCTTCGTCTGGGCCTGGTCCAGCCGCTCCGGCGCCGCGTGGTCGTGGATGCGCTCCAGCCACCGCGAACCGTTCTTCGAGCGCACCCCGCGCCGCCCCAGCCAGTACAGCGCGAGGTCCCCCAGGAGCGCGGCCAGCGCGGCGACGCAGAAGGAGAACAGCAGCGAGAACGGCGAGGACTGGTGGATCGCCACCACGGCCGCCGAGCTGACCACCGCCCCGGTCGGCACCACCGGTACCAGCGACCCCAGCACCACCAGCAGGAACAGCGACGGATAGCCCACCGCCTGCTGGGTCGACTCCGGTGGCACGGTGCGTATCAGCTCGCCTATCACCTGGCGGGCTCCAGCCGCACACACTCGCCGTGGCCCAGCCGGTGCACCGAGGCGTCGGGGGCCAGCCGCCCCGCGTGGCGGACGAAGTCGTCCCCCGGCGCGTGGAATTCGTGCGGCCGCACCGCGTCCATGCCGATCGGCCAGTACGTCCCGTAGTGCACCGGCACCGCGCTGCGCGCCCCGAGCCGGGCCAGCGCCTGGGCCGCGCGGCCCGCGTCGAGGTGGCCGTGGCCGAGGTACGGGCCCCAGCCGCCGACCGGCAGCAGCGCCACGTCGCAGGGGCCGACCGCGTCGGCCATCGCGTCGAACAGCCCGGTGTCGCCCGCGAAGTACGTGGTGGCCTCGCCGCGCAGCACGTACCCGAGCGCGGGCGCACGGTGCGGCCCGAACGGCAGACGGCGGCCGTCGTGCGCGGCGGGCACGGCCCGGATCCGCAGGTCACCGACCGTCACCTCGTCGCCCGGCCGCACCTCGGTGACCCGCAGACCGCCCGCCGCGGCCACCCGCCGCAGCCCCGGCACGGCCCGCCCGGCGCCGTACGGCACGACCAGCCGGGTGCCGGGCCACAGCCGGGCCAGCGAACCCAGGTGCAGATGATCGGCGTGCAGATGCGAGACGAGCGCGATGTCCGCGACCGCCGCGTCGGGCGTGGGCACGGGTCCGCGGCGGCGCCGCAGATGGGCCAGCCGCCGTACGAAGAGGGGGTCGGTCAGCACCGTCACGCCGGAATCCCGCACGGTCGCGGTGGCATGCCCCCACCAGGTGATCTCCACCGACACGCGGTGCCTCCCGTCGCGCACGAACCACACCGTCCGCACCGATCCTCTCACCTCGGCGGCCCCTGATTGCAGTCACCCGAGCAGGGTATGCATGAGTCATGCATGACTCCGGAACCCGCACCGACACCGAACCCGACATCGAACGCGTGGCGAATCTGCTCGGCGCCGCGGCGCTCGCCGTCACGGACGACCTGCTCACCGCCCCGGCCGCCGCGTCCCGCCTCAGCATGAGCGCGGCCGCCGCCCTGATCGTCCTGCACGCCGACCCCGGCGTGAGCGTGACCGAACTGGGCCGCCGGGTGGGGCTGACCCAGTCCGCCGCGGTGCGGATGGTCGACGGTCTTGAGCGGTCCGGTCTGGTCGAGCGGCGGCGTACGGTCGGCAACTGGACCGGTGTCCACCCCACCTCCCACGGCCGGCGCACCGCGGAACACCTGCTGACCGCTCGCACCTCCCATCTCGCCGGAGTGCTGAACGGCCTGGACCGCACCGAGGTGCGCGACCTCGGCCGACTGCTGGCCAAGCTGCTCGACGGCCTCTACCAGGGCTGCGGCGCGGCCGACCGGATGTGCCGCATGTGCGACCGCGACGCCTGCACCCACCAGGGCGCACCGTGCCCGGTCGGCGCCGCGGACCGGGCGGCGACCGCCGAGCGCGAGGCCGCGGACCACGCCCCCGAGGAGTGAGTCCGCGATGGGCGAACTGCTCGCTCCCACCTCCGCGCTGGGCTTCGGCGCCACCCACTTCCTCAGCGGCCTGGTCTCCCGCCGCCACCACGGCGTGACCGTCGCGGCCTGCGCCCAGACGGCCGGTACGGCGGGCGCTCACCCCAGGACCAGCACCAGCTCGCCGATCTCCCGCCCCCGCGCCACCGCGAACGCCCGCTCCTCCCGCATCACCCGGAACCCGCACTTCTCCAGCACCCGCAGCGAACCGGCGTTGTCCGCGGCAGCCCGGGCGTACAGCGGGCGCGTCGGCACCTCCGCCAGGAACGCGGCCAGCGCGCGGGTGGCGATCCCCTTGCCCCAGTGCTCGCGCCCGATCCAGTAGCCGACGGACGGATCGCCGTACTGCTCGAACCCCAGCATGTTCCCGGCGACCCGCCCGTCGTACAGCACCGTCCGCTTGACGACGGTGTCGTCGCCGAGGATCCGGTTCCACCGCTCGTCGAAAGCCTGGCGATCGTCCGGGTCCTCGGCGGTGAAGGCCGCCATGCGGTTGGCCTCCGCGTCCCGGTGGTAGTCGAAGAAGACCGCGAGATCGTCCCGGTTCACCGCACGCAGTCGCACCCTGGGTCCGCTCATGCCCTCAAGTCTGCACCGAGGGGCGTTGTCCCAGCTCACCCAAGCCGCCACGGGTGATTTCACGTGATACCGTCGCGAAGGTGACCGCTGACGTTCCCCGCAAAAGCATCGTTTCGCGTGCTACGGACCGCCCCGGGGACGAGTCGCCCTTCGCTCTCGGCTTGCTGCTGCGCCGGGCGCACGCGCGCGTGGCCGCGGTGATGTCGAAGGCGCTTCGGCCGTACGGCATCGAGTTGCGGCACTTTTCCGTGCTGATCGTGCTGGTCAACCAAGGGCCCACCGTACAGCGGGACTTGGCGACGGCTACGGGGTCGGACAAGGCGGGGATCATGCGCATCGTGGACGACCTGGAGCGTAAGGGTCTGGCCGTGCGCAAGGCCGTCCCGGGGGACCGGCGGGTGCGGGCGGTGGAGATCACGCCGCAGGGCGTCGAGCTTTTCGACGCGGCTCATGTGGCGGCGGAGCCGCTGGCCGAGCGGCTGGTGGCCGAATTGGGCACCGGCGAGTCGGAGCAGCTGACGGATCTGCTCACCCGGTTCGCTCATCCCGTGGACGACGAGGCGTAAGCGCCACGCGTTCCTTGCCAGCCTTTACGGCCGTCTTCATGGCCGTGCTCTCGAAGGCCGCGCTGTCGGCGGCGGGGGTCTCGCGCGAGATGGTATCGAGTGATACTGTTGCGAGTGTAACGAAACACGGTGGGTCGAACAGCTGAGAGGCAGGCGATCTTGGACGTCTATGAGGCGGTCGCGAGCCGACGCGCGGTGCGCGGCTTCACCGACCGGCCCGTCCCGCGACAGACGCTGGAGCGTGTGCTGTCCGCCGCGGCGTGGGCGCCGTCCGGGTCGAACCTCCAGCCGTGGCACGTGTACGTGCTGACCGGCGGGCCGCTGGCGGAGCTGAAGAAGCGCGCGGGCGAGCGGCTGGCCGTGGGCGACCCCTGGGACGAGCCGGAGTACGAGCAGTACCCGCCCGCGCTGAAGTCCCCGTACCGTGAGCGCCGGTCCGCCTTCGGTGAGCAGCGCTACGGCGCACGTGGCATCGCGCGCGAGGACCTGGAGGCACGCCAGCGGGCCGCGTCCGCGAACTGGGACTGCTTCGGCGCGCCCGCCGCCCTGTTCTGCTACATCGACCGCGGCCTGGGCCCGGCCCAGTGGTCCGACGTCGGCATGTATCTCCAGACCGTCATGCTGCTGCTCCGTGCCGAAGGACTGCACAGCTGCCCGCAGATGGCGTGGGCGAAGTTCCACCGGACCGTCGCGGAGGTGCTGTCGCCCCCGGGTGAACTGATCCTCTTCTGCGGCATGTCGATCGGATACGAGGACATCACGGCGGACGACACCCGCACGGGCCGGGCGCCGCTCGCCGAGACAGTCGCGTTCATCGGGGGATAGCCGGCGGGCGAACGCCGGAAATGCTCGCGCGGGTCGTCACGGCCAAAAGGCCGCTCCGGTCTTTACTTATGACTCATGTCGAGCAATGAGCCCAGCGAGAAACCACGGTCCGAGGCGTGGAAGACGGCGCTGACCACGCTGCAGACGGCAAAGCCGCCTTTCATTCCGGAGGGAGCCCACGCGATGACCGTCCTCGTCGAATTCCCCCCGGGTGACCCGGGCACCCCTCCGCACCGGCACTCCGGTCCGGCCTTCGGATACATGCTCGAAGGAGAGATGCTCTTCGAGCTGGAAGGCGAGCCGGAGCGTGTGATCAGGGCGGGGGAGACGTTCTGGGAGCCGGGTGGCGACGTCATCCATTACCAGGACGGGAACAACCGAACGGATTCCTGGAGCCGTTTCCTCGTGACGATGATGTGCGCCCCGGGCCAGCCCATGCTGACCCTGGTCGACGACGAGGAACTGGCCCGGCGCACAAACCGACGCGCTCCGCGGAAGAGAGGATGACCATGAAGATCGCAGTTGTCGGCGGTACCGGCCTGATCGGGTCGAAGGTCGTGAAGAACCTGAACGCGGCGGGCCATGAGGCCGTGCCGTGTTCGCAGTCCACCGGGGTCGACATCATCACCGGCGAGGGGGTGGGGAAGGCGGTGGCCGGTGCCGATGTCGTGGTCAACCTGACGAATTCACCGACTTTCGACGCCGCCTCCGCGGCGTTCTTCCGGACATCGATGGACAACCTTCTGGCCGCCGCCGGGAAGGGCGGGGTGCGGCACGTCGTCATTTTGTCGATCGTCGGCGCGGAACTGGTGCCGGAGCTGGACTACTACCGGGCGAAGGTCCTCCAGGAGGACATTCTCAAGGCCGGGCCGATTCCGTATTCGATCGTCCGCGCCACCCAGTTCATGGAGTTCATGGACGCGGTCCTGTCCTGGACCAGCGACGGCGACATCGTCCGCCTGCCCGCCACCCCGATCCAGCCGATCGCCGCCCAGGATGTGGCCGACGCCGTCGCCGAAGTCGCCGCCGGCCCCCCGCTGAACGGCACCCGCGACATCGGCGGACCCGATGTCTACACCCTCGACGAACTCGGCCGGATCACGCTGCGCGCGCGCTCCGACAGCCGCGAGGTCGTCGTGGACGACACCGCCGGGATGTTCGCGGCCGTCCGCGGCGATGCCCTCACCACCAAGGGCGACGCCCGACTCGCCCCCACCCACTACACCGACTGGCTGTCCTGAGCCCACCGCCGCCGGCCGAGGTGTGTGTAAGCTCAGGCCCGATTTCATGGGCCGCGGCACGTCTGGACCGAGGAGCAATCGGGGCATGCACAGATCGGCTGGTTCGTTATTCACCCTGACCGCGCTGACGATGTCGGCAGGTCTTCTCACCACCGCTTGCGGCGCCGATGCGGGCGGTTCGAGCGCTGCCACGGCACCTCCGTCGCGTGTCGTGGAATCGCCCGAACCCTCCGCATCGGCGGCGGAAAGCTCTCCCACCGCCCTGACGGCCGAGCAGCGCGCGCAGGAGGAAGCGGGCCGGGAACGGGCCGCGGCGGCTCCCAGCGGCGTTCCGGTCACACCGGGGGACGGCAAGGAAAGCGAGGTCTTCACGCACCCCCTGACGACAAAGGGCGACGTGACGGTCTTCAAGCCGGTTCGCAGCGGATCCGCTCTGACGGTGCCGGTGAAGATCACCAATCATGGCGATCAACGCACGTTCTACGACGTCGCCATCCGCGTGACCGGCCCTCGGGGATTCGACGCGACGGTACGCATGAAGAGCGAAGTGGTCGGCCTCTACCCGGGGACTTCGTGGCCCACCGAACTCACCGCGCGGGACCCGGGGAGTCCGGTACCGGAGAACCCCCGGGTGACCATCGTCAAGAGCGCGACGTCACAGCCTTTCGGATGACCGTGAGTCGGCCGTCCCGGCGGTCACGAACGCGTCGATGACGGAGAGCACGGTGTCCGGTGCCTCCTGCCAGGGGAGGTGGCCCGCGCCGGGGATCACCTCGAAGCGGGCGTCCGGGATGGCGCCGGCGTACGCGCGGCCGAAGTCGGGGGTGACCACGGCATCGTTCTCGCCCCATACCGCCAGGGTGGGCACCGTGACGCGGGCGAGGCGGTGCAGCAGCTTCGGGTCGGCCAGGGCCGGGCCGGTGTAGGCCAGCATGGTGCGGATGGCTTCCGGGGATGGGCCGGGGACGCCGGGCGCCGGGGTCGGCATCCGCACCGCGTGCCCCGGGACCTCGGGTCCGATGGCCCCCACCAGCACCAGTTGCCCGATGCGGCGGCGGCCACGGTCGCGTACGGCCATCTCGGCGGCGAGCCAGCCGCCGAAGGAGCTGCCGAGGACCAGGACGTCGTGCAGCCGGAGGTCGTCCAGCAGGTCCAGGTAGGTCTCCACGAGGCCGTCGACTCCGGTGAACCAGTCGGGCCGAGGGGCGTCGTTCCAGCCCGGGTGGGTGGGGGTCAGCACCCGGCGGGTGGGCGTGAAGTGGTCCGCGATCGCGGTCATGCTCGCCGGACCGGCGCCGCCGTGCAGCAGCAGGACGGGCCGTCCCTCGCCCACGTCCGTCAGGGTCAGCGGAAGGCCGGGGTAGGGCTGGAGCGGCGGAGGGGTGGTGGGGTGGGTGGTCATCGGGCGTCGTCTCCTGATGTTGCGTCCGAGGCGTGTGAGGTGCCTGAGGTGTGTGAGGCGAAGAGGTCCCGCGCGATGCGCAGGCCGTCGGGGCTGAGGAAGCCGGTGAGGTTGGCGGCCGAGAGGGCGGCCGCGGTCTCGCTGCGCGGGAAGAGGGCCGTTTCGTAACGGGTCAGCGCCGCCTCCAGGTCATCGTGCGCGGCGATGGCCCCGGCGAGTTCGGCCCCGTCGAGCATGGCGAGGTTGGCCCCCGCGCCCGCGAAGGGGGACATCAGATGGGCGGCGTCGCCCAGGAGGGTGACGCCGGGCACCCGGTCCCAGCGGTGTCCCACGGGCAGGGCGTGGAACCGACCGGAGGACGAGGGGGCCGTCGGTGTCGGCGATCAGCGCGCGCAGCGCGTCGTCCCAGTCGGGGAAGAGGTCCAGGACGCGCTTGGTGACGGCCTCGGGGGCGGCGCCCTCCGCATCGGCCCACCCCTCGGGGGCCTTGACGGCGCTGTAGACGCGGACGCGCTCGCCGCCGTTGCGCTGCGCGACCACCGCCCGCTCGTCGCCGAGGGCGAACATCGAGCCGTGGCCGACGAGTTCGGCGAGGGCACGGTGCCGGGTGCCGACGTCCTCCAGCCAGCTGTCCGACATCGTCACCCCGGAGTAGGCAGGCAAGGCGTCGGACAGCAGCGGCCGGACCCGCGACCAGGCCCCGTCGGCGCCGACCACGAGATCCGCTTCCACGGTCTCGCCGTCGGACAGGGTGAGCGTGGGGCGTCCCGCCCAAGGGGCGGCGACGTCACATACCTTGCGCCCCCAGCGCACCGTCCCCCTCGGCAGGGAGTCCAGCAGCAGCCCCCGCAGCGCGCTGCGGTCGATCTCGGGGCGTTCGCCGCCGCCCTCCGGAGCGGGCGCGTGGAGCACGGTCGAGGCGTCCTTGCCGAGCAGGCGCAGCTCACCGCCCTCCGGGCGGCTCAGCTCCCGGAACTCCTCGAGCAGCCCGGCGGCGCTCAGCGCCCGCTGTCCGGACTCCTCGTCCAGGTCCAGCGTGCCGCCCTGGTCGCGGGCGGTCGGTGACGCGTCCCGTTCGTAGACGGTCGAGGCGATGCCGTGGGTGCGCAGGACGCGCGCCAGCGTCAGCCCGCCCAGCCCTGCTCCGACGATCGCGATGGTGGGTGCGGTGGACATACGTCGCCTCCTCTGCGAAGCGGTGGATTCCTGTCGTGCCGGACGCGAGGAGAGTAGCGGGACGAACATGTTCGTGGCAAACGTGTTCGTCACGAACGCGTTCACCGGCGGATAGCATGAGCCCATGAAAGGGAACTCCGCCGCGCGCCCGAGCCCCCGCGAACGTCCGGCGAAACCGGCCCTGACCCGGGAGGGGATCGTCGCCACCGCGGTCGACCTCATGCGGGCCGAGGGGCTGGAGCGCGTCACCATGCGCCGGCTGGCGCGGGAGCTGGACACCGGGCCCGCCTCGCTCTACGTGTACGTCCGCAACACCGCCGAACTGCACGCGGCCGTCCTCGACGAACTGCTCGCCGGGGTCGACCTGAGCCCGGCCACGGCCGAGGGCGACTGGCGCGAGCGGCTGGTGCGGCTTCTCATGTCGTACACGGAGCTGCTGTTCGAGCACCCCGGCCTCGCCCGCTCCGCGGTGGCCGCGCGCCCCTTCGGCAAGCACTTCCTGAACCTCACGGAGGCCGTGCTGGCCCTGCTGCACGAGGGCGGGGTCGCCCCCGACCGGGCGGCGTGGCTGCTCGACGCACTGCTCCAGTACGGCACCGCGACCGCCGCCGAGCACGCTTGGCGGGGCGCGGACGAGGACAGCCACAACGAGGAGGACTGGGAGGCGATGGCCGCCGGGGTGATGGGTGCCCCGGAGCGGACCCATCCGCGCATCGCCGCGCTCGGCGCCCTGCTGCTCTCCGGGTCCCCTCAGGAGCGGCTGGTCTGGGGCTTCCATGTGCTGATCAACGGCGCGGCGCACACCCCCGTACCGGACGTCCCGAGACCGCTGTAGGGGCTGGAAACGCCTCATGCCGGCCGCCGTGCCCGGCGGCCGGCATGGTGGCGTACGGCTCTACTTCGTCCAGTAGCGCACGTTGCGGAAGCGGGCCTCGGCCTTGCCCGAGCCGTGGTGATAGACGCCGTTCTTGAAGTAGCGCGTGGCCTCGCCGCGGTCGTCGGCGGTCAGCACCAGCTTGTTGTCGGCGTAGACCTGGATGGTTCCGGCGCTCGCGTCGTGGGCGACCTTCAGGTTCCACCAGGTGTTGTAGATCCCGGTCTTGATGACCTCGTTCGTGTAGCGCTTGAGCGTGCCGCCGTTCGCGCTGGACGCCCGGAACATGATGTCGGTGGCCGGGGTCCCGGAGGGGCGCTTGGTGCGCAGGATCTGCATGATGTCCGCGCCGTTGGTGCCGGACGGCACGTACACGTCGGCGTCCCACATGTGCTTGCCCGAGGTGTAGTCGTTCTTCCAGCGCATCTCGGTGCGCGGATTGGTCGAACTGCCCTCCTCGAACGGCTTGTCGGTGGAGTTCACCCACATGGTGTGGGTCTTGGTGCCCGAGTCGTAGCTGTAACGCTCGCCGAGATCCAGGTCGTACGGCTTCTGCATGCTGTACGAGAACGACTTCTGCGTCCAGCCGTCCGTCGGATCGGCCGCCGTCGCGCCCTGCGCGCTCGTCGTCCCCGCCAGCGCGGCCACGAGTGCGCCGACGGCGACGCCGGCTCTGACCCGCATGCGTAACGCGGGCATACGCCCACCTCCAGTCCAGTGGTTCCCTCTCGGTTACGGATCATGGTCCGGACCAAGGGTCAACGTAGGGCAGAGGCGGTGACGTGTCCATATCAATGAACGGAGTTCTTCGTATTCACAGATTCCGTTCAAGCATGTGACCCGACCAGCTGCTCACACCAGATGGTCTTGCCCGTGTGGGTGTGCCGGGTGCCCCAGCGCTGGGTGAGCTGGGCGACCAGCAGCAGACCGCGGCCGCCCTCGTCCGACAGACGGGCCCGGCGCATATGGGGCGAGGTGGAGCTGGCGTCGGACACCTCGCAGATCAGCGTCCGGTCGTGGATCAGCCGCAGCTGGATGGGGGCCTCCGCGTGCCGGATGGCGTTGGTGACCAGCTCGCTCACCACCAGCTCCGTGATGTACGACGCGTCCGCGAGCCCCCAGGCGTCGAGACGGCGCGACGCCCACGCACGGGCGGTCGCCACCGTGACCGGGTCGGCCGCCAGATCCCGTACGGCGTACCGGTCCGTGCCCAGGGCCTGGGTGCGGGCGATGAGCAGCGCGGCGTCGTCGGCGGGGTGATCCGGGAGCAGATCGCCGATGACGCGGTCGCACAGCGCGTCGAGGGAGGGCGCGCGTTCGCCGAGCGCCCGGCACAGCGCGTCCAGCGCGCCGTCCAGTTCGCGTTCCCGTTCGCGGAGTCCGAGCAGCCCGTCGGTGTAGAGCGCGAGCAGACTGCCCGGCGGCAGCTCCACCTCCGCCACCTCGAACGGCAGGCCGCCCAGGCCCAGCGGGGGACCGGCGGGCACCTCGAGCAGCCGTGCCTCGCCGTCCGGGGTGACCACGGCGGGCGGCGGATGCCCGGCCCGGGCCAGCGAGCACATCCGGGACACCGGATCGTAGACCGCGTACGTGCAGGTGGCGCCGAGGATGGCGGGATCACCGGGGGCGCCGGTGCCCTCCGCCTCGGTGGCGAGCCGGATCACCACATCGTCCAGATGCGTCAGCAGCTCGTCCGGCGGCAGATCGACGTCCGCCAGGGTGCGGACCGCCGTGCGCAGCCTGCCCATGGTGGCCGCCGCGCCGATGCCATGGCCGACGACATCCCCGACGACCAGGGCGACCCGCGCCCCGGACAGCGGAATCACATCGAACCAGTCGCCCGCCAGCCCGGACCGGCCTCCCGCGGGCAGATAGCGGGACGCGGTCTCGACCGCCGCCTGCACCGGAGTCCCCTGCGGCAGCAGGCTCTGCTGGAGGCTGAGCGCGGCGGTGCGCTCGCGCGCGAAGCGGCGCGCGTTGTCCAGGCAGATGGCGGCCCGCGCCACCAGCTCCTCGGCCAGCAGCTGGTCGTCCTCCGTGAACGGCTCCTTGGTCCGCCGGTAGCACATGGTGATGCCCAGGGTCATCCCGCGCGCCCGGATCGGCACCCCCATGATCGACTGGAATCCGAACTCCCGGAACTTCTCCGCCCGGGCCGGATCCCGCGCCAGCCAGTCCCGCATGTCCCCGTCCGTGACCCGGTGCCGGGCCGACCGGCCCGTCGCCATGCAGCGCACGGCGGGCGTGTACGGCGGGTAGAAGTCCACCTCGCCCGGCTGCCGCACCGCCTCGGGCGCCCCCTGGATGATCGACTGGTTCGCCGCCCGGCGCAGCGCCACCACCCCGGTGAACGGACCCGGCTCATCGCCCCTGAGCAGCGTCTCCAGCAGATCGACGGTGACCCAGTCCGCGAGCCGCGGCACCGCCGCGTCGGCCAGTTCCCGCGCGGTGCGCATCACGTCCAGCGTGCTGCCGATCCGGGTGCTCGCCTCGTTCAGCAGCGTCAGCCGCTCCCGCGACCGGATCTGCTGGGTGACATCGGCGACCGTCGTGCAGAGCCCGAGTGTCTGCCCGTCCGCGCCCCGCAGCGCGGAGGCCGTGGCCAGGAGGACGCTCTCCCGGTCCGGATCCGCGGGCAGCCGGCCCCGCATCTCCCCGCTGAACGCGGCCTCGCCGGTCTCCACCACTTGCCGCAGCCGCCGCTCCCACGGCTCCGCGTCCGGCCCCGACAACACCTCCGGCAGCCGCTTCCCCTTGCGGTCGGCCTCCGAGATCCCGGTCAGCCGCGTCATGGCGGTGTTCTGCCGGATGCACCTGAGGTCGGTGTCGTACATGGTCACGGCCACCGGGGAGCGCGAGAACAGCCAGTCCACGACCGCCCGCTCCACCTCCTGCGGCAGCGGCCGCTGCCGCGGCCCGGCGGCGTCCTCGACGGGCGCCACCAGCACCCACTGGCCCCGCGTATCCCGGTCCATCAGCCGGTGCCCCGTCCCGCGTACCCGCAGCACCCGCCCATCGGCACACCGCACCGAAACCCACCCCAGCCAGTGGTCCCGCTCCGGCGGACCGTCCCAGAACGGCGTCCCGCTCTCGGGCACCAGCAACTCCCCGGCCCGCCGCCCCACGGCATCCCCGGCGGCATGCCCCAGCGCCCGCTCGGCACCGCGATTCCAGCCCGTGACGATGCCGGACTCATCGACGGTGATCACGGCGGTCCGCGGGGCCTCGGCGTTCATGCGCCCATCTCCTCCATACCGAGCATGCACCTCCCGCCGGGGGCCTTCAAACGAGCGCGGAGCCTTGCTCGTCACGCTGCTGAAGCGTGGGGTGACACACGGTGGTTTGACCGCTTGATGGGAGGATGGTGTCATGGGGTCATGCTGTACCGGGTACCTGAGCTGGACGACGCCGATGTGCGCGTTCTCGATGAGATCGACGCGATGCGGGGGCGTCTGCGGTTGCACCTTCGGGCGCCCAGGCGCTGGGAAGGCCAGCTCCGCCGCAATCTGACCGCGCGGGCGATCGCCGGGTCGAACACCATCGAGGGGTACGCCGCGAGCGTCGCCGACGTCGAGGACATCATTCTCGGTGAGGCCCCGATCGAGGCCAGCGGGGCGGTGGCCACGGAGATCGACGGCTACCGGCAGGCCATGACCTACATCCAGCGGCTGGCCGACGCCGGGCCCGACTTCACCTACGGCAAGGGGCTGCTCAACAGCCTGCATTTCATGATGCAGGGGCATCACCTGCCCAAGCGGCCCGGATGGTGGCGCTCCGGCCCCGTGTACGTCACGCCGCCCGAAGACCCCACCATCGCCGCGTACACGGCCCCGGAAGCGGAGCGTGTGCCCGGCCTGGCGGACGAACTGGTGGCCTGGCTGAACGAGGGCGACCTCGAAACCCCGGCGCTGGTACGGGCCGCCATGGCGCACCTGAACCTGGTGGCCATCCACCCGTGGCCGGACGGCAACGGCAGGATGTCCCGCGCCCTGCAGACCCTGGTGCTGGCCCGCGAGGGGTTGGTGGCACCGGAGTTCTCCAGCATCGAGGAGTGGCTCGGGCGGGCCCGCAACACCTACCGCTACTACGACGTGCTGGCCGAGGTCGGCGGTCCCGTATGGACGCCGGACCGGGACACCCGCCCCTGGGTGCGCTTCTGCCTGCGCGCCCACCATCAGCAGGCCCAGACGGTGGAACGCCAGGTGGAAACCACTCGGACGCTATGGGCCGCCCTGGAGGAAGCGATCGAGAAGCAGGGCTGGGCCGAGCGCCTGCTGTACGCCCTGTACCCGGCGGCGATGGGCAACCGCGTCCGCCGGGCGACGTACCAGGCGGACGCCGAGCTGAGCGAGCAGCAGGCCCAGCGGGACATCCGCGAACTCGTGCGCACGAGGTGGCTGGTTCCGCACGGCGAAGCGCAAGGCCGGTATTACACCGCCGGCGAGGGGATGCCCGAGTCCATCACACGGGGAGTGCTGCGGCCTCGGCCCTTGCGCGAACCGTATGCGTGACCTCCCGATCGATCGCGGGAAGATCAGAGGCGAGTTCACGGCTGCGACGCACGTCAGCGGTGCGCGGTCAGTGGTGTTCCAGCCGGTGAGGATCCGCTTCCAGCGCCGCGCGGTCCCAGTGGGCCAGTTCGGCGGTTGCCGCGTACGTGGTGTGCAGGAATTCGCTCAGGGCCCGGTCCGGATCGGGGGCGGTGGCGACCGCCTCGTAGGGGAGCACGAATTCGCCGGATTCCCGCTGGTAGGACGCGGCGGCAGGGCGGATCGGGTGGTCGGCGAGGCCGGCCGGCTCGGGGTAGGCGTAGGCGTAGAACGCGCCCTCCTCGCCGCCGCCGGGCCAGAAGCCGCAGCTGGACAGCTCGACGGAGTAGGCCTCCTCGGTCACCCAGTCCGGCAGGTTGGGCATGCCGTCGGGCGGGTGCGGGGGAGCGGGGCGGCCGGAGAAGCGGGTGGTGGCCAGGTCCATGGAGCCCCAGAAGAAGTGCACGGGGCTGGCTTTGCCGACGAATTCGGACCGGAATTCCTCGAAGGCCTGGTTCGCGCGGGTGAGCTGGCCCCAGAAGAGGTGCGCGGCGTGCGGGTCGTACGTCGCGTGGCGGTGGTCCTCCGCGAAGGGGATCGCCGGGTCCACCTCGTTCGGGCGGGGATGGATGCGAGTCCGGATGCCGAGGTCTCCCAGGGCGCCCATGACCTCGCCGTAGAACTGGGACACCGGTTTGGACTCCAGCGCCAGCTCGCGGCGGCTTCCGTCGCTGGCCCGCACGCGCAGGCGGTGATCGATGAAGTCGAATTCGATGTCGAACGCACCGGTCCGGTACGGGATCGCGGACGTGCTCAGCCCTCGCGGGGTGACGTACAGCGTGACATGCCACCAGTGGTTGGCCGGCGGGGCGTGGGCCAGCCGGATCTTGCCGACGATCTGAGTCCACATGTGCAGCGTGTCCCGGGCCTCCGCCCAGTCCGCCACGCGGAGCCGTGGCCAGGCGCCGGCCCATGGTGTCCTCTGCTCGGCCATCTCGCCTCCCGCGCGTCGGCGACTCGCAGCCGGGGCCATCGAGTACCCGTGTCGTGGCGAGTGAAAAACCTTCCCGGATTGCGGGGGGTGTGGCGCAGTGGTGGCGGCCTGATCAAAGCTGGGTGCCGTGGACGGAGTCACGGTCGGTACGGGTCTCGCCCTGGTCGGCGTTCTGCTGGGGACGACGGGGACCCTCATAGGGCAGCAACTGGCGAACCGCGTCGAGGTGCAGCGCGACCAGCGGCAGCGCGCTGACGCGGCGCGGGCGGAGCGCAAGGAGGCCATATCGGGGTATCTGAAGGCGGTGCAACGGGTCGAGCTGATCCTGGACCGCCGAAAGCTCGGCATGCCGACCCTCGACGACCCCGAGGACGAGAAGCTGCACGACTTATGGCTGGCGAAGAAGGCGGTCGAGCTGGTGTGTTCCACGCGGGCCGCCCAGGCCGCGCACGACTACACCACCGTGCTGCACGCGCTGATGCGCAGCGAGCAGGGGCGGTCGCCGGTCAAGCGCGAGCGTCGTGAGGCGTTCATGGAGGCGGCCCGCGAGGAGTTGGAGAGCGGCCGCGCGCACATCAGGAGGTGAGACGTCTCCGCGGATCGCTGAGGATCTCCACGGATTTCTAATGATCTCCCTGATCCCCGGCGGGGACAATGCGATCCGAGGTGGCCGACCTCCCCCCACCCGGCCGCCAAGGAGGATGCATGACGTCCGCCCAGCCCGCCGCCGAGCCCCTGACCTATCCGTTCGCGGCCGAGAAGCTGAACCTGGCCCCGCTGTACGAGCGGTTGCGCCGCGAGGAGCCGCTGGCCCGGGTCCAGCTCCCGTACGGCGAACCGGCGTGGCTGGCCACCCGCTACGAGGACGCCCGGCTCGTCCTCGGCGACCCGCGCTTCAGCCGGGCGGCGGCCGTCGGGCGCGACGCGCCGCGCGTACGGCCGTACGCTCCCGGCCCCGGCACGATCAGTACGTTCGACCCGCCGGAGCACAGCCGGTTGCGCCGCCTGGTGACCAAGGCGTTCACCGTGCGCCAGATCGACCGGATGCGGGCACGCGCCCAGCAGATCGCCGACGAACTGGTCGACGCGATACGGGCCGACGGCGCCCCCGCCGACCTCGTCGAGGACTTCGCCCTGCCCCTGCCGATCACGGTCATCTGCGAGCTGCTGGGCGTGCCGTTCGAGGACCGGGGCGACTTCCGGCTGTGGTCCGAGGCGTTCCTCTCCACGACGAAGTACACGCTGGAGGAAATCAAGGGCTACCGGGCCCTGCTCCGGGACTACATGGCCGGTCTTGTCGAACAGCGCCGCACCGCGCCGCAGGACGATCTGCTCAGCTCCCTCGTCGCGGCGCGCGACAACGACGACCGGCTGTCCGAGGACGAACTGCTCTCGCTGGCGGAGTCGATCCTCATCGCGGGCCACGAGACGACCGCCACGCAGATCGCGAACTTCCTCTACGTCCTGCTCACCCAGCCCGAACACCTCGCCGCCCTGCGCGCGGACCTCGACCAGGTACCGCAGGCGGTCGAGGAACTGCTGCGCTTCACCCCGCTCGGCTCCGGCAGCCTCCAGCCCCGGTACGCGGTCGAGGACGTCGAGGTGGGCGGGGTGACCGTACGGGCCGGTGAGCCGGTGGTCGTGGCCATCAACTCGGCCAACCGCGACGAGAGCGTCTACACCGGCTCCGACCAGCTCGACCTGCGCCGCCACGAGGCGACCCACATCGGCTTCGGCCACGGCCCGCACCACTGCCTGGGCGCTCCGCTGGCCCGGATGGAACTACAGATCGCCCTGCGGACGCTGCTGGAACGGCTGCCGGGGTTGCGGTTCGCCGACGCCGAGCGGGACGTGGAGTGGAAGGTGGGCGTGTCCACGCGCGGCGTGCGGAGGCTGCCGGTCACCTGGGACGCGTGAGGGTCTGAGCGTCAGTCCTTGAGGGCCTGCGCCACGCGGTCGAGGTCTTCGAGGAGCCCCGCGAGACGCTCCGCGGGGACGGCCTGGACCATGCGGGCCTCGATCGCGTAGACGGATGCCTGCGCGGCGTGCAGGCGCTGCCACCCTGCCTCGGTGAGCGTGACGGGGCGGGCGCGGCCGTGGCCGACGGTGTCGGGGCGGGCGAGCAGTCCGTCCTCCTGCAGCCCGCGCAGGACGACGTTCATCGACTGGCGGGTGACGAACGTGGCGCGGGCGAGGTCCGCGTTGGACATGCCGGGCCGTGCCGCCAGGACCTCCAGGCAGGCGTACTGCGGCACCGTCAGGCCGTGCTCGCGCAGCGCCTGGTCCATGGCGCCGCGCAGCGCGGCGTGTGCGCGTTTGAGCCGGTAGCCCACGTGATCAAGTACGTCCTTTGCCGGGTGCGGCGGCTCCGCCTGCGAACTCTCCTTCATGTCAATACTTTGACACACGTGTGGGCCACGTCTAGCGTTGGCGCATGTCAAAGTCCTGACATTGATTCGAGGAGGACACTCATGTCCATCAGCATCGACGGCCCCGACTTCGTCGCTCTTCAGGTCCGTGACGTTGAGGCGGCGGCCGAGTTCTGCGAGAAGCACCTCGGGTTGCGCCGTACCCCCGCTTCGCCGCCGGGCGCGGTCGTCTTCGACACCAAGCCCTGCCCGATGGCCGTGCGCGAGCCGCTGCCGGGCACCGACCTGGACTCCGGCCGCCCGGGACTGGGGGTCGCCCTGTGGTTCTCCACCCCCGACGCCCAGGCGCTGCACGACAAGCTCACCGCGGACGGCGTCACGGTCCTGACCCCGCTCGCCGACAGCCCGTTCGGCCCGTTCTTCTCCTTCGTCGGCCCCGAGGGCTACGTCCTGACCGCCCACGGAGCCTGACGCGTGACCACCGCCTCCTTCGCCCCCCAAGGCCCGTTCTCCCTGGCCTCGTCCATCCGGTTCCTGGAGGGCTTCACCCCCGCCTCCTACGACCACGCGGCCGACGGACTGCTGCGCCTGGCCTTCCCCGCCGACGACCACCACAGCGTCATCGGCTGCGCCCTGCGCCAGAAGGAGGCGGTCGGTGAACCCGGGGTAGTTTCGGCCGAGTTCACGGTCCACGCCGACAGCGCGGCTGGGAAGGCCGCCCGGAACCAGATCGCCCGGATCCTCTCCCTGGACATCGACGGCACCGGATTCCCCGCCGTCGGTGAGAGGGACCCCGTGGTGGCGAGCCTGTGGGCCGAGTTCCCGGGGCTGCGGCCCGTCTGCTTCCACTCCCCGTACGAGGCCGCCGCCTGGGCCGTCATCGGTCACCGCATCCGCAAGACCCAGGCAGCGGCCATCAAGGGCCGCCTCGCCCGCGACCACGGCCGGCCCGTCGACGTCGCGGGCCGGCGGCTCCATGCTTTCCCGACCCCGGCGGTGCTGCGGGCCCTGGCCCGTATCCCGGGCCTGACCGACGTCAAGATCGAACGCCTGCATGCCATCGCCGAAGCCGCCTTGGACGGGGACTTGGACGCCTCGGCGCTGCGGGCGCGGGACGCCGACCAGGCCCTCAAAGACCTTCAGTCTCTGCCGGGGATCGGCCCGTTCTCCGCCGAACTCATCCTGATCCGTGGCGCGGGCCACCCCGACCTCTTCCCCACCGCCGAACCCCGGGTGCACCGTGCGGTGGCCACCGAGTACGGCTTGGGCGAGGCCCCGGGCCTCTCCCGGCTCGCCGCGATCGCGGACGCGTGGCGCCCGTACCGCAGCTGGGTCGCCCTCCTGCTGCGCGCCCGCATGGCGGCTACCGGGGGTGGTTGACGGTCGTCAGGAAGGCCGACCAGGCGTCGGCGGGTATCTGGAGGTTCGGCCCGTCGGGGATCTTGGAGTCGCGGATGTGGACGGTGGCGGGGGTGTGTGCCACCTCGACGCACTGACCGCCGGTGTTGTCGCTGTAGCTCGACTTGTGCCAGTCGAGGGCGACCTCGACGCAGTCGCCGCCCGTGTTGTCGCTGTAGCTGCTCTTGAACCACCTGAGTCTGCTCATAGCTCACCCATCAACTGCTCGATGAAGCGTACGGATTCCTCGGGCCCGAGAGCCTGGGACCTGATCATGGCATAGCGGCGGGACAGGACACCTACCTCGTCCGGCTTGGAAACCAGCATGCTCTTCCCTTGGCCCTCCAGATAGACAAGGGTCGTCTCGTCCGGGGTTTCGATCAGCTTCATCGGGCCCGGAAGGCCAGCGTGCCCGCCTCGGCTCTGCGGCATCACCTGGATGACCACGTTGGGACGCCGCGCGCACTCGATGAGGTACGCGTACTGGGCTCGCATGATCTCCAGCCCGCCGATGTGTCGGCGCAGCGCTGCTTCCTCCAGGATCACATTGACGACTGCTACCGGCTTGCGGTCGAACAGCGCCTTGCGATCCAGGCGGGCCGCAACCAGACGATCCGCCTCGTCCGCGTCGACCGGCGGGAATGCGTGATCGAACAACGCGCGGGCGTAGTCCGGAGTCTGGAGCAGGCCATCGATCAACTGCATGCAGTACGACGACACGCTGATCGCCTCCTGCTCAAGCTTTACGAAGCCCTGGAAGTGTTCCGGGTAGCGTTCCAGCCGCAGGAACCCGATGGCCGCCCTCAGCAACCCTCCCGCGTCAAGTGCCTTCTCGGCCGCTTCGATGAACTCGTCCGTCGGCGGCTTCGTACACGTCTCCACCGCACTCACGGCGGAGCCGGTGTACCCCATCCGCTCGCCGAGCTCGCCTTGCGTCAGCCCCGCCTGTTGGCGCAGCAGCTTCAGTACGGCAGCGAAGTACTGCACGGTCGGTGATGCCGCGTCTCTCTTCTTCGGTTTGGCCACCTCTGTCGCCCTCTCAACGCCACTCAACGTCACTCAACGGGTGTTCGACTGGACTTGACGCTTTGCAGCGTTGAGTCGTTTCCCCTGGTCAAGGTAGCTATTGACACCCACAGTTGAGGCATGAACGCACAAAGTCACGACGTCGTCCCCATGTATCGCTGGGTGAAGAGGTTCACGCCCGTACCCCCATCGGTCCATCGCGCTCGCCACGCCGTTGAGGTCGCACTCAGCACGTGGGGCGTGGCTCCTGGCTCCGCCTTAGTCGTGCTGCTCGTCCTCTCGGAGCTGGCGACCAACGCGGTACGACATGGCCGCGTACCCGGCCGGTACTACGAGGTGCGTATCGCATACGACGCAGAGAAGTTGGTCGGCGTCGAGGTGTCCGACCCCGGCGACGGCCTACCGCTGATCGGCGACGCGGCGCCGGACGCCGAGCGCGGGCGTGGGCTGGCGATCGTGGAGGCGTTCGCCGAGGCGTGGGGCGTACGGGAGCGCGTCGTCGGAAAGACCGTCTGGGCCCGCGTCCGTCTCTAAATCACGCGCTCATGGACGGGCCGTTGCACGGCTACGGCATCATCAAGGCCGCCGAGCGGGCCACCGGCGGGCGGCTCCGGATCGCCGTCGGCACCCTCTACGGCGCGCTGGAGCGGATGGAGTGGGCCGGGCTGGTGGCCGCCGGTGACGAGGAGATCGTGGACGGGCGGGCGCGGCGCTACTACCGGCTCACCGAGGACGGCTCCGAGGCGCTCGGCCGGGAGGCGCTGCGGATGCAGCAGGCGGCGGCCGTCGTCATCGGACGCTCCGGGGATGCCGGGACGGCCCCGGCGTGAACCGTCTGCTGCTCGCGGCCTATCCCGAGCCCTACCGCTCCCGGCAGGGAGAGGAGTTGCCGGCCTGCCTGGCCGAGGCCTATCCCGGCCGTTCCTGGCCCCCGTCGCGGGAGGTCGTCGCCTTGACGCGTGCCGGGTTGCAGGCCCGCGCCCGTGCCGTCGTCGACGACACGGCCCGGCCGTGGTGGCTGGACGGCATCCAGCTGGCCGCTCTCGTCCTCGCCGCGCTGGCGCTGGTGCCGTACCTGCAAGATGTGTGGCACTGGGCGCTGCACATCGATCCCGGCCGGTATGCCATCGCCTTCCGCTTCGCCGGCTGGTATCCGTGGGCGCAAGGTCCCGGCGCGCAGACACGGCTCCCGCCCTACGGGCTGCTTCCGCTGGTCTGCCTGATCGCCCTGCTGCGCGGCAAGCCGTGGATCGCCCTGCCGGCCGCGGCAGCGATGCTCTACGCCGGTGCCACGTTCAACAGCAGTACGTTCTTCGGTGACGAGGTCAAGGCGGGCCTGGGCTACTAGAGTCTGTCGTCAAATGATCTTGGGTCATGGATCATGGTCGGGTGATACGTCGCCATGAACTGTCCGATGCCGAATGGGCCTTCGTGGAGCCGTTGCTGCCCCGGTGCGAGCGGGGCCGCAGACGGCTGGATGACCGGACGGTCCTCAATGGGATCGTGTGGAAGTTCCGGACCGGCACGGCCTGGCGGGACGTGCCCGAGCGGTACGGCTCGTGGGCCACGCTGCACACCCGCTTCCGCCGCTGGGCCTAGGTGTGTTGTCCGGGGACGTTGGTGACGGGCGACGCGCCGTGGGTGGTGCTTGAACGAGGCGAGGGCCTCTGGTTTCGGTGTGGATTGCGACATCTTCACCAACACGCAGGAGGCCCTCGTTGATCCACCGTAACGCCCCGCTGACTCCGACCGGCAGGCTGCGTCTGGCCCGGTGTGTCGTCGAGGACGGATGGCCGCTGCGGCGGGCGGCCGAACGGTTCCAGGTCAGCCACACCACCGCCGCCCGCTGGGCCCACCGCTACCGCCACCACGGGGCAGCGGGCCTGCAGGACCGCTCCAGCCGCCCCCATCACTCACCACGCCGGACACCCGCCTGTGTGGAGGAGCGGGTGCTGCGGATGCGCCGTGAACATCGGATCGGCCCGCTGCGGCTGGCCGCCCGTGCTGGCGTCGCCGCCTCAACCGCCCACCGCATCCTCCAACGCCACGGCCTGCCACCGCTGACCATCTGCGACCGGGCCACTGGCGAACCCGTCCGCCGCTACGAACGCTCCCAACCCGGCGAACTGGTCCACATCGACGTCAAGAAGCTCGGCCGCATCCCCGACGGCGGCGGCCACAAAGTCCTGGGCCGCGCGGCCGGCCGCAAGAACCGCACCGGCACCGGTTACGCCTTCCTGCACACCGCGCTGGATGACCACTCCCGCCTGGCCTACACCGAGAACCTGCCCGACGAGAAGGCGGCCACCTGCGCGGCCTTCCTACGACGAGCTGCCGCCTGGTTCGCCGCACGCGGCGTGACCCTCGAGCGGGTGCTGACCGACAACGCCTGGGCCTACAGCAAGAACACCTGGCAACAGACCTGCCATGACCTGGGCATCAGCCCCCGCTGGACCCGCCCCTGGCGACCGCAGACCAACGGCAAGGTCGAGCGCTTCCACCGCACCCTGCTGGACGAATGGGCCTACCAGCGGCCCTACACCTCAGAAAGCGAGCGTCAGGCAGCGTTTCCCGGCTGGCTGGACTGGTACAACTACCACCGACCCCACACCGGAATCAGCGGCCACACCCCAGCCAGCCGCATCACCAACCTCTCCGGACAGCACACCTAGGGCCTGTGTGAGGTCGTGATCAATCTCGGGTTTTGGTCCCTTGCGGGGGCAGGACCTGGTAGGACGCTGGGTGTGACACGTAGGCAACTCA